>PKVZ01000021.1:0-6987 GCA_003131635.1 Acidobacteriaceae bacterium
CCTAATTTGCGGCGAAGGGTTTCACTAAGTGGCGTCGGCATCCTTGCCGCCCTAGGCAGCGGCGGGCGGGACGCCCGCCGGACAGCCGCCGGGACGGCGGCGCTACGATTGCGGTACGGGAATTAGGACACTACCGCTCTCCCAATGTTGTAGTTCTTTACAGGGTCTCGTTGTACAATGCAGGAGCTTGGTGTGCCAACTGGGCTTGGGGATATCCCCCGTAATTCTCATGCCGGTTTGGGGCAGTGGTCAGAGCCGCCAGCATGTTCCTGTAGCGAAGTCGGCGGAGACCGACCCCAATCTCAGCATACCGCCCTCGATAAGTTGAGGGATCGAGCCCCACATCAATTGCAGGAGTCGTCTTGTGCACTCTGCGCGTCAGTTCCTATCGTCCAGGTCTATTCGGCGCCAGCACGTCTGGGTAGTTGCCTTCTGGCTGTGTGGCGGGATCTCTGCGCTCGCACAAGAGACGACCGGGGGGGGCGCCATGCCCTTCCCCCCCATGAACGGAGGTCTGGGTTCCGCAATGGAAACAGTCGACTTCGCGGAAATATATCTCGAAAGTGAGAACCGGCGACTCAAGGACATTGAGCGACTAAAGGCGGAGGATAAAGAGCTGATTGATTCTGGCGTTGTATCAGCCCTCGACCTGGAAGCTCCTAATAATGCCGTGGTGGAGTTCAACCGGGGTAGCTCTTTGTTGAAAGCGCAGAACTCGAAAGAAGCCATCAGGCATATGGAAAAGGCGATCCGGGACTATCCCAAGTTCGTCTCCGCTCACATCGGTCTCGGGCTGGCCTACGTCGATCAGGAAGACCCAGGTCAGGCCAGGAGTGAATTCGAAGCGGCTGCCAATCTGGACGGAAAGTTTCCAGGTTCGTTTGTGCGTCTGGGTCAGCTGGCATTATCGCGGAAAGATTTTGGCAGCGCGCAATCGGCACTGGAGAAAGCTGCTTCGCTTCGTCCGAATGACGCCAAGATCCTTACGACCTTGGGGTACGCGCAAAACGGAAACCATCAATACCAACTAGTGTTGGAGACGGCTCAACGGGTACATGCGCTCGACCATAAAGGAATGGCGAATGTGCATTACGTTGCTGCTGCGGCAGCCATGAGTCTCAACGATTTCGAAACCGTGGAGCGCGAGCTGAACCTTTTTGTAAGCGAGGACCCGACCAACGCGTCCGCTCCAGCGGCACGCCAGAATCTCGCAATTATTGCCCACAACAAGGAAGTAAGGGCCCGAGCTGCGAACGCTGGCAGTTCGCAGCCTGAAACAACCGTGATTGCTTCTCTGCGGCCACAGACTTTCCCCAATAGTGATCGATTGAAGGCGCAACTGAACACATTGGGGGATGAATCCGATGGCGGGGAGTGCGAAAACTGCGGCGCCCGGGCAGAGGCGAACACGGACACGGAGGATGCCAACAGCGCAGCTTTGAATGCGCCCCCAAGTTTTTCGAGCCGTCCGCGTGGGGTCTACACCATCCGTAAGAGTGTTGACGATGTGGCTGTGTTTTTCTCCGTTAGCAGCCATGGGCGCATGATCAACGATTTGGAGGTGTCCGACATCCAAATCCGTGATAACGATAAACCTCCGAAAAGGGTGCTGCAATTTGCTCCGCAGTCGAAGCTTCCTCTTCGATTGGCTCTGCTGGTAGACACCAGCGGTTCCGTGCACGACCGGTTCTCGTTCGAAAAACGCGCCGCTACGAAGTTCGTTGAGAAAATACTGAAGAGCACCTCCGATCTCGGGTTTGTCGTAGGTTTTGCCACGGAAGCTACCGTAACCCAGGATTTCAGTTCGGACCCGGGTGAGCTGGGAAAGGGGATTGAGAAGCTCACAAGCGGAGGAGGGACAGCTCTGTTCGATGCGGTGTCGTTTGCGTGTTGGAAGTTGTCGGAATATCCCGAGAGCGAGCGAGTTGCGAGAGTTCTGGTGATACTGAGCGACGGCGAAGATAATTCCAGCCACGCTAGTTTGAGGCAGAGCATCCGGACTGCGGAAAAGGCTGGCGTGACGGTCTATGCCATCAGTACCAGAGAGGACATTGGGGATAAGACGGATGCCGACAAGGTATTAGAGGTACTGGCGGAGCGCAGCGGAGGACAGGCGATGTTTCCCATGGATCTCACAACCCTGGGCAAGTCCTTTGATAAGCTGCACGATTTGATCCGCAGCCGCTACTTCATCGCGTATAAACCGGCCGATTTCCAGCCGAACGGAAGCTATCGTACGATTAACATTGTCGCCGAGAAAAACGGAAAACGGTTGCAAGTCCGGGCCCGCAAGGGCTACCATGCCCGCCTGGAAACGAGCCCCAACTGAGCGGAGAGCGGGGCGCAGTTGCAGCCACCAGTTCTGCTCTAAATTGTTGAGAGATTTGGTGGACCTGGTCGGGATCGAACCGACGACCTCTTCCATGCCATGGAAGCGCGCTCCCAGCTGCGCCACAGGCCCACGATTGAAGCGAAAAAGCCGAGTCCGACAGTTCCGAGATCGAGGGAAGTGCTGAATCATTTTCGCCCACATTGCCGGGATAGTCAACGCGCGCGGGTTCTTCATGGTGGCTCAGTTTGCCTGGAGTCGACGACGGAGCGGTCGACTCCGCTCGGCCGGACGGCCGAGAGCGGCTCAGCATGAGTCTTTCCACCGATTCTTCTGTTTCTTTCCACAGGCGTCTTCTGGCATAATTGATCGTGCACCCCACCTGCACCATTTTTCAATCACAATTTAAAGCGAGGAAGAGATGCCAGCGAAGTACATCTTTGTAACGGGCGGAGTTGTGTCTTCTCTAGGCAAGGGACTGGCTGCGGCTTCCATCGGTTGTCTGCTGGAAAGCCGCGGGTTGAAAGTTAACTTGATGAAGTTCGATCCCTACCTCAACGTCGATCCGGGGACGATGTCGCCGTTTCAACACGGCGAAGTTTTCGTGACCGACGATGGCGCCGAAACCGATCTGGACCTCGGCCACTACGAACGTTTTACTCACGCCAAACTTTCTCGCGACAACAATTGGACCACGGGCCGGCTCTACGAACAGATCATCGCGAAAGAACGCCGTGGCGATTATCTGGGCAAGACCGTGCAAGTGATTCCGCACGTGACGAATGAAATCAAAGCGGCGATGAAGAAGGTGGCGCAGGACGTTGACGTGGCGATCGTGGAAATTGGGGGCACGGTGGGCGATATCGAATCGCTGCCGTTCATGGAA
Source organism: Acidobacteriaceae bacterium (assembly GCA_003131635.1). Lineage (GTDB taxonomy): Bacteria > Acidobacteriota > Terriglobia > Terriglobales > Acidobacteriaceae > Sulfotelmatobacter. Next base: position 3,216 of record PKVZ01000021.1, read on the forward strand.
GCGATCCGCCAGATGCGNNGCGCAGGAGTTGAAGACCAAGCCGACGCAGCACTCGGTGAAGGAACTGCTCAGCATTGGAATTCAACCTGACATTCTGCTTTGCCGCACCGACCGCTTTCTGGCGAAGGAGCTTAAGTCGAAGATTGCGCTGTTCTGCAACGTGCAGGAAGAAGCGGTGATCACGGCTAAGGACGTAGCTTCGGTTTATGAAGTTCCTCTGGTGTTCGCCAATGAAGGCGTGGACACACTGGTGTTGAAATATCTGCGGATGGAAGCGAAAGACCGCGATCTTTCCAAGTGGGAAGATATTGTGCATCGGGTATACAACCCGAAAGATACGGTCACGATTGGGATTGTCGGCAAATATGTGGAGTATGAGGATTCGTACAAGTCGCTGAAGGAAGCGCTGGTACATGGTGCGCTGGCGCACAATCTGAAACTGCAGTTGAACTGGATTGAGGCCGAGGGACTGGAAACCGGCGACCAGAGTTACGAAGCGCAACTTGAAGATTACGACGGGATCCTGGTTCCCGGGGGATTTGGCAAGCGCGGTATCGAGGGGATGCTGATCGCGATCCGCTATGCCCGCGAGAAAAAAGTTCCTTACTTCGGGATTTGCCTGGGAATGCAAACCGCTTGCGTTGAGTTTGCCCGCAACGTGGTGGGACTAGCGGAGGCGAATTCCAGCGAGTTCGATCAGGCGACGCCGCATCGCGTGATCTACAAGTTGCGCGAGCTGCGCGGAGTGGAGGAACTGGGCGGGACCATGCGTTTGGGCGCGTGGACTTGCAAGATTGAACCCGGCACGCTGGCGCACAAGATTTATGGCAAGCTGGAAATCAGCGAGCGCCATCGCCATCGTTACGAATTCAATCGCGAATATGAAGAGCCGATGGTAGCCGCAGGGCTGAGAATTTCGGGTTCAACTCCGGACGGCACTTACGTTGAAATGGTGGAGTTGCCGGATCATCCGCATTTCATCGGCTGCCAGTTTCATCCTGAGTTCAAGTCGAAGCCGCTGGAGCCGCATCCATTGTTCAGTACGTTCATTGCGGCGGCGTACGAGCACGGGTCGAAACGGCGGGCGGAGAAAGAGACTGCGGCGGTGGAGATGTTTCACCGTCCGGAAAAAGTCGCACGCCGGTAGGATCACAGGCTTTAGATCACCACAGAGTCACAGAGACACAGAGGAGGCAAAACCAATGATGCGCATTTCTCTGTGCCTCTGTGTCTCTTGAAATGATTTTTGGTGAGATTGTTGCCCACCTCCTTCCAAGTCGGCGAGGTCCGGATCGGCTCGGGAAATCTTTTCCTGATTGCCGGTCCCTGCGTGATCGAGAGCGAAGAACATGCGCTTCGCATGGCTGAGATCATCAAGGGCGTGACGCGGGCTCTCGGCTTTCCTTTTATCTTCAAGGCCAGCTACGACAAAGCCAACCGCACTTCGCTTCGGAGCTTTCGCGGGCCCGGAATCAAAGAAGGTCTGCGGATTCTGAAAAAAATCAAAGATGAAGTTCAGCTTCCGGTGCTCACGGACGTGCACGAAGTAGCGGACGTCGCCAAGGTTGCAGAAGTTGTTGACGTGCTGCAAATACCCGCGTTTCTGTGCCGTCAGACCGACCTTGTTGTTGCGGCGGCGCTCAGCGGGCGCGCGGTCAACATCAAGAAAGGTCAATTCGTTTCGCCGTGGGACATGCGGCACACGGTGGAAAAATGCCGCGAGGCGGGGAACACGCAAGTCTTTCTAACGGAGCGCGGCACCAGCTTCGGCTATAACAATCTCGTTGTGGACATGCGATCGCTCGCCATTATGCGCAAGTTCGCGCCGGTAGTTTTTGACGCGACGCATTCCGTGCAGCTGCCTTCCGCGCAGGCCGATGAGAAAGGTCCTGCGGTGAGCGGCGGGCAGCCGGAGTTTATTCCAGTTTTGGCGCGTGCGGCCGTCGCTGCCGGCGTGGATGGCGTTTTCCTGGAAGTGCATGACAATCCGAAAGAGGCGAAGTCTGACGGAGCGAATGCGCTGGAATCGACCAAGCTGCGCGAGGTGTTGAAGGAATTGCTGGCGGTGCGGCAGGCGTTGGATGTGGCGCGCGCCACGCCCTAGGTCGGTGCAAGATCAGTTGCTTATGTCGGGCTTGCCCAGGTCCACGTCCCGCGAGGGACGAAATAACTTAGCCGAGCGCTTCAGCGCTGGGTATGTTGTAGGAAAAGAACCAGTCCCGGAGGAGGACATGCCTATCCCAAAACATAGGCCGGGTCATAGGTCACGCCATATTTTTTTAAGAACGTCAGGAACTCCTCCTCAAAGCTTTTCTTCTCGTGATGAGATCGTTGATTTTTGATGTAGCGCCCGACCTCCGATGTCTGCGAAGCGCTCACGCTGAAGGCGCCATATCCTTCCTGCCATGCAAAACGTAGTGCAGTTGCCTGCGTATCATTGATCCATTTCGAGGAGCTGCCTTTTAGAAACTGGACCACCTTTGAAAGGGGAAGGCTCGGCGGCAGAACCAGCAGGGCGTGGACGTGATCCTCGACGCCGCCAATAATCATCGCCTCGAAGCCTTGATTGTGCGCGATGCCAGCCATGTATGCCCAGAGTTGCGGTTGGAAATCGCCGGAAAGATTTTTTGACCGCTCTTTTGTGCTGAAAATAACGTGAATACGGTTGCTGCAATAGGTGTGTGGCATTTTGTGTCGTCCCTCCGGGACTTGTGAAAGAGCTGCAGCCTCCCAGCGCTGAAGCGCTGGGCTAAATTGTTTCGGCCCGTTCGGGCCTTGCAATTACCACTCAATTGATGGGGCTGGTTCTTGGGTAACCTCTCTAAGAATGGCTGCTCGTGTAGCTCATTTGAGATACTAGGGCTGAATTCGCGCCGAGCTTGTGACAGAAGTCACACCGCTACTGTGAATAAAACGCCTGTCTTTTCCCGCTATGGGAGGATAGAGCTACTTGCCCGTTCGTGTTAAATTTGAACTTTCGCATGAAGCAAATCGCCAACTGGGCTTTGAATGTCGCGACCATGCGCGGCGCGAGCTATGCCGATGCGCGCATCGTGAGCCAGCGCAGCCGCGCGCTCACCACCAAGAACGGGAAGGTGGGCAGCGCGTCCGACGCCGAGTCTGTCGGCATGAGCGTGCGCGTGCTGGCCGAAGGGGCTTGGGGATTCGCCGCTTCCGAAGACCTGTCGCGTTCCGGGGTTGAAGCGACGGCGGCTCGCGCGGTCGAGATCGCGCGCGCGTCGGCGCAAGTGAAGCAGCAGGATGTCCGGCTTGCCGCGGAAAAGCCGCTGACCGGCGAATGGACAACGCCGCATGTTATCGATCCGTTTTCGATTTCGGTTGAACAAAACATCGCGCTGCTGCTGAACATCGACTCCGAGTTGTGCGCGGTTGCCGGTATTACTCTGGCCGAAAGCAACCTCAACTTCAATCGCGAGGAGCACTGGTTTTTGTCGTCGGAAGGGAGCGACATTCATCAGACCAAGTATTCCGCGGGAGCGGGTTACACGGCGTATGCTTTCGCGGGAAATGAAATACAGAAACGGTCTTATCCAAATTCTTATGGCGGGCAATGGCAGAACAAAGGCTACGAGCTGATCGAAGAGTTGAAGCTGGTTGAAAATGGCCGTCGCATCGCGGAAGAGGCAGTTGCGCTTCATCATGCGGAGCAGTGCCCCGAAGGAAAGTTTGACATTATTCTGGATAGTTCCCAGCTGGGGTTGCAGATTCACGAATCGATCGGACATCCCATCGAACTCGATCGCGTGCTGGG
>PKVZ01000021.1:7009-17653 GCA_003131635.1 Acidobacteriaceae bacterium
TGTTCACCGGATATCTCAGCTCTCGCGAGACGGCGCACACCATCGGCGAGACGCGCTCGGGAGGTACGCTGCGCGCCGAAGGATGGAACCGGCTGCCGATGATTCGCATGACCAACATCAGCCTGTTGCCGGGCGAGAAGCCGCTGAGCCTGGAGCAACTGGTTGCTTCCACCGATCACGGGATTCTGATGCAGACGAACCGTTCCTGGTCGATTGACGATAAGCGTTACAACTTTCAATTCGGCTGCGAGATCGGGTGGGAGATCGAGCACGGCAAACGCGTGCGCATGGTGAAGAATCCATCGTACTCCGGCATCACCACAGAGTTCTGGAATTCCCTGGATGCGATCTGTTCCCGCGATGAGTGGATTCTTTGGGGTACTCCGAATTGCGGTAAAGGCCAGCCGCAGCAGGTGATGGGCACGGGACATGGAGCGGCGCCATCGCGCTTTCGTGGGATCAAGGTGGGGAGCGCGTATAAGGGGGCGTGACATCCGTCACAGAGTATTTCGGAGGGTTTGCAATAGCATTCAGCACTCAGCACTCGGCATTCAGCCGCGAAGGGAGTTCTGAATGAAAGATTTTAGGAATTTACAGGTATGGCACAAAGCGCATCTGCTCGTGCTAGCTTCTTACCGAAGCACTGTGGGATTTCCGAAGCAAGAAATGTACGGCATGACCAGTCAAATACGCAGATGTGCGGCTTCCATCGCCGCCAATATCGCCGAGGGCTGTGGTAAGCGAGGGAACGGGGACTTTCAACGATACCTCAACATTGCCGCCGGTTCAGCCAGCGAGTTGGAGTACCACTTTCTTCTGGCACGCGACCTCAAGTTGTTTGACGAAACGAATTATCAGCAATTGAACACCGGCGTTGTTGAGGTAAAGCGCATGCTGGCTTCTTTAATNNGCTGAGTGCTGAATGCTAACTCAAGACCAAGCCGGCGATGTCTTCGATCGCATCAAGAAGTTGTCGTCTGCCGACGAGGTTGAGGTTCTGTTTTCCGGCGGGCGATTTGCGCTTACTCGTTTCGCGAACAATACCATTCATCAAAATGTTGAAGAAGAAAATCATGTCGTCTCCGTGCGCACGGTTTTCGGCGGGCGCACGGCTCGGGCGTTCACCAATAAATTTGACGATGATGGTTTGCGGCGGGTGGTTGAATCTTCAGAGGCGTTGGCGAAGGTGCAGCATCCGGATCCAGATCTCTTGCCTATGCCGGATTCAAGTGAGGCTTCCGGAAGCGCGGACGAGGGCGTCTGCGCCACACTTCCGTCGCGACACTTCGCTCAGACTGCAGCCATCACTCCGCAGCTTCGGGCCGCGGGCGTAAAGAAAATTGTCGCGGTTGCGAAGACGCACAAACTCACGACCGCGGGAATATTTTCCAGTTCCGAATCCGTGGAGGGCATATTCAACTCGCGCGGCCTCAGCCACTGGCACACACAAACCCTGGCGGAGGTTTCCATCACCATGCTGGCCTCCGATTCCTCGGGATGGCAGAAGTCGAATTCGCCCGACGTAAGCAATCTTGATCCTCTTGGGCTGGCCGAAATTGCGGCGAAGAAGGCGATCGACTCCGCGAATCCGACGGAGATTCCGGCAGGGAAGTACACGGTAATTCTCGAAGCCTCGGCTGCGCTAGACATTGTTGGCTTCATGTTCTGGGATTATTCCGGCATGGCGATTCTGGATCAGCGTTCATTCCTCACCGGACGAATCGGCAGCAAACTGTTTGGCGAGAACATCACTATCTGGGACGATGTCGCTCATCCTTTGCAAACTGGATCTCCCTTCGATGGTGAAGGCATGACACGGCAGCGTGTGCCGCTGGTGGAGAATGGAATCGTCAAGCGCGTGGTGTATGCGCGGGGGACCGCGGAGCGCATGAAGCGTTCCGAGCAAAAAGACAAAGTCGGGCCGATTGCAGCCACGGGCCATGGATTCTCCCTGCCCAACGAAATGGGCGAGATGCCGGTGAATATTGTTTTTGCTGCGCCGCAAAATCCGCAAACCCTGGCGCAGATGATTGCCTCCACCGAGCGCGGCGTGCTGGTGACCCGGCTGTGGTACATCCGCGAAGTCGATCCCTACGAAAAAATTGTCACCGGCATGACCCGCGACGGAACCTTTCTGGTGGAGAACGGAGAGGTGCGGCAAGGTGTACTCAATTTTCGCTTCAACCAAAGCCTCATGCAAATGCTTTCCAGCGTCGACGCCATGAGCGTGCCTCTGCGTTCTTGTGGCGAAGAATCGTTTGACATGGTTGTGCCAGCCATGAAGATCCGCGAGTTCAATTTCACCGAAGTGACCAAATTCTGAGCCGCTGGATCGAACCCGGTCTGAACCCAGTTGTGCAGTGAACCGTAGGTGTCGATTTGCTTGTAATCCTCTCATCCTCAAGCAGTTAACGCCCCATCGTTCCATGACTTCCGTAACTTTGCGAGCCTGATTCCCGGGTGTACGCTGCCCTTGAGTTCGTTAAAAGTTTGTGCAGAAGGAATTTCCTGGAAATCCGGACGGCCATCGGTCCGGAAGGAAGGTTCGTCGGGACCGTGTCGGGCGAAGCGACAGAGCAGCAATTGACGTCGGAGTCGCAGCAGCAGACTGCGATCAAGCACTACGCTGAAATGCAGAGTGCTCCACGATTTCCGCTGCATCTGCCGGTGGAATTGAAATCGCAGAGCGGCGCATATTCGGCGGAAACCCAAAACATCTCCGCCAATGGCGTGCTCTTTGCCATGGATCGGGACGTGCCCGTGGGTTCGATGGTGGATTTCACCATCCTGCTTCCGGGAGATGTGGTGGGATCGCCTTCCGATGTACAGATTGACTGCCACGGCCGCGTAGTCCGCAGCTTTGAGGACAAAGGGCGGCGCGGCGTGGGCGTAGTGATTGACGAGTACCATTTCGAGCGAGCATAGGCAAGCAGAAGGAAACTAATGGCCAGCACGGTCAGCGTCGGAGAAAGTCAAGGGGTTCACGAGGACAGCGGCTCGACGCAGTTGATCCGCGTGATCCTGGCCGATACCCAGGCTATCTTTCGCGCCGGACTGCGCAAGATTTTCGCGTTAGAAGACGACATCCGCGTTGTCGGCCAAGCCGAGACGCTGCCTCAGACTCAATCTGCGGTGACCAAATTTTCCGCGGACGTTTTGATTTTTGAATCTGCGCTGGCGCCCAATCCAGTGGAAGCGGTGACGGAACTTCTGCGTCAGACGCCGCAACTGAAAATCGTCGTCGTCACCCCCGCATCGGACGAACAACTTACTCTCGATCTTTTTCGCCGCGGTGCGCACGGGATTCTATCGCGCGAAGTTGAACCGGAGGTGCTGGTCGACTGCCTGCGCAAAGTTGCCGCCGGAGAACCGTGGCTGGAAAACCAGGCGGTTCATTGGGTGATGGAAGCGTTTCGCGGCCATAACCTGCGGCCTTCGGGAGCGCGTCCGAAAGTCCAACTCACGCCCAAAGAAACGCTGATCGTTTCGTGCGTTACCCAGGGCATGAAGAATAAAGAGATTGCGCTTCGAGTGGGAACGACGGAGCAGGTGGTAAAAAATTACCTGCGCAAAGTGTATGACAAACTGGGGGTCGCCGATCGTCTGGAACTTGCGCTTTATTGCCTGAGTCATCACGTCGTCGATGGCGTCAAGCCGCCTCCGATGCCCGAAGGCGCTTCTCAGGGAGGAAGCGCTTCCTCTTCCGTTCCAACCAACGGCGCGGCCGCAGCAAGCGCTTCGGCGGGCTCCGCTACGTCGAGCACAGCGTCAGCCGTTTCCAGTTCAGTCCGACCCGATCCAACGGGCCCGGACAAGCTTTCGTAGATCGCGACCCAACAGAATCCTCAACCTCGCAGCTTCCCATTTGCGCCGATGCATCGATGCCCCATAGAATGAAACAACGCGGTCCGCATTTTGCCAACCGTGCAATCGCTGCAGCGTTCCGTGGCAGCAAGTTGTTCTTCCAGGTCTTGCCGGAGAGATGGCCGAGTGGCTGAAGGCGCACGCTTGGAAAGCGTGTATACGCGCAAGCGTATCCAGGGTTCGAATCCCTGTCTCTCCGCCAGCGGGTTCCTGGAATCTGTCCGGTTCGGAGGCTTCGATCCCATCAGCAGGCCGGCGCACCGATCTGACGACGGTTCCGTACTCCGAATTTTCCCGGAACTCCGTCGCATACCCAGGCGAAGCGCCAATTGCGGCCTAAAGAAAAAACCGAACATTCTCCATCCTCTCCGCCATCCGCCTGCGCATGATATACGGGTAGGTCTGTTCCGTTCCTGATCGAAGGCGGGCGCGACGTACGAGGGAGAGAGGCATCATTAAAGGAGTGCGATGCGCGGAGAGAATTGGGAGTTGAAGGCTCGGTTCCGGAATGTGGCGACTGTCCTGGCTGGCCTCGGCATCAGTTGCGGGGCAGGTGGGGCACAGGCACTGCTGCAGGCGGCGAGCGGGTCACGGTCCGCGCAAGCTGCCGGGCTGAGCATCAAACGCCCAGCCCTTGTCGAGATGCCGTTCTCGGTCGTGGGGCCGGGTGGAGCAATTCTCGGCCGGCAGGACGGCTCCTATGAGTTGTGGCTGTTTCCCTGGAAGATTCTGAGCGGGATGAAAATGTCGGTGCGCATGCAGGACTATCCGGTGCCGATCGATGTGAACGAGCAGGCTGCCGAGATTGAGGTGGAACCGGACCACACGACGATCGTCTATGCACATCCGAACTTCACGATCCGGCAGACGATGCTGGCACCGAAGGCCGGCGATGCGGGCGCTGGGGCGATGGTGGTTTATCAGATGCAGGCGATCCGGCCGATGACGGTGACGTTCAGCTTCGATCCGGTGATGCAGCGGATGTGGCCAGCGGACTCGCCGCCGCCGCCGTCGCCGGAATGGGTGAGGAACAGCGGCGGGTCGGGATTCTACATTTTGCATTTGGCTTTTCCCGATCAGGCTGCGGCGCTGGCGATTCCGGGGAGCGAGCCGGGGATTCTGCCGCCGTATCAGGAACGACCGAGTTCCTGGCCGTTGCAGTTTGTTCTGCAATTCGATCCAAAGCAGGACGCGAACAAGGCTTTTCCGCTGCTCCTCGCGTTTGCCAACTCCACAGCCGCAGCGACGAAGGAATCTTTGGGGCAGAATCTCAGCGATCTCGGGAACCGGGCTGCGTCGATTCGCGAGCAGAATCGCGCCTACTATGCGAATCTTCTGGCTGAGGGTACAGCGATCGAGACACCGGATGCGAGTCTGAATGCAGCGTTTTCGTGGGCAGAGATCGCGATTGATCAGTTGCGGGTGCAGACGGCTCCTGGAGCGAAGGACGAAGCGCTGACGGCCGGTTTCGTGGGCTCGGGCGATGTGACGCGCCCGGGATTCGGGTGGTTCTTCGGGCGGGATGCGCTGTGGTCGCTCTACGCGGCGAGCAGTTATGGGGATTTTGTGACGGCGAGGCAGGAGATCGAATTTCTGCTGTTGCACCAGCGCGCCGATGGGAAGATCATGCACGAGCGATCGCAGACGGCGGACCTGGTGCCGTGGGCAACGCTGCCTTACGAATTTGCCGCGGCGGATTCGACGCCGCTGCTGCTGATGGCGGCCAACGATTATCTGAAGATCAGCGGCGACCTGGGATTCATCGCGTCGACTTGGCCGGGGCTGGAGCGCGCCTGGAATTTCGAGACAACCCACGACACGGACGGCGACGGGATTTACGACAACTCCCAAGGCACCGGTTGGGTGGAGTCGTGGGTGCCGAAGATGCCGCATCAGGAAATCTATCTGGCGGCGCTCGATGAGCAGGCGAGCGTGGCGTTTGCCGACCTGGCGCGGGCAACCGGGCACACCGACCTGGCCGGCCAGGCGCAGCAGCGGGCGGCGCGGATCGCGAAGACGATCGAGAGCGAGTACTACCTGCCGGACGCGCAGGGGTATGCCTTCAGCTGGAATGGCAGCGACGGCGTGGACAGGACGGAGAGCATCTTTCCCGCAGTGGCGTGGTGGGACGGGACGTATGGTCTGGAGCACGTCGATCCGATGATGGGGCGCTGGGCGGACAGCCACATTTCGACAGACTGGGGCACTCGCATCATCAGCGACCAGACGAGTTTTTACGATCCGATCAGCTATCACCAGGGAACGGTGTGGCCGCTCTACACGGGGTGGGTGTCAGTGGCGGAGTATCGCGCGGGGCACGACCTGTCTGCCTATGCGCACCTGATGCAGAATGCGAATCTGACGTGGGCGCAGGACCTGAGCGATGTGACGGAATTGCTGTCGGGGCGCTTCTATCAGGTGCTGGGGCGCAGCACGGCGCATCAGTTGTGGTCGTCGGCGATGGTGATTTCGCCCGTACTGCGCGGGATGTTCGGACTGGAGTGGAACGCGGCGGGGAATGCGCTGACCGTTTCGCCGCATTTGCCGGCGGCTTGGAACCAGGCGGCGATCCGGCGGCTGCCTTTCGGCGGCAAGACGGTGGATGTGATGTTGCGGCGCGAGGGGCGCGCGATGCTGGTGCAGGCGAGCGATGCGGGAATCCTTTTGGGTTCGCGGATTCCGGGAGCCGAGACGAGGAATGGCGTGCTGCACATTCCGCTGCCTGCGGTCGAGGCGGGGATCCCCGTGCAATCGCCCGAGTGCGGGGCTGAGACACAACAGATGAAGGTGATCGAGGAGCGATTCGGCGATCGTGAACTCACGCTGCGGCTCTCCGCGCCGGGTGGCACCACGCAGACGCTGAACGTCCGGGAGAATGGTCCGGCGCCGAAGCTCATCACACAGGACGGAGAACTGAGTGCTGCGGAAGCAGGGCTCCGGACGCTGCAGGTTCGATTCCCCGAAGGCGATGGGTATATGGAGAAGACGGTGACGCTCCGCTGGTGAGACGGTACCGTCCGGGCGGATGCTGCCACTCTGCGCAGAGTTAATGGGGCGGGAGCTGGGCGAGGTTGGCGCGGGCTTGGGCATCGTCGGGCGCAATCTGCAAGGCATGCTGAAAGTCTTCTCGCGCGTCGTCGGTTTTTCCGGCGCGGGCTTCGAGGACACCGAGATTATTCCAGCCGTCGGGATCCTCGGGCGCGAGGCGCAGGGCGGTGCGCTGCTCGGCAATGGCTTCCTGCAGGCGGCCGGCGGAAGCCAGGACCTGGGAGAGCAAGGCGTGCGGCTCGGCATTGTTTGGCGCGATGTTTTCTGCTTCACGCAACTGATGCATCGCGTCGTCGGGGCGTGCGGATTGCGCGAAAGCCATGGCGAGCCGCTCGCGCGTGTCGAGATCGCCGGGATTCTCACTGGCAGCAATGGAGAGAGGATCGATGGCGTCCTGGGCCCGCCCTGAAGCGATCGCGATCTCACCGAGGTGGTAGTGCGCGGTGAAATTGTGCGAATCGAGCGCAAGCGCGGCGTTGAATTCCGATGCGGCGGATGCGTTGTCTCCTTCGCCGGCGAGCGCGAGGCCAAGCCCATCGTGGGCGGCCGGATCATTCGGGCAATGCTCGAGCAGCGCGCGGAAGTCGCTGTCTGCGTCACGGAACTGTGAACGATTCAGTTCCAGGCTCGCCAGGTTGAAGCGTGGATCGCAAGCTGCGGGCTCAACGGCGAGGGCATGGCGGAACGATCGTTCGGCGCCGGGTGTGTCTCCGGATTTGTCCAGCACTGCGCCGAGGCTGTTCAGAGTGCGGGCATCGTTGGGACGATCGCGCAGAATGGCGCGATACGTATCGGCAGCCTGCGCATTATGGCCGAGCCCCGCTTCCGCCGACGCAAGGTTGTAAAGGGCGATCGAATCGCCGGGCTCGAGACGTACGCGATGCTCCATCCACGCGTGCTCGAGCAGGAGACGCGGATCGAAACTTCCCCTGGGAACATCGACCGGCAGAACCTGAACCCAGAGGTGCGCCATTTCGTCGACGGAGCGGTTGCCGGCGCGCACCCGAATGGGCGGCGAGTTGGGATTGTGGATGTTCTCATCCGAGTTGTCATAGACGTAATGCATGTGCAGCACCGATCCACGCGGAAGAGAGACGGGAGTGCGATAGCGGTATACGGACTGGCGGTCGATGTCCCAGCTGGGAATGCGAATGAGCCACGTCTTTTGCCCGCTGGGCAGGATGGCCCACGCTTCGAGCTCGCGGCCGAGGTAATGCGCGTGGGGATAGATGCCCAGGACCTCGACGTCGACCGGCAAACGCAGCTCATCCTGCACAACGAAATTGCGATCGCCGGCGGGAATGTCGAGCTGGTTATCGCCGTCGAGCTGCAGCAGCATCGGATGAATCGCCGGTGGCTTGTCAGTGAAATACAAGCCAATCTGCGCGTCGATGACTTCCGGCTTGCCGCTGGGCTTCAGGTGCATATTGAGGATGAGGTCGTTGCCAGGATCGAGGCGCCACGGCATTCCGGCTGGCTCCACGAGCACGGGCGTGTCCGGTTTCCAGAACAAAAAATGGCTGTCGGGATCGAAAGTGTTGCCGCCATCCAGATCCAGCTCCATGCCCGGCACTCCGTCCTTCCAGTCATCGGGGTGGGCACGGCGGAACGATGCGGTGCGATCGATGAGCACGTTGGCATGGTGGACGAGCTGCAGCGTCCGGGGCAGGATCTCCATGGCGCGGATGAAGTGGGTTTGGGCGAGCGGATAGGGCAGGACGAAGTTGCGAAACACGTCGGTGCCGGACGCGGTAAGCACTTGGCCGCCCGGCGGCGCATATGGATAGACTAATTCAACAAGCGGCCCGAGCGCTGGGCCGTACAGCCCGTTGGGCCCGGAGGTGGCGGCATCGTATTCAGCCTCGGTCAGGATTGGATTGCCAGTGGCGTCGTACTGCTCGGCGACGAAGAGGGCCCATTCGTCATGATTGGTGCCCGCTATCACCGGGACGCGGTTGAAATTACCGCTCGCAAAGGCCTGGGCGGGTGTCTCTGTAAGCAGCGTACCATCGACGAAGGCGTACAAGGTCCCCGGTTGGACGCCGACCAATGCGGTGTTCGAAACCGCACGCAGGCAGGCTGCGGTAGAGCATCCGAACCCGCTCGCGACCGAATTGCCGCTGGGGACGAGACCGCTGGTCGTTTCGCCAACAGACAGCGGCACGATCGACTGAATGAAGGTGTCGAACATCAGATACGAGCCGCTTTCAGAAATCGCATGCGCGAACAGCCCGGCCGCGGTGGGCGACGCGAGGTTGCAATAGACACTGTGGCCGCCGGCGGACTCGCCGAAGATCGTGACGTTGCCCGGGTCACCGCCGAACGCCGCGATGTTGTTCTGCACCCATTGCATCGCGAACTGCTGATCCATCAGGCCGTAGTTGCCGGCATCATGACCTTCCGAGTCGAGCGCGGTCTGCGCGAAGAAGCCCAGGTAGCCCAGACGGTAGTTGATGGTCACGACGATCACGTTGCCCGTTCGGAGCAGCGGAGTCGGGTCATAGTCGGAGCCGGCGCCGCTGGTCAGCCCGCCACCGTGAATCCAGAACATCACGGGCATCGCGCCGCCGTGCTTGTCGTCGTTCTTCTTGAAGTTGGGCACATAGATATTCAGGAACAGACAGTTCTCGGTGCCGCGGCCGCCCTGGGTGCACACGCTGCCGAACGACGACGCGTCGAGCAGGCCGTGAAAGTAGCCGTACGGCTGCGGAGGCATCCAGCGCAGGTGGCCGACCGGCGGCGCGGCGAACGGGATTCCGAGGAACTCGGTGACGTTCCCTTTGACGATGCCCTTGAGGGGCCCGCTGGTTGTCACGATAGCGGGAGTCTTGTTCCTGCCATCGCCATCGCCATTTCCATTGCCATTGCCATCGCCATTTCCATTGCCATCGCCATTGCCATGGCCGTTGCCGTGATCCGACCGGTGAGCGCGTGTCGTCAAGTCATACAATGATCCATGGGAGGCGCCGGCAACGGAGACGGTGCCAAGGGTCATCGCGCAAGCGGCAACGATCGCGATCATGAATTGTTGAAAAGATCCGGCGTGGATAACGCGCCGGAAGCGGACGATGCGTGCGTACATAGAAATTCCTCCACCGCTTGAACTCGCCCACGAACGCGCGGCGAGCTTAGGCGTGCTGCTGGTTATGTCGGAAGCGTTGCGGTCCCCGAACCGCCAGAACGTGTGGGCGTAGCAAAAAGTGACCCCCGGAGACGGCTACTACTCGAATCCGACTACTAGTAGGGCCATCGCTGAGAAGTCAAGTCAGGATTTACTATTTTGAAGTTGTGCCTAACGCGCGCTAGGGTGCTTTCTGTCAGGGATGCCCCGAATCCGACGGCTTCGACAGTTCGTCGCCGAGCGCCTTCATCTCGGCGCCGAAACTGGTCCAGTCGCCGGCGCGGATCGCGTCCAGCGCGCGATTGTAATGCAGCGCGGCGCTGGTCATGTCGGCCTTGCCGCCGCCGATGCTACCGCCTTGCGCGATCGACTGCGGGACCGGCTCGGTCGCGATCGCCTTGGCAATCGTCGGCGCTGGCGGCGCACCATTCTCGAACAGTGCCGTCATCGTCAGGTCGAGCGTGTCGCCCATCACGACGCGGTCGCTGTACGACGCGACCACGCGTTGCAACTCCGGCAACTGGCCGTTCTCGGCGCGGATGAACAGCGGCTCGACGTAGAGCAGCGAGTCCTGGATGGGGATCACGAGCAGATTGCCGAGCAGTACCTTC
>PKVZ01000083.1:0-1028 GCA_003131635.1 Acidobacteriaceae bacterium
ATCGCCGATGCTGTAGTCCTGGACTACCGTGAGCGGTAGGGTTAATGAGTGACTCGGAGTGCCGCTAGCGTCCTGCACATTGACGTTGATGCTGTACGCCCCGGGTAGGGCATTGTTGGGAATGTTGATGAGGGCAGTCACGGTCACGGCGGAACCGCTGACGGCGATAGGGTTTGGCGGACTGAGTATGCATTGTGCGCCCGAAAGCGTCGTGGTGCCGCAGGTGGCATTGACTGAGCCGCTGTAGTTGGGTGTCAGGGATATTTTCGCGGATTGCTGAGATCCCGGTGCAGCGGAGGAGAAGGTTTGAGTAACCGCCAGTTGAAAACTGTTTTCTTGCGTGACAGCAAATGGCAAAGTCAACGAGTGGCTGGGGGTGCCGCTGGCATCCTGGACACTGATAGTGACGCTATAGGCGCCCACCGCCGCATCGGAGGGAATGTTGATAAGGGCGGTGATCATGATCGGCGAGCCGCTAATGGCAATGGGGTTCGCAGGGCTCAGAGTGCATTGCGTGTCCGGGAGCGATGTGGCGTCGCAAGTGGCATTGACGGCGCCGCTGTAGTTGGGGGTTAGAGATATTTTGGCCGACTGCTGAGATCCCGCAACCTCACCGGCTGGGAAAGGCTGCGTGATCGCAAGTTGAAAACCGTTCCCGCCCACAACCAGGGACGCCGCCGTCGAGTGGGCGAGTAAGCCTGAAGTTCCCGTAACCGCAACCGAGGATGTGCCCTGCGGGGTTGTGGCGCTGGTCGCGATGGTCATCACCACCGCGGCCGGGCCGTTGCCAGGAGTCACAGGGTTGGGGGTGAAGCTGCAAGTCGAGTTCGCGGGAGCCCCGGAACAGGACAAATTCACAGCATTGCTGAAAGCCGCACCCACCGGCATCACGCTGAAGTTGTAGACGGCCGATTGACCGGCGCCAACAGTTTGGGTGGGCGGTGTGACCGGACCGAAGGCGAAGTCCTGCACCGCGAGAGCTATCGTCCACGTGTGGCTTGGTTCGCCGGTCGAGTCCTGGGTATTGA
>PKVZ01000083.1:1122-3084 GCA_003131635.1 Acidobacteriaceae bacterium
AGAATCCGAAGTCGAACCAGACGTTCCCATCACGCTAACCTGGTAGGTTCCCGCGGAGAAACTGGTTCCGTTGATGGTGAGAGTGGCTGTCGCAGGAAACGAACTTACCGACGCCGGGCTAATGCTGCAGCTACCAGTCCCGTATGTGCTCACGCAGCTCAGGCTGACGGTGCCGGTGAACCCGTCTTGTGACGAAATAGTTATCGGACCCGTGGTACCGGTGCTGCCCGCCTTTACGTTGGGAAAGGGCGCAGCTTCGGTGATGACGAAGGTAGGATTAGGGACAACGTCCACCGCGAATGTTGTCGTCAGAGGCGTGGGTGCTCCTGCTGTATTAGCCTCCAGCGTGATCGTGTAGTTGGGCGGGCTGAGTGGAGCTCCCGCCGGCATGGTTACGTTCGCCGTCGCGTTAACCGGCGAGGCGGAAGTCAAATTAAAGGTAGCGCTGGGAGTGAATCCACAGGTCGCTCCAAATACAAGTTGCCCAGCATTGCAGCTCAGAGTCACGCTTTGATTGAACGAACCTTGCGCCGTGATTTTAAAACTCACCGCCGGCGAAGTCGCGCCGCGGGCCTCGATCACGCTGCCGGGCGAAGGCGCAGTCATGCTGAAATCCACCACATTCAAGGTCAGCGCTGCAAGGTGCGTTGTATTTTTCGGATCCGTGCCCGAACCTTGCACATTGAAGTTGTAATCGCCAATTGTGCTGCTGCCCGCATTCACGGAAAACGCCACACCGGCAAAAGTCGGCGTGAGGATTCCAGGGCTCGGAACGCATGGAACGGGAGGCGCCGAAGTCCCCGCTGTACAGCTCAGCTCAACCGAATTATCGTATCCATTAATCGAGGTCACCGTTCCGTTGAAATTGACGGTTGTCCCAGGAAAGATAGTTAACGACGGATTTGGAACCACAATCTGAAAATCCGGCACGGCCAGCAGGTTGTACTGCCAAACACCACGGCCGTACGTCGAAGCCCGCAGCAGCTTCTGTCCGCCTGAGTTAAAAATCGCGAGAGCGGTTACTGCCAAGTTCGGCAGGAATCCACTCTGCTGGCCGCCCGAACTTGGTCCGAGTTCCGTCCATGCCGCTCCTGGTGTCAAACTCTGGAACACCCCCACATCCGTGCCCACGTATACCACGTGCGCAACCGGATCAACCACGACTGCATTCACCGGAGAATCCGGCAGCGCATTCGCTCCCGTCCCGGTAACATCGATCCAATTCGTTCCCGCGTTCGTGGTCTGCCACACGTGTCCCGGCCCGCCCGTGAACCCCATCACCGTAATGTAGGCCGTGTTGCCTGTCGGGTCCGAAGTGTCAATCGCAACGCTGGAAATCGGGAACTGGTTGGGATTGATGCTGCTGCCACTGGGGCCATTCAGCGTGACATTGGCGAATGTGGAACTCGTCCCCGAAACTGCCGTCGCGTTAGTCGTCACCCAAACATTTCCGCCTACCGGGGAACTCAAATCGCTAGGGCCAGGGCCATCTGTGGTGGCATAGATGACCTGCGATCCATTTGCATTCGTAGGCCCCCCGGCTGCCAATGCCAGAATCAGATTAACCTCCGTGCCCGTGCAAGTTCCGGTACCCAGCGTATCGAAATTGAGACTCAATAGCGTGAATGCGCCGCCCGATCGCGGCCCTTGCCACACCCGGCACGTCCCCACCAGCATCGAACTGGTGGATTGCGCATCGAGAATATAGGGGAAATAAAAAGCTCCATCGTCGCCCCCAACGTCGCCGCTGCTCACAACTACCGTGAAACTGCTGTCGGTGCAGTTGGTTCCGGAGGAACATTCCTGGATGCCCAGGCTTCCGAACCCCGTGTCCGGGTTCGACGCAAACCAGTCATCGGTGTTGGGATCGAGGGCATTGTACCCACCATCGCCGGACAAAATATTTCCCCAACTCGAACTCGTCGTCGCCGTCGCGGTTGCCGGAGAACCATTATCCTGCGT
>PKVZ01000083.1:3150-43141 GCA_003131635.1 Acidobacteriaceae bacterium
TGCGTGCTCGTCGGGATGCACATGCGCCAGCGCTCCCAGCGGATCGCAGCCATAAACGTGCGTCAGATTTAGAAACGGAGTGTTCGTGCAGGATGGATTGATCGAACTGATCGAGCACTTATAAAGATTGATCGCGCCGGCATACAGGTCCGTGGCCGAGGCGCCGTTCGGAACCGCCAGCAGCGCCAGGTTATAGAATCCCTGCTCTACGCCGCAGCCATCGAAATCACCGCAATTGATGATGCCGCTGTCACTGATTTGTGTCCACGAGGCTCCGCTGTTCTCGCTCTGCCAAATGCCCTGGTCCGCGGGATTGTTGTTCGAGTCCAGCGAAACAAACCAGACGTACATCTCATTTCGTCCCGGCACTACGGTAATCTCACCGCGATAGATCGGGCAGGTGGTCACGTAGTTCTGCGGACAAGCCGTGGTGCTTAGCAATCCTGGAGCGCCCGGCTGAACAGCCAGAGGTGTCCACGTCACACCGTCCGGCGAAGAATAAAAACCGTGGTAGCGCAACGCCGCAAAGAACAATCCAGCAGCGGCGTTGTACGCCACCGAAGTGGCAGATGTCGACTCGCTCGCCCCGCCGAAAAAAAACGCGTCGTAAGTCCAGGTTTGCCCGGCGTCGGCGGACGTGTAAAGGCCGCGGTAAGTGCTGGCAGTCAGCGCGCCATCCACCACTCCTTCCGAACTGGCGGCCATGGCCGCGACCACCGTGTTCGTCTGCCCAGCCGCGGTGCTGAAAGCCATGCGCGTGCCGCCCAGCCCGCTAAAAGACAATGTTCCACCGTTCGCGGTGGGCATCAACGCCCACGTGCTGCCGCCGTCGGCGGAACGCAAAATCCCCAGGCCGAAATAAGAATCTCCGGAATTGTCCGCCTCGCCCGTGCCCACAAGAATCACACTCTGCGCGGGATCGGAATTCCCCGGCTGAATCGCGAGCGAGCCGATCGAAAGCGTAGCCTGGTCGTCCGTCACAGTGGTCCAGGTCACGTTGTTCGCAACGCTAGTAGCCGCATTCGTGGATTTCCAAACTCCTCCCTGCGCACCGCCGATATAGATTGTGTTGCCCGTGGCGTCCGCCGGATCGATCGCTACTGCGGTAGCCCGGCCCGCAACCTGGTTGTAGTTCTGAAAGCCCGTTCCTGTGGCGTCGGAGGCCAGCGGCACCGGGCCCAACGGTGTCCACCCGCTGGACGCTGCCGGGACTTGCGAATTCCCGCGCGCCGCTCGGGCCAGAGCCAGCCGAGCCGCCCGCGCCTGCATCTTCACCTGATAAGCGCGATAACGCAGCGCGGCGGCCGATTTCCCTGGAACTTTCCGGCCGTGCGAGAACCACTCCGCACGCTCCTCTTCGTGATCGTTATCGGTATCCGTATCCGTGACCGGCGTTGTCTTAACATTTTTCATCGCCCCTGGAGCTTGTGTGATCGCAAGCGATGTGAGTATCAAAAGTGCAAGCAGGGAAGCGGAAACGGCGCGGCAGAACCTGGTACAACTAAGCCTGGTACAGATCATAGATACTCGACGGTTGAGGCAAGTATCGGAGTGAGTCGTGGACCGGTCAATCTCAAAAGCAAATAAAGTCCGCGCAAAACCATTATGGGAAGCTATTCTGGGAATTTAGGCAACGCACTGTACAATCTCCACGGCCAGAAAATATGTCGATCGATTGGCAGGCGTTTCAACTCACCATAGAACTGGCGATGGTCGTGTCGGCTATCCTTCTTGTTGCCGGCCTCCCGCTCGCTTACTGGATTGCTTTCTCGCGCTGGCGTTGGAAATTTCTGGTCGAAGCTCTGGTCGCATTGCCGATTGTGCTGCCCCCAACCGTGCTCGGATTTTATGTTCTCGTCGCACTCGGCTCCCAAAGTCCACTGGGACGCTGGTGGCAATCTGTGACCGGCCACACTCTAGCGTTCACGTTCACCGGACTCGTGATCGGTTCCATTCTCTATAGCCTGCCCTTCGCGGTGCAGCCCTTCGCGGCTTCCTTCTCGTCGGTCGATCGCAAACTGCTGGCAGCCTCGGCAACTTTAGGAGCTTCGCCGTTGCGCACTTTCTTCCGCGTAATTCTCCCGCTTTCCACGCCCGGTCTGGTCACCGGTATAGCCCTGGCCTTCGCCCACACCATGGGCGAGTTCGGCGTGGTGCTCATGGTCGGAGGCAATATTCCCGGCGTGACCCGTACTGTCTCCATCAGCGTTTATGACCAGGTGCAGGCCTCCAACTATCGATCCGCGAATGCCATGGCCGTGCTGCTGCTGATCTTCTCATTTACTGTGCTGACCGTGGTCTACGCTCTGAATCGGCAAACGCTACATCAAAAATCATGGCCTTTGAGCCCGCTCAAATAACGAACCGTCAGATAAGCGAACCCTCGATGCCTGCGCCCGTGGAACCGAAATCCGCAAATCCAACCCTGACCGCAAGCATTCGCAAGAGCCTTGCTTCGCCCGAGCGGGAGTTCTCCCTCGACGTGGAGTTCAACGCCGCCCCCGGATTCACTATCCTTTTCGGCCCCTCGGGATCCGGCAAAACCACGCTGCTCGATTGCGTGGCTGGACTGGCCACTCCGGACTCGGGGCGAATTGAAATTGGCGAGCGCCTTCTGTTCGAAGCGAACCCTCGCAAGAATCTTTCAGTCGCCAAACGCGGCGTGGGATACGTCCTGCAGGATCTCGCACTGTTTCCTCATCTCACGGTCGAGCAGAACGCCGAGTATGGTCTCGCGCATCTCCCGCGTTCCGCCCGCAAGCAGCGCGTCGCCGAAATGCTGCAGGAGTTTCACATCGACCACCTTCGCCGGCGCCGCCCCGCCGAGATCTCAGGCGGAGAACGCCAGCGCGTGGCTCTGGCGCGATCTCTCGTGACCGACCCCCGTCTGATTCTGCTCGACGAACCTCTTGCGGCCCTCGACGCAGCCACCAAGGCCAGGATCATCGATGATTTGCGCCGCTGGAATCAGGCGCATTGCATCCCCATTCTGTACGTCACGCACAGCCGCGAAGAAGTGATGGCGCTGGGCGAACGCGTGCTCCTCATGGACCAGGGCCGCATCGTCGCGCAAGGTACTCCGCACGAAGTATTACGCGCTCCGCTTCAGGAAACTGTGGCGCAGTTGGCCGGCTTTGAAAATATCTTCGACGCCACGGTTTGGTTGGTGCACGAAGATCGCGGCACCATGACCTGCCGGCTCCCCGGCATAAAGCCGGAATGCTTTGTCCTTCTGGAGACGCCTCTGATTCGCGCCGAACCGGGCTCGCGTCTGCGCGTAGGAATTCGTGCCGGCGACATTCTGCTCGCCATCAATAATCCCGTAGGACTCAGCGCTCGTAACGTGATTGCAGGTCAGCTAGTCTCTCTGGAAAGGCGTGACATGATCGTCTCCGCCCGCGTCGACTGCGGCGTGGAAATGAATGTTCACCTCACTCTCGCCGCCCGCGAAGCCCTGCACCTCGAAGCCGGTCGCGAAGTGTGGTTAGTGATCAAAACTCACTCCTGCCATCTGATGCAAAAATAGGAAGGCAAAAGTGTGTATGGAAGATCTTCTTTGCGCCCTTCGCGGCCGTTCTTCGCGCTCTTTGCGGTTAAGAGCTCTTAAACCGCGAAGTATGCAAAGAAAAGCCGCAAAGATCGCGAAGAAATTTAGCTCTCACTTCTGCATTCTTGCTTCTGCATTCTGCACTCCATCTTTCTCCACCTCAATCACCGCAACCCACTGTCCCTGCCGCTGCTCCGAAAATACGACGTGACCTCCCAGAATCCCCGCAGCCGCTGCGGGCGGCAGATCGCGATGAAATCCGAAGAACCGTGTCTTCAATTCTGTCCAGCGTTGCCAATGGTCCCACCACGCCGGTCCGGGTTCGTATTTCGTTGAGAAAATAAAAGCGACTTCATAGTTGGACCGGGACGCCGCCGAACGAAACTCCGCCGCGGAAAGCATTTCGTCCAACGAGAAATCCTCGATGCGCACCACGCTCATCGGCCTCGTAACATAGCCCAGCCACGGCCGCGTTAATTCGTCCGATGTTGGCCACGCCGTCAGCACCCGCGCCATGGGATAACGCGCCTCCAGAAACCGCTCGCCATCCTCGTGCAACACAATGTAGTCGCGGTAGGCAAGGTTATCCTCCGGCGAAAATCCGTACGGAGGATTCCAGAACCACGCCGCCACAAAAGCCAGCACAACAAACGCAACCACCCCTTGCCAGAACACCACTCTCCGCCACAACGTCGAAACCGACACAACGATCATCAGCGGAACCGCCGGCAGCATATAGCGAGCCAGCACCGCGCCCCCAATCAACGCCATCGCCACAACGTAAGTGACCACGACCACATAGAAAATCATTTGTACCGGAATCCCGATGCGAGCATGTTCTCCATTCGAATCCTTCCGTGCCGGCAGCATCCCCATCGCCAGTAGCATCGCCAAAGGCAAGACCCATAAATGAAGATAGCCGCCGATCTGCCACAGCCGCATAACCAAAGCCAGAACAAAACGAATAGGACTCAAAGTCGCCGCGATGTTATAGCGGAAGAACTCAGGATTGCCGAAGACATATCCCGTCCGCGCATAGTGGTAGCCATACCAAAGCGCCAACGGCAGTGTGGGGACTAAAAGTGAGACGATGCGCCGGGCCGGAGTGGCACTGGAACTTGCGCCGTTAACGGAGCCGGGAAGGGCACGGCCTTCATCCGTTGCGGAAAAACTAGATCTCGCGCTTGATTTTGGGTGGCGCAGCGCTTTAGCGCTGCGCCAACCGGCCTGCTTCAAAGCGGGCCTTAGCCCTCGAGGGCTTCTGCCTTCACCGAGCCACAACCCTCGCAGAGACGTCTCACGTGCCAACAGCCCGACCATCTCCCATCCCGCGAGCGCCAGCGGAGCCAGAATTGCAGTCTCCTTTGCCAATGCCGCGAGCGAGAACCACAGTACCGTTGCGACCGTGCTTCCTTGCAAATAAGCCGCCAGCCCCCAGAAGATAAGCCCTGCCGCAGCCAAATCCACTTGTGCCAAAGAACTTTGCGCGAAGAATACCGGATACACCGCCGTGCACAACGTGGCCGCAATCGCAACCTGCGTATTCGCCACGCGCTCCGCCAGCCGAAACACGCCCAGAAGCGAGAAAGCAGCCAAGACCAGCATGGCCGTCCGCGTTACCGGCGGAGCGTAGCCCACCACTTTCCACCACAGCGCAATCCAAGCCATCACCAGCGGCGGATGCGCGTTCGAAACCGTGGAATGCGGAATAAAACTCGCCGTGAGCAGAATGTCGCGCGCCGCCGGAACATAATAGCCGGCTTCGTCCCAAAAGTAAGGCAGCCGCAACAGCGGCACGTGCAGCAGAAAAATCACGAGCAGGATGACGGCAAACAGAACCGGCGTGACGCGCAACAGTGGCAGCAGACGAGGCAAACGCATGTGACAGCATTTTAGAACGCCGACGGCCTTTTTTCGGAATTATGGGCAGTGGGTAGCGGGCTAATTCTAGGTTGCTGCCTTAAATTGTTTCTCCCCGAAAAACGCCGCGAATCCGCACGGTTCAGCGTATACTCGCCGCGGAGAAGTGCGCCACCTGCCAATGGATCAGCCGCTCGACCACACTCCGCAGCAAGAGATCGCCGCCGAAACTCAACTAAGGCTTGGCAGGTTTATCTCGAAGGCCGAAGCCGGGGCGGAACGTTTCTCTGGCCTGCTGGACCGGAGGACGAACTGGTTTCTTGCTGCACTCTTTTTGCTTTATATCGCAGCCACTGTCCCCCTCGCCGGTTTGAAATTGATGGGGCTGCAGGAACTCTTCACCTATTCCATTGTCGGCCTTCCCAGCGCCAGCAGAATCTGGCTGGCACTCGCTTCGCGGGTCGGCCCCATGCCTCCCACTTTCTACTTCGTTACCCGCTTTACGCAAGACTTGTTGGGTGCAAGCCATATCGCAATCCGCCTGCCGGAACTGGCGGGCTTTTGGCTGGCCAGCTTGTGTTTATTTCATTACGTTCGCCATCGCACCGGCGCTCTCTACGGGCTGGTCGCGGTGATGGCGTTGTGGATCACCGGCGCCTATCCGTATGCCTACGAGGCCCGCCCGTATGCGCTTGTGCTGGGCTTCTGCGGGTTGGCGCTGGTTTGCTGGCAGCAAGCTGCGGAACGGGTTCACCGCCGGCCAGCTCTGCTCGGTCTTTTCGCAGCGTTGGCGGGAGCGGTTTCCAGTCACTATGGTGGAGTCATGCTGCTTTTCCCGTTGGGACTCGGAGAACTCGTCCGCTCCATCTCGCGCAGGAAAGTGGACTGGCCGGTGTGGCTCTCCTTCTGCGGCGTGCTCCTGCCGCTTCTTCTTTTTCTTTCGCTGCTGGGCGGCAGCATTAGCTCCTACGGGGTTGCCATGTGGTCCCGCCCCACGCTTGGAGCGGTTCTCTCCTGCTACGTAGACTTCCTTTCCTCTGCGACGCTAACGCTGGCTGCAGTTCTTGCCACAGTCGCCCTATGGCGGGTGCTGCCGCCGGCAAGAGCCGATTCCTACCGCATCCGCCGCGCTCAGCCAATCCCTCTCCACGAAATCGCCGCTGCGGTTGGATTGCTGGTCTTCCCGTTCGTCTGTTTGCTCCAGGCCCTTCTGGTGACGCATCAGATCGCGCCGCGCTATGCCATTCCCCTGGTCATGGGGTTCGCCATCCTGTTCGGCTTTGCCGCCTATCAAAGCTTCAGTGGCGATGCCGCTAACGGGCTGCTGCTGGTCCTGATCCTGCTCGCTGGATGGGGTACGCATCTCTGGTCCGAGGCCGCGTCGGCCAGGAAAACCGCCAAGGCCAGGCAGCAATTTGACGCGTTGGCGACGCGACACGACTCCGGATTACCCATTGCCATCGCCGATGGCACTCGCTTTTTTCAGTTTGTTCACTACACCTCTCCCCGCACTTCCTCGCGTCTATGCTACCTGGCCGATCCCGCCCTGGCCCACCAATACACCGGCTCCGATACTCTCGATCTGGATCTGCTCGAGTACAGCAAACTCACTTCCCTCCACGTGATCGAGGCTCGTCCCTTTCTCCGCACTCGCGCCCCGTTCTTGCTCTACGTTCCTCCTGACCAGTGGCAATGGGACTGGATCCTCTCGGCCTTAAACGACAGCACCGCTCAAATCCAGTTCGTCGACATGACACACGATGGCACGCTCTATCGCGTCGTCCCCAACTAACGGAACCAATCAGCTTCGCTCAGTAAAATCCATTGTTCCCACATTCCTAAAGTGAGCTTGAAAATTCGCGTCCCAGCGATTCAATCTGGAATGGAAAAGCCTCACCCTCAAGCTTTTTACACAAGCTGCTCGACATCACACCCACCCAGCACTAGAGTTTTCATCCACGCCCCCCAGATGTTATGATTGAGTCCGAGCAAAAAGCGCGCGCTCCGCGAGCGCTTTCCCACACTCCTCAGTAGCTCAATGGCAGAGCATCCGGCTGTTAACCGGAGGGTTGTAGGTTCGAGTCCTACCTGAGGAGCCATTCTTTTGCCCGATTCTCCAACCACTTACGTTGCATCCGCAAATTGTTGTACTGCGTTTCTACTGCTGCGCATTGCGAACTACAGAAGCGGTAGCCTGGAGACTCGAATTCCGTCTCATTCGCTTCGGCGGCAACTAGCGATAGGGAAACACGGTATTTCATGCCGTCTCAGAGACTACATAATCGGTCAGTGTCGGCACGAGACGGCAAGGCTCCAGATTGTCTTTGTATCTTCATCTTTGTCGCGCGTTCAGCTTATCGAGCACGCGCTTCAACTCTTCTAGTTTCTGTCCAGCCTCGCCGAGTTTTCCTTCCGCGGTCAGGCGCTGGTAGTCGGCAAGATCTCTGGCGGCTTGGGCGATGAGCGCGTTGAGGTCGGCTGCGGGCTGGGGCGACGCGGTGGATGCGGGTGCGCCGCGCGACGGCTCCGCCGAGGCGGCGCTGGTTGGGGCGCTGGTTGTCGGGGCAGTTAAGGAGGAGACTGCTCCGCCAAAAAGCGACGCCATCGCCGATTCGAAAGTGGGTCCGTACGCGAGCTTATCTTGCAGGGCGAGGACGACCAGGCGTAACTCCGGCATCGGGCTTCTCTCAGCCTGAAGGTAAATCGGTTCCGCATACAAAAGCGCTTTCCCAGTCGGAATCACGAGCAGGGCGCCGCGCCGCACGTGTGAGCCCTGCTGGTTCCACAATGTCAACTGTCCGGAAAGTTGAGCGTTCTGATCGATGCGGGCTTCGACTTGCAGCGGTCCGTCGACCAGCTTGGTCTTGGGAAAGTTGTAGACCACGGACGAACCGTACTGTGCGCCGTCGCTGCGACCGGCAATCCAGCCGATCAGATTATTCCGGTTGGCCGGGGTGAAGGGCAGAATCTCCACGAACTCCTCACCGGTTTCTCCGGGGAGTTTCATGAGCACGAAATTCGGCTGCATGGCCTGGGTTTGTTGTTCGCCNNGGATCGGTCATGTGATACAGCCCGTAAACTTCCGCCTGCAGTTTGAGCAGCAACTCGGGATAGCGGACGTGCTTGCGCAGCCACGGGGGCATGGCGGACACATCCTTGAACAGATCGGGAAAGATGCGGCGGTAGGCGGCGATGATGGGATCTGCGGGATCGAACACGTAAAACGTCGTGGTTCCGTCGTAAGCGTCGATGACCACCTTCACGCTGTTGCGCATGTAGTTGATGGAATTTTCATTGAGACGATAATGGGTCGAGTAGGGATAGCTGTCTGAAATGGTGTAGGCATCCATGATCCACGACAGGCGGCCGTCGTCACCGAGGACGATGTAGGCATCGGGATCGTAAGTGAGGAACGGCGCCAGCGCCGATACGCGATCGCGTATGTTGCGGCGCATCAGAAGGCGGCTGTCTTTATTCACGTCGTCGCTGAAGGGCAGTTTCGCGAGATCGTCCTGATCGAGCGCGATGGTCATGCGGCGGAGGAAACCACCGAGGAGAATCCCGCCATCGCCTTCGTACGAAGTAAGATTGTTGCTCTCGCCCTGGGGATAATTAAATTCCTTCTGCCGCGTTTTGACGTAGACGTCAGTGTTGGTGAGCTCGCCAAAATAAATCTCGGGCCGGGTCACGGTGAGACTGTGCACCGTGCTTTGGACCGGCATGTTGCTCAGAATCAGCGTGGGAAGCCCTTCCGCGGTGAATCCATTGACTGGATTCATGGTGATGCCATAGCCGTGGGTGTAGATCAGCTTCTCATTAATCCAGTTGCGGCTGCTCTCGGGCAGCTTATCGACGTTCAGTTCGCGCGCGGCGAGCATCACTTCGCGCGTGCTGCCGTCTATGTTATATCGATCGATGTCGATGTCTGGGAAGTCATAGTAAGTGCGGATTTCCTGAATCTGACGCAGCGTGTCCTGCAGGGCGCGCCAGTCCCACAGCCGGATATTGCGAAGCGTAGCCTGATTGTTGGCCGGATCGGCCGCCTCGATGGTGGTCTCGGCGGGGAACTCGCGCCGGGTGATCCGGTCCAGTCCGTAGGCCTGGCGCGTCAACTCGGTATTGAAGACGATGTAGGGTTTCTCGCGGACCAGTTCGTTCGGTTTGACGATGAAACTGCTCACGTACCATGCGATCCCTTGAACCGCGATGTAACAGACTGCGGCGGGAATGATGGCCGCGACCAGCCACCGCCCCTGTGGAACCCGCGCGGCGTTGACGATTGCGATCACCGCGCCGAGAATTAGAGCGCCGCAAACGATGAGCGTCCCGGTGAGCGCGATGTGCGCATCCGTGTAGGTGACTCCGCCGAAGATCGTATGATCGTCAAGCAGGCGCTCGAAGCGGCCGATATAGGCGCGCATGGCAAGGATCAGCAGCAGAAACGCAAAGGCGATGGAGATCCCGCGCCACGGCAACGTGACGTGCCGGCTGAGACGCCCGGCGAGCACACGGGATCCGCCCGTGACCAGAATGAAGAAAGCCGCGAGGAAACAGAGAATCACGGCGAGCGTAAGCAGCCAGCCGGAAATGAGCTGCCACGCGGGCAGGGTGAACAGAAAAAAGTTCAGCGGCTTACCAAAAATTGGGTCAACGACGCTGGTAGTTTGGGGTGCATACCAAAATAGAGCGAAGGTAGGCCACTCCGCAATCATGGCGGCGCCGGTGGCGGCGGCGATGGCGAGTGAGGCGCCGAGCGCGATGAGGCGCAGAACCGGCTCAACCGGCAGCTTCACCGGTTGTCCGCCGATCACGATGGTGTGGCCTTCGGGCAGATCGGGAAGATGGGCGCGCTTCAGAGCCAGGAACGATCCATACAGAATGAGAAACGTGGCGGCAGCAAAAGCCGCGAAGATTTCCCACTGAAGGCTCAGTGTTTTCCAAAAGACGGGCCCATAGCCGAGCGACCGGAACCAGAGCAGGTCTACGTAATAAGACAGAGAGGTCCGGCCGCCGAAGAAGATAACGGCAAGGATGACAAGAATGATGATAAAGAAGCGCCGGCGGTTGCGAGGGCGCGGCGGCCGCGTCCGCGGCCAGTCAATGGACTCGTGCATTCCTAGACTCCGTTTTCAGCAACTTTGTTCGTATCCGCATGATACTCTCCCGCTTCCTCAATTCCTGCGGAGCCTTCCTTCCACTTACGATTTTCTGACACATCTATCACCATGAAAATCTGTGAGCTGCAACCTTGCCGGGGAACAGATCATCTGAGTCCAAGGGGTGCGAGCACGTGGCGCCGTGCCTCATGAAAGGTGGTCGCGATGAAAACCGTAACTGGAGTATTTCGTTCGGCGGCTGACGCGCAGCGGGCTCTGGGCCAGATGCGAGCAGCCGGTCTGTCAGAGGGCCGGGTCACGCTCTTGACGCCGGAAAGCTTGACTTCGGGAAGTGGGGCGGCGGAATTGCAATCCGTTCCCACGGTAAGCACGGAGCAACCAGGAATGGGCAAAGCGATTGGCGCGTTGCTGGGAGGAGCGGCTGGACTATCGGCAGGTCCGCTGGTGGTGGCTGCGTTGATCCCAGGCGTGGGGCCGATCACTGCGATTGGTCTGCTGGCAGGAGCATTTGCCGGCGCGGCGGGAGCAGGCATTGGGGCGGCCGCGGGGGGAAAAGCGGAAAACGCCATGACCGACGGGCTGCCGGAAGATGAGATGTTTGTTTACGAGGACGCATTGCGCAAGGGGCGGAGTGTGCTGATTGTGACGGCGGAGGATGGAGCCGAAGCAGCGCGCTTCCGCGAGTTGCTAAAAGCGGAGGGGGCGGAGGAAGTGGATGCAGCGCGCGAACAGTGGTGGATTGGTTTGCGAGGAGCCGAGTTGGAACATTATTCGTCTACGGGCAGGAAGTTTGGCGACGATGAGAAGTTCTATCGCATGGGATTCGAGAGCGCGCTGCACGCGCGTTCGCGCTGCAAAGAATACGATCAAGTCTTAGGTGAAATGACAGTTCAAATCGAAGAACTTGAGCGTCAGCATTTGGGGGCGAACGTGGGCGAACCGTTTCGGCGGGGGTATGAGCGTGGGCGCGATTACTACCAGCGACTGTGCGATGAGCGTAAGGCTGCCTAGGAAAGCGCTGGAATTATCGTGCTGCTCTCGCCTGTGTTTTCCATCTCCAGGACTATAGCAACGAGCCCGGCTTCTAGAAGTTCAGTTTGCCAACATCACGGGCGAAGCCGCCAGCAGGCCAGCGGCAAGTTCCAGATCGTGAAGGTCTTCGCGGCTGAAGTCCTGCGTGAAGCGCGGGTCCAAACCTTTTCGTGAGATCTGGAGAACGCCGAGCACGGTCGAATTCGGATCGAGTATGGGGACGGACATCAGCTTTTGAATGGGAGCGGGCACTGCCGCAACCTCGGCTTCGGCTCCTATCGGTTTGATGGTTTCGAAGATGCTGGCGTGTTTTACGCGAGCGAAATTGTTGAAGATCTCGGCTTTCTTGCTGAGAGCAGTATGCGCCGCTACGGCCTTGCTGGAGATTGGAATCGCTCCCGTGGTGCGCAGATGCTCGGGGAAAATGAACTTGAGCAGGCCGCCATCCAGCCGCAGGAGGGCGACTTCGGCGTACTGCACGCGAAACACTTTCGCGAGAACCATGCTCACGTCGAGAGGGGTCACGCCTTCGCCCAGCACGGAACCCAGGGACAGCAGGTTTTCGGGGAGAATAATTTCTTCTTCGATGGCCGAGTTTTCGGGCTTTTGGGTCATAGAGAACTCGTGAAATTCAATTTGAAAACCATACCAAGTCTCGCACTTTAAACGCCAGATGATAGTGGTAAGGACATCCTACAACTCCTTTGATTTCAGCAAAGTAGCTTATGGCCATGACCTTTCGCGGCAAGTGCGGCGAGAGCGATTCGCCAGAAACTTGCAGGCGGGCTGACACTTTTTGTCAGCATAAATCGGGATAAATTCGGGATAAGTATGGAATGGACACAGCCGGCGGGAATGCCAGGGCAATTATGCGCGGATTCCACGGCGACGGCTTCCCTTTCTCCCCGGAAAGTCATTACACTTCTTCTATGAGCGTTCCGCCACAACCCAACGTCAAGCTGGTCAATGCCCCCGATTATCGGGAAAACTATGCCAACAGCGTGCAGATGCGAGTGAATGTGTGGGATTTCTTCCTTGTGTTTGGCACCGTGCAACAGCAGAATGAAACACAAGTCGAGATCCGCAACTTTCAGGGCATTTACTTGAGCCCGCAACAAGCCAAGGCGCTGCTGGGACTGCTGCAGCAGAATGTCAACGGCTACGAGACAGCCTTTGGAGAGATCAAGCTCGACCCGAGGATGAGCACGGGGGGACAGGTACACTGAGCGCATTGGCTGACATGCTCATGTCAAAGTAAAAGATCAAAAAAGCCCCGTCCAAGCGGAACTTGGGCGGGCCCGGCCTGTGCGATCTGCCCAAGTGCGTCAACACTCAGTGACATTGAATTTCTCTTCCTCTGGTTGGAGGTTCAGCACCGGCTCAACTGCGCAACGCCGCTCTCCTTCAGGTATTCGACGCAGGTCGCGCCGACAAATCCGCGAATATGCGAATCCCAACCCAACAGCCGAGCGCCTCTAGAAGCACGAGCAACACGGCACTGATCTGAAAAGAGAGTGTTAGGTCTCCCGATGGCATCCGCAATATGTTGTCTGTGCCGGAACTCAGAAAATGTGCGTAGGCGCCGATGGCCAGCGCTATGGCAAGAGGAAGAACAATCAAGCTTCCAGCCAGTTTGCGGAACCCTTTTGCGAGCGCGACAAGTCCGGAGACCGGAAACAGATTGAACAGGATCAACAAGGGAGGGAAGAACCTCGGGGTGCTGGGCTGAACTTTGACGAGCAACAACAAATGCCATATCACGGCGACGAAATGTCCCAGCACAATCGGTGCGCTCCAAAGAAGGAGCTTTCGTGTGGAATCAGCGTTCGTTGGTTCCATCAACAACCTCCCTAATCCGTTGCTTGGCGCCCAAGCTCAACAATCGCTCCCGAGCAGGCTAACAAGTAGAGACCGCCGAATCCCATGCCGTGTATCAGAGTCCAACGACCGCGTGTCGTAATTTCGATTTATGATCTCCTTCACTGCGGCTACCCCGTGAAATCCCGTTTCAAGCTGCGGGTCAGGGAAATCCCGTTACGTGCATCGGTGCTCGTAACCAGGCGTTGTCCGCGTCCGGATTCTTCTTGTCTTTTCCCCATGTCCAATACATGCCGACGTAGGCATAATTTTCCGTCTGGCCGGCAACAGAGTGGCCGTAGCAAAACAAAAACTGCTCTCCTTCATGATGCTTCAGGTGATATACACCACCCAGATCAATCATCGTCGAGGCCTCTGTCTGCGGTGTGGCGAAGCCTTCACGCCCATGCGCAAAGACCTCGCTTCCTAGCTCAAACCGCTCACCAAAGGTGTATTTCAACAGGAATCCGCCATACGGGAAGTTGCGGTACTGGGTTTGTGGGACGATGGTTTCACCGGCGCCACCGTCCAGGAGCCAGTGTCCTATGTTCTTCTGGAACCAGAGGGGAAGTTTGTACCAAACCTTTCCCACGCCGAGTCCCCGGTCATAGCTGCCGGTAGGGATTTCAAACATCGTAAAAGTGCCGATCTGGGGAATGTACTTCGATTCTTTGATGTAGGCGATCTTTGCGCCAAGTTCCATATCAGTAAGACCAAAGGCGCTGGGGCCGGTACCACCGGGTAGATAGAGAGGATTGTTCGACGGGTTGATAGAACCCCAGGGCAGAATGGCGTGAAGTTGCACCCTGGGAATGGCACCCCAGTTGAACTCGAAAGCCGGACCCGTGGAATCGGTTTCCACCGGAGTTCCGTCCGTGGTGCCGAAAATGTAGAACTCGTAATGGTGCAGGTCTACCGGAACCGGATCGTCGATTTGGTAGGGTGGCCCCTGCGCCGATAGGCGTGAAGCGGCAAGCGTAAGAAGCAGTAATACCGCTAATTGTGAACAAAGTCCGTTGCCCCTCATTCGCGTGCCTCCCACGATGCAAGTCAGTAACTGTCTCCAGTAATGCGTACTTCTGTTCGCGATCAGTTTATTCCGCGCGCAACCGTTTTGGAGAAGCGCAAGCCCTCGCGAGGTTGGATCTTCGTCCCCCAGAATAGCCCAGCAAAGCACGACTCCCGCCCTCAAACACGATCTTTGCTTAAGATTGACTTGACCCGAGTCGATATTTCTGCAGTTATCGAAACATGCCGGCAATCGCCTTAACAGTATTGGCCACCAATGAAATTCAACGCGACGCAATGCACATGGAACGGTTGCACTGGGAAGCGGCAGTTGATCGAGCGCCAGAGCGCATCGCCGACGATCTTCGCGCACATTTCGCGGCAGCTTAATTCGGTTCCGATCAATCAAGTTCGAAGGTTGTGATGAATGCCGTTGACTTGGGTACGGGTCTTTTGTTGTACTAAACGCGTCGCAAAAAGGTGAAGGAGTTCACCGTCAACCGCTGTCCCAATTCTTAAGCCGGAACAGCTGATGACTCCTGACAAGCGGATTTTTTGTCGCGGAGTCATGGTACCGGCAACGATCCGCAGAACTAGCAGAGGTGGTGTCCCATGGAGAATGTGTGGGTTCTGGCCGCTGTGTGGGTCGGCCTGGCCTTGGTCGCGACGCTGGTTGCCATCTGGTTCAGGATCTCGACTGCCCTCAGTGAGATTGTTGTCGGAACCGTGGCCCAGTTGGTGATTGGGGCGCTCTTCATACACACTGAACTTGGCGGCAAGACAAGCTGGATCAGCTTTCTCGCCGGTACGGGCGCCATTGTTCTTACGTTTCTCGCCGGCGCCGAACTCGATCCTCAAATCTTCCGCAGGAAATGGAAAGAAGCCACAGTGGTGGGACTCGTGGGTTTCTTCGGACCGTTTCTTGGGTGTACGGCAGTGGCCCGCTACATCTTGCATTGGGATGGCCGTGCCTGTTGGCTCGCGGGTGTTGCCCTTTCGACGACCTCTGTGGCGGTCGTATATGCGGTGATGTTGGAACTGGGTTTCAACGTTACCGATTTTGGCAAGGCGGTGCTGGCCGCCTGCTTCATTAACGATCTGGGAACCGTGATCGCTCTCGGAATGATTTTCTCGCCGTTCACAATCAAAACGCTGATCTTTGTGGGAGTCAGCGTGGTTGTCTTCGCTATCCTTCCTTTTCTGACGCCACGATTCTTCAGGAAATATGGAGGGCGTGTTTCCGAACTGGAAGCGAAATACATACTCTTCCTGCTGTTCGCGATGGGAGGATTGGCGGTCTGGTCAGGCAGCGAAGCAGTCTTGCCCGCATACATCATCGGCATGGTGCTGGCGGGAACCGTAGGGAAGGACCACACTCTCATACGGCGTCTGCGCACTCTGACTTTCGGACTGCTCACGCCGTTTTACTTCATACGGGCGGGATCGTTCGTGTCTGTGCCGGCTTTGGTCGCCGCGCCGCTCGTGTTCACTGCGTTATTTTTCGCCAAGATGCTGTCGAAGGTAATTCCCCTGTATCCCACGGTGAAGGCGTTTGACTATAAGAAGGAAGAAGGGTTGTACTTCACTCTGATGATGTCTACCGGCCTGACCTTTGGAACGATTTCTGCGCTGTTCGGTCTGAATCATGGTGTGATTACTCAGGCGCAGTATTCCTATTTGGTCGCAACCGTGATCGGCAGCGCCGTGATACCCACTATGATTGCCAATGCCTGGTTCATGCCGAGACACTTGCTGGTCACCAAGGCAAAGGAGGCGCCGACGTTGTCTCCAGTTGTGAGCGAGGAAGCAACCTGAGGAGGGAGCATGACCGGGAAACGACAAAACCCGCATTTTCGGAAGTTGCTAGTCGGGTACGACGGGTCTCCGCAATCGGAGAAAGCAGTGGATATAGCGTTCTCGTTGGCAGAATGTCTGGACGCGACCGTACTTGTATTTGCCGTTGCGCGGCCGCCTGAACCGTCGACTTCGGTCGAATTGGGAGCGGTGCTCGACGACGCGAGGGAGCATTTTGAAGAGGGGTTTAAGAAGATTCTGGAGAGGGCCCGCTCCCACAATATCGAGGTAAGGACCGACATGGCAGTTGGACATCCGGCAGAGCAAGTCATCCACCGGGCAGAGGTGGACGGGATTGACCTCATCATTTTGGGCCGTCGGGGACGATCCATGATTGCGAGGATGATGTTGGGTTCGGTCTCCGAGCGAGCTCTGAGATATGCGCACTGTCCGGTGATGGTAGTTCACTGAATTGGATTGTGGATGGCGGAATTCATCTTTGATCGTGACGAGGAACGCCAGCGAATCGACCAGGTAGAGAGGTTGGTTGGCGACCATGTGTCGCCGGCCGAACAAGAAGGCACCATTCGTCGTGATCTGGAGGGCTTGGAAAGCGCACGAACCGAGCCGACTGTGGCTTCCTGAGCGGGCGGTGAGTCTGGTGCGCATTGTGAACGGGAAAGGAACGAGGCAACTTGCTGAAATACGTGCTGGTGGGTGTGGGAGGTTGTCTAGGATCGATTTTGCGCTTCTGGGTGGGGAGTTATATCGGGAGCAGAATGGGAACCCGGTTTCCCTACGGAACGCTCGTGATTAACATCACCGGTTCGTTCCTGATCGGGCTGGTCTTTGCCATATTGACAGCAAAAACTTATTGGAGCCCGAACTGGCGATACTTGATTCCAATTGGCTTCATCGGAGGCTACACGACCTTCTCCAGCTTCGAATTTGAGACATTGCGCACGATCCAGGATGGGCAGATCGGCGTGGGCCTTCTTTATGTGGCACTGAGTGTAATCGTTGGGTTTGTTGCAGTCTGGGGTGGCGTTATAGCGGGGAGGGCGATCCCATGAAAGCGGGAGCTTTAGGTCAAAGAGGACTCTAATGACAGGAGGAAAATGTGCTGACGCCAGGGGTGGGTAAGAAGGTCGGCATTTACGTAGCTGAGGACCAGCAGTACCACGGGAGTGCCACGTATGCAGCCGTTCTGGATTTTCTCTTTTTCCATGGCGTGTCGGGCGCAACCGTGACGCGCGGCATTGCTGGATTTGGCGCGGATCATCACATGCAGACCACCAGTCTCGTCGACCTGGCGGTCCATCTTCCTGTCAAGATCGAGTTCATCGAAACTGCGCAGAAAGTCGAAGAGTTACTACCCAAATTGCAAGCCATGGTAGGTGCCGGACTGATTGAAATGCACGACACCACAATCGTCAAGCCTGCCGAGAAGAAGCAAAAAGATTCTGCGCCTGAATTGCCTGCCCTGAAGAGTGAGGGCAAAGCCAAGATGATGCGGATCTACATCGGCGAAAACGACAAGTGGAATGGCAAGCCGTTGTATGAAGCCATCGTCAATGGTCTGCGCTCCAACGACATTGCTGGCGTCACGGTTTACCGCGGGATTCTCGGTTACGGCGCTAATCGCAGAATTCACAAGGATGCCGCGCTGAGCCTTTCCCATGATCGGCCCATCCTGCTGTCCGTGGTAGATACGGAAGAAAAACTGAAGGCCTTTATGCCGATTCTTGACCAAATGGTGAAGCAGGGTTTGGTCGTGCTATCCGACGCGGACGTCATCAAGTACACGCACAACTATGAGAAAGCCGAGCGGTGCCAGGAGACACGAGGATGAAACTCGAAGGCAAAGCCAAAATGTTGCGCATTCATTTTGGCGAAGACGACAAATGGTACGGCAAACCACTGTACGAGGCCATCGTAGCCAAGTGCCGCGAACTGGATATCGCCGGCGCCTCGGTGTTTCGCGGGATCGAGGGGTACGGCGCCAGCTCGCGCATTCACAAGGCGCATCTGCTGCGTTCTTCCGATCGCCCAATCATGGTCTCGGTGATAGATACTGAGCAGAACATTAACAAATTGCTTCCGGCTCTGGATGAAATGGTGGACGAAGGGTTGATCGCAATGTCCGAGGTGGAGGTAATCCGCTACGTGCACCAGGAAGGAGTGCGCTCTCCAGCCTCGTAGCCAAGTACAGAATGGAACAAGAGCACTAATGCATCAGCTATGAGGACGGACTCGAAAGAAAACTCGCTGCTTGAGAAGCCCGCTTCCCCGCGTTTGGCATCCGTCGCGCCCGAGCATCGGCAGATCATCCCAATCACCGCGAGCCGCGGTGACTGCAGAACTGTAATCAGCCGGTTGCCGATGAAGTTTGCACTTCATCCGAAGTAACCTGGAAGGAGATCAAGCGGGCACTTCCGAATGACGTAGTTATCGCGCAGTCCGTTGCGTCGCGTCCGGTCGCCATTAGCACCCTTCCTATGCGCCGAGCATTGTGCCTGGCGTCAAAGGTCCACCAGCGGTCTCCCAGAAAAACTTCAAACCAGGCGCTGAAGTCCATCGGACTGGGGGCAACGATTACCCCGATATCTCCCAGGTATCCAGTTGCGTAGCGGGCGGGGATGTTGAGCGCCCGGCAAAACGTAATCGCAAGATGCTGGAAGTCTCTGCAGACACCCACTCGCTCCGTATATACGCCCAGAGCGGTGCGGACGGGGTTCGAGAATTCGTATCCGAAAGTTACTCTGCTGTGAACCCACTCGCACACCGCCTGAACCCGGCCCCATCCTCTTGGCGCATTCCAAAACAACTCAGCAGCCGTGCTCGATAACAAATCCACCTCGCAGTACCTACTGTTCATAAGAAAGGGCAGAACGTCGGGGGGGAGTTGGTCCACGCGGACTTCGGGAGCATCCGGACCCTCGATGTCGGGTAGACCTGAGTCTTCAATAAGAGTGGAATTCTGCAGCCGGATCTTGCCCGCCGGAGCCAGCAAGCGACATGCGTGATTTCCAAAAGTATCGGAATAGTTCTCGATGGCGACCAGAGGGTCGGAACTTAATTCGTCGGCTTCTCGCAAATCTTTCTCGCGCGAGGGGTGTACATTGAGCAGGGTCACGATTGGGACTTCCCCAGTCACGTCGAATTGAATGTCGTAGCCAAGGCGAATCAGCATGTTTATTAGAGAATCTCCCGAGTTGGCGCTCGCGGAGGTGAGATGCAGAAACTACCACGGAATGCGACTGGCAGGGGTACATTTTTTCTTGCTGCTCTGGATCACAAATTCGGGATAAGCGATCGGTGTATCATGCGGTAGGTTGAAACAGAGGGCCAAGTGACATATTGTTTGGGAATTGCCGTACGCGAAGGTCTGGTACTGGCGTCGGATTCAAGGACCAACGCGGGTTTTGATCAAGTCAACGTCTGCCGCAAGATGTACCGGTTTGTTCAGCCCGGCGAGAGAGTGTTCGTAATCCTCACCAGCGGCAGCCTCTCCATTAGCCAATCCGTAATCACGTTGCTGGGAGACGATTTCGATTCCGGGCGAGGCCTTGCCCAGGCCGGTTCGCTTTATGATGCCGCCCGGATCGTGGGAGACTGCGTGCGCAGGATTTCAGATATCGACCGTGCGTCGCTGGAGCGGGACTCCTTCAGTTTTAACGTTCACTTGCTGCTGGGAGGCCAGGTTCGCGGGCAGGATCCTAATCTTTATCTTATTTATCCGCAGGGAAATCCTCTCGCCGCGACCGAGGATTCGTTGTACCTGCAACTCGGTGAGTGTAAGTACGGCCGGCCGGTGCTTGACCGGGGCATCCAGCCGACAACGTCCCTGGAAGTTGCCGCCAAGTACGCTTTGCTATCCATGGACGCTACCATGCGTTCGAATGTAACCGTTGGACCACCGTTCGACCTGTTGCTTTATAAGAAAGATAGCCTGCAAATCACGCGCTACCGCCGTGTTTCGGCCGGGGACAGGGATCTCAACCTGATCCATTCGAGTTGGGAACAGTCCCTCCGCAGGGCGGTAGAGCAGTTGCCCGATATAGAATTCCAATCGGAAAGCAACGAAAACCCCGCCGAAAGCGTCACAGAAGAGGCTCGATCCAGGGCATAGGATCGATCGGGCGTTCTGCTCGGTTTCTTCAATAACGCCAATCGTAATTCGCGATGACTGATTCGTCCGCCCGTGAGCTATGCTGGCCTGGATCGGCAGGACAAGTATGATTATCGAAACGGACAGGTCCGATCGCGGCGGTGCCGAAGCCCTGCATCGGTACGAACTGGACGGCGCCTACGACGAGATGTTCAGCGCTGTGGACCATCCGCGGAAACAGTATCGCCCACTGCACAACCTGCTCCTGCATTTGGGGCGGGACGAGTTGGAGCGCAGCAAACATGAGGCCGACCAGTCCTTCTTTAATCAAGGCATCACGTTCACCGTTTATGGCAACGACAAGGGCACGGAGCGAATATTTCCTCACGATCTGCTGCCCAGGATCATCACGGCCGCGGAATGGGAGAAGATTGAGCGTGGGCTTACGCAGCGCATCACGGCGCTGAATCTATTCCTCAAAGACGTCTACAACGAAGGCAAGATCATCGAAGACGGAGTGGTTCCCGGCAGCATCGTCTACACCTGCAAACACTACCGCCGGGAGATGCGGAACGTTAAAGTCCCGCGCGACGTCTACACCACCGTGGTGGGCACCGACCTGATTCGAAATCCTCAAGGGAACTTCGTGGT
The DNA here is from genome assembly GCA_003131635.1 of Acidobacteriaceae bacterium. Taxonomy (GTDB): domain Bacteria; phylum Acidobacteriota; class Terriglobia; order Terriglobales; family Acidobacteriaceae; genus Sulfotelmatobacter. Next base: position 24,128 of record PKVZ01000083.1, read on the forward strand.
TCTGGAGGACAATCTGCGGGTTCCGAGCGGCGTTTCCTACATGCTCACCAGCCGCCGGGTTATGAAGCAGATATTCCCGGGGTTATTTCAGAAATGCGGCGTGCGTCCGATCGAGCAGTACAGTCAGGTGCTTCTCTCCACCTTGCGGTCTTTTGCTCCAGAGGGCCGTTCCGAGCCCACCGTGGTTTTACTCACGCCCGGATCGTACAATTCCGCTTACTTCGAACACACCTACCTGGCGCGGCAGATGGGGATTGAATTGGTCGAAGGTCGAGATCTGGTGGTGCACGACAATATCGTCTACATGAGGACCACCTTCGGTCTGCAGCGGGTGGATGTGATCTACCGGCGAATCGACGACGATTATCTCGATCCTCTGGTTTTTGGAAATGGATCAAGCTTGGGTGCGGTTGGCCTTTTCAACGCTTATCGTGCCGGCAACGTAGCCTTCGCCAACGCCGTGGGGACCGGCGTTGCCGACGATAAAGCGATCTACGCTTTTGTTCCCCAGATCATTCGCTACTATCTCGATCAAGATCCGATTCTGGAAAACGTCGAAACCTTGTTGATGTCCGATCGTGGGCAGAGGGACCACGTCTGCCAGAATTTGGAAGAGTACGTGGTGAAGGCCGTGGGCGAATCCGGGGGGTATGGAATGCTGATCGGCCCGCATAGCACCGAACAGCAGCGCTCCGAATTTCGTCAAAAGATCTACGCCGAACCGCGAAATTACATTGCTCAACCGACGATCAATCTTTCGACCGCCCCCTGCTTTGTAGACGGCATCATCGAGCCACGCCACGTCGACCTACGCCCCTACGTTCTCTACGGCGAAAAAATCACCATCGTACCCGGAGGACTGACTCGAGTGGCGTTGCGAAAAGGTTCGCTGGTGGTGAATTCCTCTCAGGGCGGCGGCTCGAAAGATACGTGGGTCTTGCAGAATTGAGATGGGGAATATCGGGTTGCCAACCTTATGCTTTCCCGCGTAGCCGACAGCCTTTACTGGATGAGCCGATATTTTGAGCGCGCGGATAACGCCTCGCGCGTGCTAAAGGCGACTTACGGCCTAATCTTGAATCCGGCGAAGTTTTCCACGGAAGAGCGCTGGTTTCACGCGGTCTCCTCGCTGGCTCCTGGTGGCGCTTCCAACAAGGTTGACCCCCAGCATGCTCTTTTCTTGCTGGTAGCAGATCCGGAAGGATCGTTTTCCATTGTGAACTGCATTAAAGGAGCCCGCGAAAATGCTCGGCAGGTTCGCGAAGAAATCAGCTCCGAGATGTGGGAACACCTCAATCGGCTTTTTCACGACGTCACCGGCTCTGAACTTCAGCCCGAGGACGATGCTGGAGCCATGCGAGTGGTGAGCCTGGTTCGCGAAGGCTCTTATCGATTTAACGGCATCACCGCCGCCACCATGAATCACGACGAAGCCTGGCACTTTATCCAGCTGGGCAAATATATCGAGCGAGCCTGCAACATCTGCGTGATGCTCGACGCTTACTTCGATATCGGCAAGCATCCGGACGATCTGGACTGGGTGGGCCTGTTGAGCAGTTGCGCCGCCTTTGAGGCCTATTGCAAGGCCTGCACCGCCGAACTCCGGCCGGAACGAATCGCGAATTTTTTGCTTTTGAAAGCTGAGTTTCCCTATTCCGTCCGCTACTCAGTCGATCGTATGCACGAAGCCCTGACTGGAATTAGCGACCTTTCCTTGAGCCGCAGGACGGAGAACGTCGAAAGATTGATGGGACGTTTGCGATCGAAGGTTACGTATGCTCAAATCGATGAAATCATCGGCGGGCTGCACCAATACCTCGCCGCAATCATTGAGCAATGCCGCGAATTGCACGCAGCGGTTCACGAACTTTATATCGAATATCCGATCGAAGTTGCTTTTCAAAACTAAATGTTCTACGCCATTCGCCACTTCACGAGCTACCGCTACAGCCGCCCTGTCTGGCAGAGCATGATGGAAGTTCGCATGCACCCCAGAAGTGAGGGCAGCCAGCGCTGCTTTGTCTTTCAGTTGTCGGTGAACCCGCGCGCCCGTATTTTTGGCTACACCGATGCGTATGGCAATCTGGTCCACCACTTCGACCTGCCTTCGCGCCACGGCCAACTCACCATCATTTCCGACGCGCTTGTGGATATCGAAGCCCAGCCCCCGATCCCCGAAGACATGGAGTACGAAGCATGGCAAGAACTGGAAGACCTTCTCGAAAAGAAGGACTACTGGGACATGCTGATGCCCAGCCACTTTGCACGCTCCTCGCCGGAACTTGAAAAGTTGGCAGAGGAAATTGGCGCCAGCGAAAGGAAGAGGCGAAGCCCGTTGGCATTTTTACGGGATATCACTTCCGGCGTGCACGGTAGTTTTAAATATGTGAAAAAGAGCACCAGGGTCAATTCGCCGATTGGAGATGCCCTACAGTCACGCCAAGGCGTATGCCAGGACTTTGCCCACATCATGATCGCTCTGGTGAGAAATGCCGGAATTCCTTGCCGCTACGTGAGTGGATATCTCTACCACAGCAAGGAAAGCGTTTCGGTGGCCGAGGGCGCCACTCATGCCTGGATCGAAGCGTTAATTCCCAGGCTGGGATGGGTCGGCTTCGATCCGACCATGAATGCAATCGCGAGCGAGAAGCACATTCGCACCGCAATCGGACGCGATTATTCCGATGTCCCGCCCACCATGGGTATGATGAACGGAAAAGCAGAAACGCAGTTGCAGGTCCGAGTGCGCGTGACCCCCTCGCAAGCGGTGCTCCCTCCCGACGAGGAATTTGCCGCGGACGAGGAGTGGTCCCAGTTTCTAGACGAAACCCACTCGGAGTTAGCCGAGACCCCCCAGCAGCAACAATAGCTTCTGGCATTCGTGGTTTCTCCACGACTAGCCTGGGAAAATGCCAGACTTTCGATCAGTTGCCGGAGTCAGGGCAGGTACGACACAATGCCGCGTTGACGTTATGAGCGCGATCGTAAAGCAGGAAAATACTGCAGGCCCGACGCTCTTCAGTCGGAACCGATGGGGCACTAGACGATCCGAAGTTGACCAGATTAAGTCGAACCATTGATGTTGATTGTCGGAACTGATAGAGAGCCGATCTCAAGCGCTACAAGGCGAAGCTCAGTGTCTTCCGAGAACAGCGCCAAAGCTGCATCCTTCGGCCTCGGTCTTCCACTTTTAGTGGCCTCATCAATACGAAGAAAAGCGTTCTGCATGTACCGCACTGCGAGCCACCGCAATGGTTCACGCTCCCAATTGGGCGATCGCGTTTGAGCCATCGGCAACTGACTCAGTTTGGTGCGCTCGCCCGAGATATCAGCTACATAATGAATTCGGCGTGGCGATCAGATGACAAGTTGTTCATCTTCCCTGACCAGGCCTGCCAATTTGCATCAACATAGTATGCGGAGGTTGCCGGCGTGTTCATTAGTTTCCATGATCTGCCGCTTCCTGATCTCGGCTAATTTCCTGTTCGCGGGCGTGGTAGCTGTTGGTCAAGAAACTTCGGCGCTCCCGGACGCTCCGAGCGCAACTCAAACTCAATCAAAGCCTTCAAAGCTCATACAACATGACGACCAACATGAGCCGAGTAAAAATCACATTTTGTGGATTATCCCAAACTATCGCTCGGACGAAAACTCAGGACAGATCAGAGCGTTGACACCTGCCGAAAAGATGAAAGTTTCGTTGGACGATTCTTTCGATCCCTCGGCATTCTTAGTAGCTGGCATTTTTGCAGGGATGTCCATGGCGCAGAAACAGTACAGTTCGTTCGGTACGGGAGCGCAAGGGTTTGGTAAATACTACGGAGGAGCATTTGCGGATCAAGCAATTGGCAACATCATGACCGAGGGGCTATTTCCGGTCGTTCTGCATCAGGACCCACGCTACTTCGTTAAGGGCACGGGTGGTTTTTGGAAGCGAACTGGATACGCAATAAGCCGCGAATTTATCACTCTGGGTGATGATAGCCGCAACCATTTCAACACATCAGAGCTAGCCGGAAATGCTGTGGCCGCGGGTATTTCCAACCTTTACTATCCGGCAGCGGATCGATCGCTCGGAAATACAGCGAACAAATGGGGACAACAAATAGCCCTGGATAGTTTCTTCAACGTTACAAAAGAATTCTGGCCGGATGTGCGCAACAAGTTGTTCGAGCATTGAGCATCGATGAGATAAAATACGAAGGATTAGAAAGACGAAATAGAAACGCCCCGAAGGAAGTGACGCCTTGCATCAACAGGAAGTCAACCGAGTCAGTGGCGCAGCGCTGATTGTTCTGTCTCTGATCGTACTGTTTGCTGTACTTAGTGGGTATACCCAGCCGCCCCAACCGGACGAAGGCACCGCAGCACATATTTTTCAGCTCTCGATCGTGGCGGCAATGCTGACTTTGATGCTTTTCCTCTCAACCATGGACTGGAAGCAGCCTTTGCGAAGCCTGCGACGGTTGGCGCTTCCGGGCGTCTTGTTGGCTCTCGCGTTTGGAGCACTGTTTCATCTTGAGCACTACCGGTAGATTGCGCCGCAGCAGGAATCAAGCTGAGTTGGCCGCCATGAGTTCCTGTCTGGATTCTGGAATTCCACATAAATGTTGCATTTACGCAGCTTGGGGCACGCTAACGGGCAGCGATAAAGTTATAACGGCGCCACCTCCCGAACGGTCCGAGACCCGCGTGCCACCACCATGGGCCTGGGCAACAGCATCTACGAACGCCAGTCCGAGACCGTGACCAGGAGAATGTTTTCCCTTTACAAATCGTTTGAAAACCTGGCTGCCAATATCAGACGGGAATCCCGGACCGTTGTCTTCAACCACCAGTACTGCTGAGCCTTGATGCGAATATAGCCGGATCTTCACTTGGCATCCCGCTGGCAAGTGAGTTAATTCGTTTTCAAGCAAATTGCTTACTACCCTGTTCAGTAGGGTCACGTCAGCATCTACAACTACATGCTCTTCCAGGTCAGTCGTCACATCGTGATGATGCTCGGCCATTGCCGGCTGGTAAATATCAACCAGTTGTCTCACAACGTCGGAGAAGTCAACCGGTCCGCGCTCAATGTGAAGGGCGCCCGCCTCCGCCTCCGCCAGGTCCAACGTCGTGTTCAACAACTGCAAGAGCCTGTCTAGTTCTTCAATTGCTTCCCCCACTGAGTCACGCCACTTGTCATTTCCTTCATTACATAATGCCGATTCCAGTGTTCCACGAATTAAGGTTACGGGACTTTTAAGGTCGTGCGCGATACCGCCAGTAACCGTGCGAAGCTGATTCACCGAAGATTGCAGGCGATCCAGCATATGGTTAAAAGTCTTCGCCAATCGCGAAATTTCATCTGAGTTCACCGGTTCAGGCAAACGTTCCTCTAATCCCTCGGTGCCAATTCGCGCGACGGTTTCCGTGATTCTTTCAACACGATGCAGCGTTCGACGCGCGCTCCAGTAGGAGATGACAAAACCGAGCAGGAACATGCCGCCCCAGACCATCAGAAGGCGGCGACCCAACGTGTGCAGTACATGCCTGGCACCATGATCCGATAATCCGAGATAAACAGTTTTTCCGTTTTGTGCCTTCTCGACCACTCGAAAGGTCTGCCGATATCCATCTACTGTTATGGACTTTGGAGGTCCTGGGACCAGGTTCGCCTGTCTAATCGCTATGACAAAAGCGTCTTTAGAACCGGGCCCTACCCATAAGGGGGCTTCACTGTTACTCGGGTCTGAGGCCAGGAAGAATACGGAATTGAGTCTCTCACCGCGAGCGCTGCGCTCGTCCGGTACTTCCTGAGTCGCAAGCTCCGCCACCTCTCCCACGATCCTGTTGTAGAGATGGTCGCTGGGCGTGTCAGCCGAAACCTGGGCCAGAACCTCAGCTTCGCCGCTAAGCCAAGTGTCACTGCGCTCCCGCAAACCTTGTGCAACCAGGAAATAAACTATGGAGAACGCCCCTGCAGTTCCAAGCGCGAACGCCAGAGTTGTCCAGATCGAAATCCGCCAAGCGGCAGTAGTACGTAGATTCTTAGGCATGTTTAAGAACGTAGCCAACACCGCGAATCGTATGAATCAGCGGTCGCGGCGTGTCGTGATCTACTTTGCTGCGGAGGCGATAAATGTGAACGTCAACCACGTTGGTTGCGGGGTCAATCCTCATTTTCCAGACGTGGTCCAGAATCATGGTCCGCGTCACCACGCGACCTTCGTTGCGGCAAAGATATTCCAGCAAGGAAAACTCCTGCGGGGTCAATTGCAGCAAGTGCTCGCCCCGCCGCGCCTCGCGACGCACCAAGTCAAGCTGCAAGTCGGCTGACTGCAGACGCACAGATTCAGTTTGCGGGACGGCGGACCTGCGTAAGAGATTTCTCAATCTTGCGAGCAATTCGGGGAGAGCAAATGGCTTCGTGAGGTAGTCGTCTCCGCCCTGCTCCAGCCCGCGGACACGTTCGTCTACGGAGCGCCGGGCGGACAAAATTAGAACTGGCGCCGCATTACCTTGGGCTCGGCAACGCGCAATCAAGTCCAATCCGTCCAGATCGGGAAGGCCAAGGTCGATGATGAAGGCATCGTGAATACCTTCCAATGCCATGGCTTCCCCAGCCTTTGCCGTGCTAGCCGCATCCACTTGATATCCGGCCTCCGTCAGCGCCCGCTTGAGGAATAGCTGGATGGAAATGTCGTCTTCTACTACCAACAATCGCATGGGAGATTACCGCCCGTTCAAAACTTTACACCTCCAGATGGGATGCAGGAAACTGCCCCAGCGTTAGAGGACCCTTAACGAAAGGCTCCAGCTTGCCTCCCTGCCGGGGGAGAGCAAATCGAACAATACAGACGTTCCGAGGCGACTCTGTTGCGGGCAAGATCGATGCTGCCACCGGGCTTTCCGCATCCTCGCCCGTACGCCTTCTGGCAGGACGGCCCGTTCGCACAGATCAATTCGCTAAAGATATCCTTCGCAAGGCCGATCTGAGTCATATGGTCAACTCAATTAGCAGCGCCAATGCCAACTCTACCAACGAAGTCACGCAACAGGCTGCTCGCCAGCCTCAACCTGCAGCAAAAGCTCAGACCAGCAGCGCGGCACCACAAGACAAAGTTACGCTGAAAAGTGCCGGCGATCTGGCTGCTGGAGATCCAGACCACGACGGCCATTAATACTCCCGCCGTGTATGGGCACACCACTGGAGGATCGGCTATAGGCTGATCCTCTATTCTATCCGCAGAGCGCTTGCGCTTGAACAGTGGGAGTTCGGTGTATTTTTTCACGATCCTCCTTCCGGAGGGAGATCGTTGATGGAAGAACCCGTCCGAGTGCCACCTGTGGCAGTTCAGATCTCGAAACTGCCGAAACTCGTCGTTTCGCCTTCTACTGCGGACGCCAGGTCATGTCCACGCGCACTGGGATTTCGTTCTTGACAGGCATTGTCAGAAGCGAGGGCGGGTCGATTTTGAAATCGGAGAGTGTGGCCGGAATTGTCCCTGTGATGTGAGTTTCGCCGCCGTGCATCTCCAGTTTGAAAGGAACCTGTTTGTACTGGACAGTCTGGCCTGCGAATTGAATTTCCAGATCGGCGTTAATGGTCGCCGATGCGGCCGCCGATTCGGGCAGGCGGGTGCGTACGGTGACTAGGGGAAACTGGGCGCCGCGCGTAACCTGAACCATGTGAAGGTCGCGGTTGCTATCCCCGGAATCAAACGACTTCACAGCTACCGCAATCAAGAAATCGCACTGTCCGTCTTGGCAAACGCCCTTGCCTCGCGCCGCAGCGCTCACACCCTCGGACTCATGCAGTGGGTGCGACACATGATAGGTGAGTGTGCTTTGTTTGAGGACCCATTGGCTGTCGGCTGCAAAGGTGGGGAGGGTCACGAGCAAGAACGCGATCAATATTATCTTGTTCATAAACTGTGCTCAGAACTTCACTGATACCGATAAAAGAGCTGCACCAAATGCCCCGGCCGTCACGATAGCGACAGGTCCGTGCGCGGAGGCGATCCCATGGACTTTTTCTCCATTGTTCTTCTGACTGAACGCCATTGCCCCAAGAATGGGAGTGAGGATCATGCCCGGTCCGTGAATCCACGCCATCGCCTCGTGAAATTTTATCGGACCGCGCTTTTTGGTTCCGGGAATTCTGGGTGCGCGAATGGCATAGTAAGCGGTGATGCCGTACAGATCTCCCGTCAGGCTGCCTAGCGCCACGTGCAAATCGCGAGTAGCCGTGCCTTCACTTTTGCCGCCAGCGCCAGGACCGAGGATCACCGTCGCAACGAGCGGTATCGTCGTGATCAAACCCATCCGTTGATGGATCTTCAGCATGTGTGTCCGTTTATCCAGCAGCGCCTGCTCACGGGCGTTTCCCTGAGTCTGTTCCGGAGTAAGGCCCAAATCCGAAAGCGAAGGCGCTGTACTGCTGGATGGGGCGTTCGGCAGATTATCCTGTTGCTCTAGCGTTGGTTTGATCGTAGTTGGCGCGCTGGCCTGCAGCTTCTCATCCACAACTAACGGCTTAGTTCCATCGACAGTCGCGGAGAGAATCTCCAAAGTCTGGAAACCGGCGGCCTCAAGCTTCATCCGGTAGTTCCCCAGAGGCAGATCGTCGAATCTATAAGAGCCATCCGTCCCCGTCGCGGCGGTTCGTGCCTGGCCGTTGTCGATGTTCGTCACCGTCACGGTGGCGTTCGCAACCGGATTAGCGGACGAATCCGCGACCCTGCCCGTCAGAACTCCCATTCCCGCTGTCTGAGCGATCAGTGAAGGTACGAGTTGAAGGAGCAACCAAATAGTTAGGACACAAGAGGGAGCACTCGGCCGATTGCCAAACCTATTCCTCAACATCAGTCACCTCGCGCTTTCTAGAAATAGAGACCGTGTTTTCCTGAGCTATTTTCGCACTGTATGCCGCACTGAGACCAGCCTTGCAGTGAGCATGGAAGACGTGGCGTCCGATCAAATACCCAAGTGTGCTTCCCACTACAGCATCGGAGGGGAAATGTTGCAGGCTGGTGAATCGTGTAACGGAAACTGCGGTCGTGGTTCCGTACGTGAGCCACTTTACCCACAGCTTTGGGTACTCATGGGCGATCATGCTCGCAGCCGTCCAGGTAATGATCGTGTGACCAGAGGGAAACGAATTATCCAAGCCGCTGGTCTCGAAGAAATTTCCTCGCCCCGTCCCGTGCAAAGGACGTTGACGCTCGGTGATCAACTGCAGCGCCGCATACACCAGGCCGCTGTTCGCCATAGCTTCGGCTCCCAAGACACCAGTTTCAAGAGCATGTGAATCGCCACGGGTTTCTCCGTCCAGAAGCAACACGCCAACCGCTCCCGCCGTTGCGAATAGGCCAACATCGGTAATATCGGTGCTCGCATTTATGCCGTTTCTCGATAATGCGCCCGAAGCATGCTTGTCGATAGCGATCAGTCCTAGAGTGACAACTGGCAGCCCAATCGCCCACCCGAGTTCAGAAAGATGAAACGGAGCTGTGTAAATACCGGCCTGGTCACGCAGTCCGCGTTTGGCCCATCGACTGAGAAACTTGCCATCACTTGAGCCGGGGGACGTCGTATCGGGCGACTTTGGCGCGTCGGAAGCTGCATCCGAGCCTTCCGTACTGGAAAAACTCGCATTCTGGACCACGGACGGAGCGTCGGGCAATTCCTGAGAGAACGCCAATGCCCCCTGCGAGATTGCACCTAACAAGAAAACGAAAGCACAGACCCTACTACCATCGGGCAAGTACATGGGCATGTTCAGAGTCAATTCCGGCGTGTCTGCTAAGACGCGAGGACCAACAATGACGATACGACCGCAACATTACCGGAGCCTTTCCAGAAGATGACAATTCGTTCATCCAAGGGCTATTTCGATCAGCGCTTTCATCTTTGCGGTTACGCTTTATTTGACGAACTGTGCCGAGTTGCAACCATTTCCCCTGTTTTGTGATTCCTAGAAGAAACGGCTTCTCTCGCTTGTCCGCGCGGCATCGTGTATTCGCAACTTGGCCTTGCGGTTCAAATCGTAGCTTCTTTCGCGCCTAAATCTGGAGTCATATTGAATGCGATCAACTGTAATCGGACTGACAGCGTTGATGATTGGAATGTGTAGTGGGGTGACTCTCGGGCAGACGTTAGAGGCGCGGCCGCCGGGAGGCACCCCGTCAAACGTGGATATGCCTGCAAAGCAAACGGAGTCGAAAAGTGTAGAAGCTACGCCGATAATGATGCCGATGACTGTTGAGGCCGGCACTCCGATCAAAGTGGCGATTGACTCTGAGGTACGGATTCGCGCGGTGGGTCAGACAATTCATGGCAAGACGATGGAGCCCGTATATGCATTCGACAAGTTGCTGATTCCGGTTGGGACGGTTGTGAATGGCAAAGTGTCGGCGATTGATCCGGTACCGAAGATGACTCGAACAATGCAGGCGGCGAATGGAAATTTTTCACCAGTCCGTAAGGTTCATGTGCAGTTCGACGAATTGGTGATGGCCGATGGGAAAATGGTGGCTTTGCATACATTCGCATCTCCTGCCCCAGATGGAGTGTTGCGCTTCGTCCCTGCGAATGAGGCGGAGAAGAAAAAGAACAAAGTGCAGGGGGCCGCGTCGAACAAAGTTAGCGCAACGCGGCAAGCCATACACCAGCAATGGACCGGCTTGCAGAACAAGATCCGTGAACCGGGAAAGATGCACAAGGTAAAGAGAATTGTCCTGGCGCAGTTGCCGGTGCATCCCCAATATCTGGACGCAGGAACAAGGTTTAATGCGAACTTATTGCAGCCCTTGAATTTCGGGACTGAGTCGGTGAAGCCGGGAGCGATGACCGACATCGGAGCGCCACCACCGACCGGCAGCGTGGTACATGCGCGGCTGGAGACAGGTTTGAGCTCAGCGACGGCGAAGGTGGGTGACCTAGTGGAAGCGGTGATTACCGAGCCGCTAGTCGCGTCAAATCGTCTTATTCTGCCGGAAGGAAGCATGATTAAAGGCTCGGTAATGCAGGTTTCTCCAGCGCGTCGATTAGGCCGCAACGGGCAGTTGCGAATCTTATTTCGGGAGGTTGCGCCCCCGAATGGAATCGAACGAAAGGTTGAGACCAACCTCGAAGGCGTGGCTGTAGCCAAGGGCGAACACCTGAAACTCGACAATGAAGGTGGGGCGGAAGTTACAACTCCGCGAACCAGATATTTGACAACTGGAATTCAAGTGATGTTGGCGGCATCGCAGGCTTCTCCCGACCGCGATGCGGGGCAGGGTGGGCAGAGCGTCGGGGAAGCGGGAAACGGAGCGGCGAATGGCGCATCAGGATTCAAGCTGGTGGGGATGGTTGTTGCACTGGCGGCGAATTCACGCGCACTGCGGGCCGGCTTCGGTTCATATGGAGCGGCGATGTCTATCTATTACCATTTTCTGGCGCGTGGACGCGATGTGGTCTATCCCAAAGACATGGCCATGGTAATCGGATTGGGAACTCGCGACAGCAAATCAGCAAATGTCGCAGCACCCTCAGTGCAATTATCTCAATGAGAGAGCTTTCCTTCTACGCCTAGGCTCTCGCGACAAAAAAACAGAACTGTGAAAGGAGTTTAGGAACACCCTACTCAGATCCCGTCTGGAGTCTGCCTCCGCCGCGTGTCTTACTCCGCTGCGCTAATTGGCGAAAGTACTCGCTGCCGCCGGCGCGCAGGCGGTCACTCCCGGATTGTCGCCAACCGGAAGCTCCTCAGAAGCCGATTTCTCGCTACCAGTCCCGCCAACTTCCTCGAAGCCCGCCACGAACGGCTGGTGGCTGTGCAGCCGCGCATGCAAGGTTCAGCAAAAATCTCGCACTGACACCCTCTTCGATATTGTTTGCGATTAGTGTTGCGGGACATCCGAGCGGTTCCACCATCCACCACCGAGCGCCTGAAACAATGCGGCGGTGTCGGTGTAACGGTTGCCCTGGGCCTGCGCAACGTTAATCACAGCTTGTTGATACGCTTGCTCCGCGCTTAATAGGCCCAGATAGTTGACGTAGCCCGCCTGAAACTGCTTTTTTGCCAGGTCGAGGGTAGCGGCGGCGGCGTCTTTCGAGGCGGCCGCAGCCTTGAGGCCGTCGGCATCTTGCTGGAGTGCATTCAGCGTGTCTGCAACATTTTGAAATGCGGTGAGGACTGTGCTGTGGTATTGCTCGTCGGCCTGAACATAGGCCGCTCTCGCAGCGCGCTCTCGATGCATAAGAGTTCCGCCCTCAAAGATGGGCTGCGTGACGCTGGCGCCAACGTCGCGAAAGCCGTTACCGGCTGAGAATATGTTACCGAAGGCAAGTGCCATGCTCCCGATGTCGCCCGTCAGGTTAAAGCTCGGCTGCCGGGTCGCACGCGCCACGCCAATCAGGGCGCTGGTGGAATGCAGATTCTCTTCCGCTTGCCGCACATCCGGGCGTTGCTCCACCAGTTTCGAGGGGATACTCACCGGCAGTTCTTGCGGCAGTTGCAAATTCGAAAGTTCAAATTTCTCGGGCAGATCTTTGTCAGGAAAACCTCCCGCCAATACAGTGAGCAGATCGCGCTGCTGGGCCAACTGCTTCAGTAGCGGAGGCAATGTGGCCGCCATTTGTGCGAGCTGTGCTTCCTGCGCCGCCACGTCAAGTTCGCCGGCATATCCCTTGGCATACTGTGTGCGCAAGATTTCCAACATATTCGCGTTGATCTTGATCAGCTCATTGGTCGCATCAATTTGTGCCCGCAGCGAGGCCTCTTGGATGGCTGCGGCGGCGACGTTGGAACTGAGGGTAATATTGGTTGCTGCCAGGGCAAAGCGCGCTTGCTCCTGCTGTGCCTTCAAAGACTCGACCGTTCGCCGGTTCAAGCCGAAGACATCCGGGACGAACGAAACGCTGACCTCCGGGGTGAAGAGGCTGTACTGAAAAACGCTGGCGTTCGGCACGGGCGAAAGTTCGTTGGAAGTCTTGGCGCGCGTCGCCGAGAAACTGCCTGTCAAACTCGGATAGTAGGCGCCCCGCTGTGCCAGCACATTCTCTCTTGCAACCAGCAACGCCGCTTGCGCCGCCTTCAGATCGGGATTGGCTTTGAGCGAGCGTTCAATCAAGTCGTTGAGTGGCTTGGAATGAAACAAAGTCCACCAATCTCCGGGAATGTCGCCGCCTTCTGTAAGATGTTGTGCCTCTCCGCCCGCAACGTTAGGCGTGGAGGTGGTGTTTGTGATCGGAGCCGGAGTGTAGCCGGTGACGTCGGGCGCGGCAGGCTTCTTGAACTTCGGCCCGACCACGCAAGCGGAGGTAATGAGCAATGTAATGAGCGACGCCGAGGTCGTCAGTAAGCGGGAGAGACGCGATTTGCGAGTCAGAATCATCAAAATCTATTCCTTAGGGCTTGCGGCTTATACGGCTTCCGTTGATCGCTCCTGTGCCGCCGGGTTTTGAAGTTCCGAGTCCGCCAATCACCGCCGGGTTGGAACCGCGATGGCGTGGATTGTCGAGCGACGGAGAGGAGGACGGGAACAAGCTCTGCCGCTGAACGGCAGAAACGCTGGTCACGGGCTTGTTCTGGATCGATCCTCTTTTCTCAACCACGCCGGACTGGCTTAGTCGGGACTGAAGTTGAAGCCGAGGAGTTGCAGTCGTAAACCTCGGCTGGCCGTTCGCAGGGCGTTTGCGTCGATTCGTGTTCGCTGCGTGGGGAGGTTTGGGCACTTGATTCGCCTTAGCAGCAAGATGCTGGACTCGGCGTAACCTTTGTGGCGCTGGATTCGATGCAGTCGCGTCACTTGCACCAAGCGTTAGCGCGCCGCTGATCACCAAGAAAACGAGGAGAGAAATTTTCATTGTGGTTCCTTCGCCTCCGAGTGGTTTGCGCCCAAGTGATGTTCGCCGCCCAGGAAAAGCATTCGCAGCGCAGGCACGGCGAGAAGCAGCATGACGGGGCCAACTAACATTCCACCCACGATCACGGTTGCGAGCGGGCGCTGCACCTGGCTGCCGATACCCGTTGAGATTGCGGCGGGCAGCAGACCAATGCAAGCCGAGAGAGCCGTCATCAGCAGGGGCCGCATGCGGGTGGAGGCGGCACGATACATCGCATCGACGGGCGCGAATCCGTGTGTGAGTTCCTGATTGTAGAAAGTGATCATTAGGATTCCGTCCATCACCGACACGCCGAACAGCGAGACGAAACCGATGGCGGCGGAGATGCTGAAATGGAGGCCAGAGACGTAGAGCGCGAGGATGCCGCCCACGATCGCGTCAGGTATGCCCGCAAGCGCCAGAATGGAGTCACGAAAATTGTTAAACAAGCTATATAGTGCCCCTGCAATCAGAATGAAGCTGATCGGCACAATGATCTCCAAACGTTTTTTTGCTTCCTGAAGATCACCGAACTCTCCGGCCCAGATCAGGTGGTAGCCGGAGGGAAGTTTCAAATTGTTTGTGATTCGCTGTTGTGCATCCTCGACTGTGCCGCCCAGGTCGCGGCCGCGAACGCTGAACTTGACCGGAATGAAGCGCTGCACGCTCTCGTGGTAAATCCAGGCCGCGCCCGTGTCGAGGCTGATGGTGGCCAGTTCGCTCAAAGGGATGTAAGCAGTGGCGCCGCTGGCGGTGGTGTACGCGACTTTAATGTTGCGAATTCTGTCGATGCTGTCGCGGTATTCCGGCGTGTAGCGGACTACAAGATCGAACTGCCGGTCGCCTTCCAGAACCTCGCTCGCTACCGCCCCGCCCATCGCGGCCTGAATGACCGAGTTGACGTCACCGGAATTCAAGCCATAGCGCGCGGCCTTCTCACGATCGACTTTGATATTCAGGTTCGGCTGGCCGAGCACCGGGAAGATGCCGAGATCGGTAACGCCACCAACCTGGCTCATCTGGTCGCGGACTTGTTCGGCAAGCTTTGTTAAGACTTCAAGATTGGGGCCGACGATTTTGACCGAATTCACTCCTTTCACGCCCGAGATCCCCTCTTCAATGTTGTCTTCGATGTATTGCGAGAAATTGAAGACGACACCCGGCAGTTCGTTGTTGAATTCGGCTTGAATCTGCTCGGTGAGTTTCTCTTTGTCCAAGCCTCGGGGCCATTCGTCAAAGGATTTCAGCGGAGCAAACAACTCGACATTCGAAAACGGAGAAGCGTCGCTGCCGTCGTCGGGCCGGCCATGCTGCGAAACGACCGTGAGGACTTCGGGATGTCGCTTAAGAATCTCGCGCATCTTTCGCGTGGCTGCCTCGCCATCCTCCAGGGAAAGCGTGATGGGCATGGAAGCGCGAATCCAGAAGTTGCCTTCTTCCAGATGGGGAAGGAATTCGCTGCCCAGACGGGGAGCGATCAGGAAAAAAGTTCCCAAAGAGATCGCCAACTCGATTCCAACGACCAGAGCGCGATGGGACAAAGCAAAGCGCAGGGCCGGATCGTACAAACGGTGCAAGGTGCGGACGACGATCGTCTCAACTTCTTTCACTCGCGCTGGGAGCAAGAACGAAGCGATCACGGGAGTGACCGTGAAGGTCGCGATTAAAGCCCCTGCGAGCGCGTAGCCGTAGGTGCGGGCCATGGGTCCAAAAATCTGACCCTCGACGCCCTGCATGGTGAACAGGGGCACGAAACCGGCGACCGTGATGAGGGCGGAGAATAGAACCGCCTTATCCACCTGGAGCGCGCTGATCAGGATCAAGCGCAGGCGGTGCGTCCATCCATGCCCTGGCATTGCCGGATCCAGGGTTTGCGTTGGGTCAGGACCCCAATAGCCTTTGCCCAGGCGGTCTAGCAACTCCTGACGTTCTTCGTGGTTGCGCTGAAAATTTCGGAAGATGTTCTCTACGAGAATGACGGCCGAGTCCACGATGATGCCGAAATCTACAGCACCCACCGAAAGCAGGTTGGCACTTTCGCCGAGAATCACCAACAGAATCGTGGCGAAAAACAATGCGAAGGGAATGTTGATTCCGACGATGAGCGCGCTGCGAAGATTGCCCAGAAAAATCCACTGAATCAGGAAGACGAGTAAACACCCGAAAATCAGATTGTGCAGAACCGTGTGCGTGGTTAGAGCGATCAGCGAAGAGCGATCATAGAAGGGTACAACTTTGACTCCGGGCGGCAGGCTTCCGTCGACATTGATCCGGTCAATTTCCGCCTTCACCTTCGGGATCATATCGGCGGTCTTTTCCGTCCGCCGCTGCACGACGATGGCTCCGACCACGTCATCGTGTGTGTCACGGCCCAGAATGCCCAACCTTGGCCGGTAGCCAACAGAGACCTTCCCGACATCTTTCACCAATACCGGGATGCCGTTCTCCTGGCTCAAAATGACGTTTTCAATATCTTCGACCTTGTAACCCTGTGCCAAATCATCGTTGCCCCCGTCATCGATCAAGCCGACGCCGCGAATGTTGATGGACTGCTGACCGATGCTGATTTCGCGCCCGCCCACGTTGATGTTGGCGTTGCCGAGTGCGTTCAATATCTGCGGTACGGTCACGCTGTAGGCTTCGAGCTTGTGAGGGTCGACTTCGACCTGGAATTCTTTAGTCGGCCCACCCCAACTGTTGATGGCTGCGATGCCTGGGATGGTCAACAAACGACGCGCGACGATCCAGTCCTGAACCGTGCGGAGATTGATGATTCCAAAATGCGGCGGACCGACAACCTGATAACGATAGATTTCTCCGGTCGAGCTGTTGGCCTGAATGCTCGGCACCTGATTGCCGGGCAAATTCACGTTCTGCGCCAAAGCCACTGCGGCCTGGCTGTAGGCAAAGAAGTAATCGACGCCGTACTTGAAGCTCACGCGGACGAAAGAAAGTCCATAGAACGATGTCGAGCGGATGACCTCGATACCCGGCGTGGTGTAGAGGCCAATCTCCATGGGCCGTGTATAGTAACGTTCCATCTCCTCGGCAGAGAGGCCGGGCGCCTGCGCCGTGATTTCTAGGATCACGGGTGTTGGATTCGGATACGCCTCAATGTTCAACATCTTGAAAGCGACGAGTCCGGCGCCGGTAAACAACAGCAGGCCCAACACGACGATGGTGCGGCGGCTTAGGCAAAATGCGAGGAAAGACTTGAACATGATTGTTGTCTTTTTATGAAAATGACCGGTCTGGTGTTCCGATCTACTCGCGATCTAGTCGGAGGGTGGCGCCTCCAGCATGTTGCTCAGGAATACCGCACCGTCGCTGACCACCAGTTCTCCACGCTGCAGACCATCGAGAATCTGAACCTGGCCGTCAGTTCGCAGGCCCGTCTTGATGAAGCGCTCTGCAAAGTGGTGGCGATCCGTAGTGACCCAGGCGGCCATCGTGCCATCGGGCTCGCGGACCACGCCGTTGGCCGGTACCGCAGTGGCTTCAACCGGCCCTCGAACGCGAATCACGAAGTTGGGTAGCATGCCCGGACGTAGCTCGTCTTTGGGATCTGTTATTTCGGAACGAATCGTTACGCGATGCGTGTTTGGATCAACCGTCTCATAAATCTTCGAAACCTTTCCCTTGAAGGTGCGATCAGGGAAGGCCATCACCTTCACGGTGACAGGTTGTCCCAGTTGAAAGGAAGCGTTGTCACTTTCCGGTACGTTGGCAAGCATCCACTTGACCGAAACATTGGCCACCGAGTAAGGCGCCGGGGGATTTCCCGGTTGCACCAATAGTCCGGCAGGCGCATTGAAAGCTGTGACCTTGCCGGCAATCGGGCTGCGCACAACCAAGGCGGGATCGATTTTGCGGGAAGCAATCATCTGATCCACTTCAGCCGGAGTCTTGCCGAAGACGAGCACCGCGTCTCGGGCTGCCTTGAGCGCGCCATCCGCCGTCTGTTGATCCGAGACCGCCTGCTCTTTCTCTCGTTGGGAAACTCCCGGAAGGCCCTCAACCCGCGCCAGCTCCTTATTCGTCAAGTCGAACGTGGCGGCTGCTCCGATGAGGTTCGAATCGGCCTGAATCAGATCGGGACTCTTGATCGTGTACAAAGGCTGATCTTTCTGGACTTTGGCCCCGAGTTCAACAAAGGCCTTGATGATCGTGCCCTGATAGGCTGGGAAGACATCCACGGAAAGATCGTCGGCGAAACTGATGGTTCCCACCGCTTCCTTTTCGATCGGAAACCGATAACTGCCCACTGTCTCGATCTTGATCGAGTTCAGTTGAGTCGGCGAAAGGTCCACGGTCGGATTAGCGGTCGAATTCGTGCTCGGCGCGGCCTTTGCGTTTGTGGCTTCTCCCCGACTGCAGCCTGATTCCAGAAGCGCTACGGCAACAACCATCGCCACGGCAATAACAACCGCCGCACCGACCTTCTTACGAATGTGAACCGGATATTTCACGATTTTCACTCGAACTTTGTTGCCCTGTTCCTGAGGCCGGGTCAAACAGACCCTCGTTGCTTTCGAAATTCACGATTTCGAAATCCACGAGCCCTCATATTCCGACGCCGCTTCTTACGGCTAGCTTTCTTTGGTAGGCGGCCGATAAACTCAACCAGGCCCGCGTACAGCAAACCGATATACAAAAGCAGTCCGAAAAGGCCAATTGCCATCAAGACGTAGCCATTCCATGCTTCATAGTTCAAGGAGTTGCCCCAGCGTGCAGCGCTACGTCTCAACTTGATTCACGGTTTCCCAGACCACGCCCTATCCTTAAAACGTCCGTGAAAGCAAAATGTGAACCGTGAAGTTTTTATATATAGGGAAGCGTCGGTTTAGGGGAGGCACTAAAAGAGCCAGGGCGAATAGTATTTCGATCCCGATCGGGGGAATTACGTGGCCAATCGTTTGATTGTTGTCATCGGGCCGGGATAATTTGATTGTTAGCCCAATCTTACGGATAAATCGTTTGATTAGGTTCCTTGCACCGGGAGCTAGCGTGAGATAAGGGATGTTGCGAGTGAACCCATGCCTCATTTGGAGATAATCTGGGATCGCCGGAACCGGACCGGTGTTCTGCTGGCCAGTGTGGTCCTTGTCGTGGCGATAGCAACAGTCGATTGGTGGACGAAGCCTTACTTCTCCCTAG
>PKVZ01000134.1:0-5371 GCA_003131635.1 Acidobacteriaceae bacterium
GCGAATCGCGAAAGTCAATGAAACCGAATTCCGAGCGGCGCAAGCCTTCCTCCACCAGTCGTGCGCTGGCGTCGCTGGCGGTCCATCCATGCCGGTTCGCCATGCGTTTGAGACGCTTTCCGCTCGCCGCCGGCAGGCGCATACTGATCACCACCGAATGCATCGATTTCATGGCAGTTTCCTTGTAACTCTTGTAAGCATTGTAACACTCGCTCGGTCTGGGTTAGCGGGGCTTTGCCCGGCGGACAGCCCCTTCGGCAAGCTCAGGACAGCCGAGGGCGGCTGCCCCACATAAGAAAGCTGTAGCGCTCTCTTATCAGCGTGGGATGTAATCATCGAGCAGCGGGACTACATCTGAGGTGAAGGGGCGAAGGCGTTGTTGTGCGGCATCGATCGACTCGCCGGGAAACATATCCAGGGTGATGCGCACCAGGGCGCCATCGCTGCGGTTCATGCGGATTGCGTCTTTCACCAGATAATACTTGGCCCAATATTCGCTGGCCACGCCGCGATCATGAGCCCAATACCAATACAACACAAGCTTGCGCGCGCCAGCTTTGGAGATGACATACCGGTTCGCGGGAAAAGGTGAATGGCCGGGCAGCGAAATTGTGATGCGGTCATTTTCTTCCGGAGACCATCCGGCTCCGGGTAAACAATGCTTGGGGGAATGGATGGTATCGCCGGCGCGCTGGCTGGGAAAATAAGCCAGGAAAAGATCGATGAAGGGCAGTTTGCCGTCCGGGTCTTGATATCCGCGCACCAGAAAGTCACCGGCTCCCAGCACCTCCAGAGTATCTTTATCGAGCGGGATGTCTGTACCGGTCCAATTCCCCAGTTGCACGGGAAAAGAAGAGAGCGGCGTGCGCGAGGGAATGATCTCCGTGCGTCCCCGGGCCTGCAGCAGAATCGCCGTCAAAGCGATTAAGCCGACCGCGAGAACGAAGCGCAGCATGCCGAATGGCTTCATGACTCGCCGCCTTCGTCGGGCCAGATCATGCGTATGCCGCGATGCAGAAGATAAAGCATGGCCAGCGATGCGACAAACATGAGCCAACCCTGGAATTCATGAAAAAACCCCTGCGCCTTGTCCGGGTCCCAGTATTGGACCAGCAGTCCGGTTCCCACCACGCGCAGGCTGTTGGCGGCGACGGCGATGGGAATTGAAGCCAGCGCCAATAGCACGCGTAAAGCAGTGCTACGCTCCATCAGATAACCGTAGATTACAGCAAGCGTCGCCAGCGACATCAGAGAGCGAATGCCACTGCAGGCGTCGGCCACTTCCAAAGCCATGGCCGGAAGAATGATTACGTTACCCTCCCGCAGGACTGGCACGCCCAACCACGGCAACGTAGTGCTGGCCACCTTCGACGCCAGCAGTTGCAGCGGGAACGTAATCTGGTTGAAGACGATGGCGGGAATGGGGATCATTAGTACCAGGAAAGCCCAGGGAAAAAGAATGGCACGGAAGAAACTCCACCCGAGAAAAAGAACGGTGAGGCCTGCCAGAACAATCAGCAGTGAGAAGCGGGCAAGGAAAATCTCGGCGCCCATTTGACCAAGAATAAGTACGCACAATCCCAATCCTAAAATCAAAGCTCCCGACCAGGCGGGCTGCGGCTTTATGCGGGCCAGCCGGTCACGCTCCTGCCAGATTACGAAGCCAGCAAAGAGAGGAACGAAGAAACCGTGCGAGAAGTTGGGATCGTGCCACCATTGCCCAACCAGATGGGTGAGCGTAGGTCTATACAGCCACAGCAACAGCACGCCGAGCGTGACGATTTGCCACACTCCGGACCACGCCGGCTTAACGGCGAATGCCCGGTGCGCAACTGGGGGCTCAGTTTGCAACACTTGGCTCAAGAACCAGCCTCTATCTTATACTTGGGGGACGTCCTCAAGCATAAGCGAAGTCGGAAGCGCCCGCAATCAAAACTCCACGACCGGAGGTAACCCGCTTGCTTCGTATGGACCCAAATTCGATGGAGGGGATGGTTGCCTCGGCAGGCCGGTTTAGCGGGCGTGGGCCTTTTACGCAGCGACAAGCCTGCCTTTCTGTTGCGGCTTTAGGGATGATGTTTAGAGCTAAGGAGAAGGTTATGAAGAGTAAATTGGTCGTCGTACTTTTGGTGTTATCACTCGCCACAATGGGATTCACGCAGGATCAGCTTTCGGCCAGGGCTCAAGAGCGCATCACGCGGGAGGTTCGCCACGAACTTCTCATGCTTCCTTATTTTGGAGTCTTCGATTCCATCTCCTATAAGGTAGATGGCTCAACTGTTACGCTGCTGGGCGAAGTGGTTCGCCCGGTTACCAAATCCGACGCTGAGAGCGCGGTAAAGCACATCGAGGGCGTCGAAAAGGTGGACAACCAGATTGATGTTCTTCCTCCGTCGCCTATGGACGACGGTTTGCGGATGCGCTTGTATCGCGAGATCTATGGCTACCCCGCGCTGGAGAAGTATGCTCTGGGGGTGCAGAAGCCGATTCGTATCATCGTGAAAATGGGCCGGGTCACGCTGGAAGGCGTTGTAGACAACGAGACGGACAAGAACCTGGCGGGCGTGCGCGCTAACAGTGTTCCGGGAATTTTTCAGGTAACCAACAATCTGCAGGTGGTGCCGTCGAAGTGAACGTGTGCGTGTTCGTCGCCGATTGCGAGACTCGCTCACCCGGCATGGTTACCGAAAGGATCCTCCAGCGACGGGCTTTGCGGCGTGAAGAGTTCGGCGCCGCTTTCGGTGACGTGCATATCGTCTTCGAGACGGATGCCAAATTCTCCGCGGATGTAGATGCCGGGCTCGTTACGGGTGGTCATGTTGGCCGCGAGTTTGGTGGTGTTGCCGCGAACCAGATAAGGCCACTCGTGGCCATCCATGCCCATGCCGTGGCCCAGGCGGTGCGCGAAGTATTTGTAGTCGGGGCCGTAGCCGGAGTCGACGATCACCTTTCGCGCCGCCGCATCGACTGCGCCGCACTCCGCTCCCGGGCGCGCTGTCGCGAGCGCGGCGGCCTGTGCTCGATGCACGATGTCGAACACTTTTTTCATTTTGTCCCCCGTCTTTTCCGGGACTTTGCCCAGCACAAACGTGCGCGTGATGTCGGATTGATATCCTTCCACGGTGCAGCCGTCATCGATCATTACGATCGAACCTTCGCGGATTACTTGCGGCGTGCTTGATCCATGCGGGTAGGCCGTGTATTCGTCTACTTCCACGCTGGCTTCGCCAGGGAAGCCTAATTGTCCGTAAGCCGCAGCGATCAGATCCTGTACCTGCTGCTGGGTCATGCCTTCGCGCATTGCACGATAAACCGCCTCGTAGGCGCTCAGCGTAACTTGCGCCGCCAGACGCATGAGCGCGATCTCGTGGGCGCTTTTGATCATGCGGCAACCGGCGGTGACGGGTGTGGCGCTGGTCAGCGTGAGCTGAGGGGCTGCTTTGGCGATGCCGTCGGCGAAGAAGAATCGCACGGTTTCCTCGATTCCCAGCTTGCCCGTGGCCATGCTGCGGTCTTTCAATCCCTGGGCAACCAGGCGATATGGGCTTTCATCCTCCTGCCAGGTGCGGACATCAGGCTGTTCGCCATCTGGCGCATCGGCGATTTGCTCGCGAGCGCGGCCTTCTTCAAATGCCGGACAAACATAGAACGCCGATCCTTTTGCCGGCAGCACGAGAGCAAACAGCCGTTCGCCGCCCCACCAGCGGATTCCGGTGAAATAATTCAGCGACGTGCCGGACATGAGCAGCATGGCATCGATCGCATTCTCGGCCAGCAATTGGCGGGCGCGCTCCAGCCGTAAGTGCCGCTCGTCGCGCGAAATGGGAGTGGCTTCATGCTTTCGCGACTTTAGGCGCGCCAGAGATGGCGGCAGAGAAGAGTTCGACTTTTCATCGCTGCTAGTTGCGGCGAGCGGATACGAGATAGCAGCGACTCCGACTCCGAGACTGCTCACTTCGAGAAACCGACGCCGCGAGATCATGCAGGCTCCAAACTTGAAAATGACAGCCTCGCCATTATAGGGGTAAGTTGTGGGGAGGAAACTTCATGGAAGCGGGTTTTCAGTGTGCGGGTTGCGGGGAGTGGAATATGACCACGGTGGACGAATCCGCGGGACGCCGGCAAAATTACGTGGAAGATTGCCAGGTTTGCTGCAAGCCCAATGTCCTGCACCTGGAGTACGATTCGTCGTCGCAGGAGTTCTTCATCAGGGCTGATCTGGAGTGACGGCGGATGCCCCCGGGCAAGAAAGACATAGCACGCTACATCTACGACTTATTTTGTTTCGTTCGCGCTATAGTTAGTTTCGATCCAGATTAGTTCGAACCAGACTAGTTCGATCCGGAAAGGAATGGCGATGGTAACCGGCTATAGCGGTGGTGGACGGATGGTCGCGCACAACATGGTTACGACTCAGTTTGAACTGGATGGCTTTCGCGTGACGCGTACGCTGGGAGTNNACGAATTTGTGTGAAAAGACGCGCGCCGAGGCCTTCGATCTGATGCTGGTGCACGCGGCTGAACTGGGCGGCAATGCCGTCGTCGGCGCCCGTTACGACGCAACCGAAGTGATGCAGGGCGTCACCGAAGTGCTGGCTTATGGGACGGCCGTGTTTGTGGAACCGGCGAGATAAACCATGACCTCTATGAAACTTGCGAGCGTTGTGCTTCTTGGTCTGATCTGCTGCAGTAGCGCGTTCGCGATCGGCCGCGGGGCGTCCTACAAATACAAGCGGGTGGGCAGCGAACTGGATGCGCAGACTCATACCGACCCCGGGATTGCCATGATGGGCGGCGGCGCCGATCTGGATGAAGCGTTCCGCTGGTTGTGCGGCAAGGGCAACGGTGGAGACTTTCTGATTCTTCGCGCCAGCGGAAAAGACGATTACAACAAGTACGTGAATAAACTGTGCCGGATGAACTCCGTGGCCACGCTCATTATTCCTAATCGAAAAGCGGCGGAAGAGCCACGAGCGGCGCGCATCATCCGGCAGGCAACGGTAATTTTTATTGCCGGCGGCGACCAGTCGCGTTACATCAACTTATGGAAGGGAACTCCGGTGCAAGATGCACTCAACGCACACGTAACTACGGACAAGCCGGTCGGAGGCAGCAGTGCAGGGTTGGCGGTGCTGGGGCAGTTTGTCTACGGTGCTCTGGACAACCAGTCGAATGACGCCGATCTTACGTCGCGCGAGGTTTTGGCCGATCCCTACGCGAAACGTGTAACGCTGGTGCGCGATTTCCTGAAGGTGCCCGGCCTCGACAACATGCTGACGGACAGCCACTTCGCCAAGCGCGACCGCATGGGCAGGAGCGTGGGATTCCTGGCGAGAATTGTGGCGGATGGCTGGTCGAAGGCGCCGCGCGA
>PKVZ01000134.1:5403-7084 GCA_003131635.1 Acidobacteriaceae bacterium
GGTGAGGCTTACTCGGTTTCGGTGGAGGCGGGGCAAGTTCACAGCAGTCGCGCGGGGAATGAATTGTACTGAGGAGTCGTCTTCTTACCGCGAATCGTCAAAGATTACGGGTCAGGGCTTCGAATTCAGCGGGCATGAGCTGCGCGAACGCTGCTGCGGCGGCTGTTTTGAGTTCCTCGTAGGCATTGGGCCCATCGAGCCCCGCAGCTTTGCGCAGGCGGGCAAGCCTGGGCGGTGCCACGACACAGAAGGCGTTCGGAAGCCATAGCCACATGCGAACTCTTCCCCGAGAGAACGTACAGTAGATGCGAACTTTGATAGCTGCCTCCTGCAGCTCAGAACCGGGTCCGGCTATGAGATTGTTGTAGCCGCGCATAGCGTTATCGAACTCGGCGAGAACCGCGGAATTGTGGGCCATGCGCCGGAGCAACTCCCGATATATGCGCATGCGCCGGCGCTGCTCCTCGCGGAAACGGCGGGGACTCAGGTTCCAGCACAATTCAAAATCGACGGCAGGATCGAGCAACCCCGCCAGCAGAGACGCGTCCACGGGATACAAGTAATGGACGACGTCGCCGAGGATCAGCTTAGGGGTTGTGGTGCTGGCCCAGGCCAGATACAGAAAATAAATTAGCTGCAGTACGCTGCAGGTGAGGATCAGCCAGACAAAAATCTGAACAACCATGGCTAACGCATCCTTCGTATCCAGTTTAGATACTGCTCCAGGACCGATGTATAGTGGGCCACCAACTTGGGATCCAGAAGCGGCTCTTCCTTCTGTGGTGCGCGAAAGAACCAAATCCAGATCAATACGGCAAGAGAGTATGCCACAAGTGGGATCAAACTCCACAAAAATGTGAATCTTGTTCCGAAATCCGAAAATTTGATCGTGCTCAGCAGTTCAACCGTGGCATAGAGTCCAAACCCTGCCGCGATGCCAAGAGGATACTGGCGCCAGCGGAGGCCAAAAAATGACGCTAACGCCCCCAGCCCGAGGAAGATGAGCACCTGCACAAAGCGGACGGCGATTTCGGCTGTCACAATGTAGAGGAGGAGGCCGCTAACCTGCGGCGGAACAGCATGAGCGTGGGCCAGGGTGAGAACGACGGCCGCGATAACGACCGCTGGAAAGATGAGGTAGGTCCACCAGATGCGGGCACGGAGGACAGCGCGAAACACTTCGTACATCACTAGGATCCCAAGAACACAATAGCCAGCTTCGGTCACCCAATAGGTCGCTCTGTAAGCGTTTGGGCTGTTGCGGACCACGAACCGCGCCACATCTGCGCCCACCCCAAAGGCGACGTAAGCAAAAAACCATGGGCACACTTTGTACGCACGGTTCCGCAGCAACAGGAAAAGCAACAACGCCAGAAGTCCCAGCGGGACGTACCAGAGGAGAACGCTCATAGAGCCGGGAGCAGATTATCGCATCCGCTCCCGGTTTTCGAGAGTAATTTGGTTAAGCCGAGACGCTGACGCCAGGCGGCTTGGTGACCGTCCCGGTTCCGGGTGGTGGCTTTTGGCCCGATCCGTCGGCCAACGCGGCCGAGGCGACCGACAAAAGCAACAGCGCAACTGCGAGCATCCGTTTCATTTGATTCTCCTTTGTTCGTGATATTGGGGGAAGCGCCGAAGCGTCCCAGGCGAACAGTTTAGCCGGGAACGCAAGTTCCCGAAG
>PKVZ01000037.1 GCA_003131635.1 Acidobacteriaceae bacterium
GTATCTTTAGAGCTTTGGGAAGTCTCGCGGTTGCCCGCCTGATGGTCTGGCGTCCTCGCCGGGGAATCAACGAGCGGTCTTCTTTGTTATTTCAATCGCGTTTCGCAATTTTTTTCATTCTGGGAGAGTTCCGATGTCAACCTATTTCCCCAAACCGGGGGAAATTGTGCGCAAGTGGTACGTCGTGGATGCGGATGGGCAGACGCTCGGGCGTATGGCCTCGCAAGTGGCGCGCGTCCTCATGGGAAAAGAAAATCCGCAGTACACACCCTTTCTCGATACGGGCGATCATGTCATCGTCATCAACGCCGAGAAAGTCAAAACCACCGGCATGAAGTCGGAGCAGAAACAGTATCACCACTACACCGGCTACCCGGGCGGTCTGCGGACTGAGGATTACCGCAAGCGTTTGGCGCGCAAGCCGGAAAGAATTATTGAAGACGCGGTGCGCCGCATGCTGCCGAAGAACAAGCTGGCGGATCACATGCTGTCGAAGTTGCAAGTTTACAAAGGCGATAAACACCCGCACGAGGCGCAGAAACCGCAGGAGTTGAAGTTAGAAGTGCGGGCGTAGGCAGGAGCAGTTAAGTGGGAGATCCTTCGCCCCGCCTGAAAAGCGGCTGCGCTCAGGATGACAAAATTTAGGAATAGAGAGAAAGCTCGCTTCGGCAGCGTTCGAGCTAGAAGCTAAGAGCTAGGAGCTAGAAGCTAAATGGCAGATTTGGTTCAATACTACGGAACGGGACGCCGGAAGCGCGCGATTGCGCGCGTGTATCTGCGCCCAGGCAGCGGCGAGTTCAAGGTGAATGGCCGCGAGTTCGAAGAATATTTCGTGACCCCGGCGCAGCGCTCGGCGGCGAAGGCGCCGTTGGCGTCCACCGACACTGCAGCTTCATTCAGCATCATCGCCAGCGTGCTGGGCGGCGGCGTGCGTGGTCAGGCCGACGCAGTGAAGCTCGGCATCGCCCGCGCCCTGATGCAATTCAACGCGGAACTGCGCGGCAAGCTGAAGTCCGAAGGCATGGTCACCCGTGACTCGCGCGGCAAAGAGCGCAAGAAGTACGGCCAGAAGGGTGCGCGCAAGCGGTTCCAGTTCTCGAAAAGATAGGTTTCAAGGTTGCAAGGTTTCAAAGTTTCAAGGTTGTTTGGATTTCAACCTTGAAACTCTGAAACATGAAACTTTTGCAACCGGAGTTTTTTTAGGTGTTCAATTCTTCCTGTGCCTCGCGGCGCGGGGACGGGAATGGCAATCGGGAAAGAGTAAGGTTTCAAAGTTTCAAACGTCTCAAGGTTTCAGAGTAAAGAACCTTGAAACCTTGGAACATTGCAACCTTGAAACTTTGAATTCCCGATGCAGACTGAATAAGGAGGTTCATTGGCTACCATCACCATGAAGGAGTTGCTCGAAGCGGGTGTTCACTTCGGGCATCAGACGAAGCGCTGGAATCCCAAGATGAAGGAATACATCTTCGGAGAGCGCAATGGGATTTACATCATCGATCTGCAGAAGACGCTGAAGATGTTCAAGGAAGCGTCGAAATTCGTACAGGAACTGGCGGCCGACGGCAAGATTGTGCTGTTCGTGGGCACCAAGCGCCAGGCACAGGATGCGATTGCCGAAGAGGCTACCAAGTGCGGCGGCTTCTACATCAACCAGCGCTGGCTGGGCGGACTCCTGACCAACTGGGTTACCGTGCAGAAGTCGGTGAAGCGGCTGAAAGAGCTTGACGAGATGGCCACCGATGGCCGCTACGAGCTACTGCCGAAAAAGGAAGTCATCAAGCTCGAACGCGAGCGCAAACACCTGCAGGCCAACCTGGCGGGCATCAAGAATATGAGCCGGTTGCCGGATGCGGTGTTTGTGATCGACTCCAACAAAGAGCAGATCGCGGTGCGCGAGGCGCGCAAGCTGGGCATTCCCGTGGTCGCCGTGGTTGACACCAATTGCGATCCCAGCGAAGTGGATTACATAATTCCCGGCAACGACGATGCGTTGCGCGCGATCCGGTTGTTTACTTCGAAGATTTCGGAGTCGATTGCCGAGGGTGCGCAGCTCATGAGCGACAAGCAGATCGCAGACATGACAGCGGCTACGGAACAGGCGCAGGCACGGGAAGCGCAGAATGCTGAAGATGCCGCATCGGCACTCGAGATCCGCGCCCAGGAAGCCGCCGCGGCGTCGGACCTGGCCGACATCGGCGAAGACATCAGCATGGAAGAAGTACTGGGTCCGGGGACGCATAAGAAGCCGGTCGCCAACGAAGAAGCCGAGGCCGACATTCCAAAAGTGGAGAGCCAGACGGTTTAGCAGTACCCAGTTGTGAGTACCTAGTACCTAGTAAAAACCGGGCACGTGAATATCTGACCCGCGCGGGTCGTCCGGCGCGGGTCAAAGTTTGTAGGAACAAGGTTTCAAAGTTTCGGGGGTTCAAAGTTTCAAAGTTCACGCGGATGCTGCGGTATTTGCAACCTTGAAACTCTGGAACCTTGAAACCTCGGCATTTGAACCCAGAATTCATAAGGACTCTCAACTAATGAGCACTACTATGGCGAACATTTCAGCAGCACAAGTAAAAGATCTCCGGGAAAAAACCGGAGCTCCCATGATGGATTGCAAGCAGGCCCTCACCGAAGCCAAGGGTGATATGGAGCAGGCAGTCGTGATCCTGCGCAAGAAGGGCGTTTCGGTCGCCGCCAAGAAAGCCACGCGCGTCACCAGCGAAGGCGCGGTGACCAGCTACATCCACGCCGGCGGCAAGATCGGTGTGCTTCTCGAAGTGAATTGCGAAAGCGATTTCGTCGCCCGCACCGATGACTTCAAGGAGCTGGTGCACGATATCGCCATGCACATCGCCGCCAGCGATCCCAAGTACGTGCGTAAGGAAGACGTCACGGCGGCAGATTTTGCCCGTGAGAAGGATATCTTTCTCGCGCAGGCTGTCGCCTCCGGCAAGCCGCAGAATATAGCGGAAAAGATGGTCGCCGGCAAGATGGAAAAGTTCTACGAGGAAGTCTGCTTGCTGGAGCAGCCTTTCATCAAGGACCAGACCATGTCGATTGCGCAGCTCATCGCAGCGAAGATCGGCAAGCTGGGCGAGAACATCAGCGTCCGGCGTTTCGCGCGCTTCAAGGTGGGTGATGCGGGCGAGACGGTCGCGATCACCAAGCCCAAGCCCGACGAGGGTGGCCCGGCCGCTGCTCCGGTGGCGAAGTAAGTCAGTTTCCGGTTTCTGGTTTCTAGTTTCCAGCGGGCGCACTGCCTATAGGCCACCCGGCCGTGTGGAGCGAGGAACCGGAAACTAGAAACTCGAAACCGGAAACTCGAAACTTCATGGAAACTCCTGCCTTCAAACGCGTTCTGCTCAAGCTGTCCGGCGAGGCCCTGGCGGCGAATCAGGGCTTTGGTGTGGATACGGCACGCATCCACGAAGTCGCCGCCGAACTCGCCGACGTGCACAAACTGGGAGTGCAGCTCGCGATCGTCGTCGGCGGCGGCAACTTCTTCCGTGGCGTGGCCGATCAGGCCCGAGACATGGACCGCGTCTCCGCCGATCACATGGGCATGCTCGCCACCGTGATCAACGCGCTGGCGTTGCAGGATGCGCTCGAAAAGCAGAAAGTCTACACCCGCGTGCAAACCGCGATTGAGATGAATCAAGTCGCGGAGCCGTTCATCCGGCGCCGCGCCATCCGTCATCTGGAGAAAGGCCGCGTCGTGATCTTCGCAGGCGGCACCGGCAATCCTTACTTCTCCACCGACACCGCCGCATCGCTCCGCGCCATGGAGATCAAAGCCGACGCCATTCTCAAGGCCACCAAAGTCGACGGCATCTACGACGCCGACCCCATGAAGGTGAAGGACGCCAAGAAATTCTCCGATATCACCTACATGGATGTTTTAAGGCTGGGGCTGAAAGTAATGGATTCGACCGCCATCAGCTTGTGCAAGGACAATAATTTGCCGATTATCGTCTTCAACTTGAATCAACACGGAAACATCCGGCGGGTGGTCAGCGGGGAAAAAATCGGTTCGAGAGTAAGCGCCTAAAAACTTTGGCCGCGAATGCGCACGGATCAACCCCGATTTTTCAGATTTCCGATCCCTTGCGATCCGCGCAAACCGTGGCTGGTGGTTGTTGGGTTTATAATTCAACGTTTTGATTCCTGAAGTATTTAATGGAGCTCATCCATGGCTGATAGCGGGCCGCTTAAAGAAATTCGTTCGCAACTCAAAACGCGAATGGATAAGGCCGTCGAAGATTTTCGCAAAGCGATGGCCGCCACGCGTACCGGGCGCGCCTCGGTCCACATGCTCGACAGCGTGAGCGTCGACTATTACGGCTCGCAAATGCCGCTCAACCAGATCGCGCAAGTGCACGCGCCCGAGCCGCAGATGATCACGGTGCAGCCTTTCGATACTTCCCAAGTCGGCGCCATCGAGAAAGCCATTCGCTCCGCTGAACTCGGCCTGAATCCCATGAACGACGGCAAACTGATTCGCGTGCCCGTGCCCGCCCTTACGCAGGAGCGCCGCCAGGATATGGTGAAGCACCTGCACAAAGTTCTTGAAGAGCANNGAAATCCAAAAGCTCACCGACGATGAAATCAAAAAGATGGAAGAGATGAGCAAGGCCAAAGAAAAAGAAGTGCTCGAGATTAAGTAGGTTGACGCTAGCGGCTTTTCACGAGTCAGGCCGCAAACCGGGCGGCTGAGGCCGCCCATATGTTTTTTCGGGGTCGTTATGGGGATTTGTCGCCAAAAACGTCAACGGCGATATATTCTTTGATAGCGTGAAACGAAAATCGCTGGCCATTGTGGGTGGAGCTGTCCTCGCCATACTGATCATCTGTGCAGTCGCATGGATCGCACCTTTGGCGTTGGTCAGATCATGGACCGAAGTAGTTGGCTATGTGCCTTCGCCGGATGGCAAATGGATGTTGTGTTGATGGTACGGAACGCGGGCGCGATGACGGATTACAGTACACAGCTATCAGTCATCCCGGCAGGTAGGCGAGTGTCGCGGGAACTCGCCTTGTGCCGTCCGGGGAACGTATTCATCGCAGATGGCAATCACGGTGCAGTCGCAGTAAACCATAAAGGTTTCATGCATGTTGATGTCCTCTGGCAATCGTCTAATCTCGTTCTAATCACGTTCCCGCCGAGCGCCCGTGTGTTCAAGCAGGAACGCAGGTTCCAGTCGGTTATCGTCAACTACGGCAATTAGCTCAGACACAGGCGGCCCGGAGGCCGTAGTTGTTGCAACCAGGCCATTACACCAGCGACCCGATCTATTGGTTTAAAACCGGCTGGGTCGGGCCTGCTTGTAGACCCTGACACGCGACCGTCTCGTTGTGCTACCTCTGCTCACCCTTCGGGAAGCACCGTATAATCGTACGAGTCATGAAGCAAGTTGTCCATGCCGCGTGTCCGCATGATTGTCCCGATGCTTGCGGTGTGTTGATCACGGTGGAAGACGGGCGCGCCACCAAAATCCAAGGCGATCCAAAGCATCCGGTGACGCGCGGATTTCTGTGCGCGAAAGTGGCTAAGTATCTGGACCGGGTATATTCGCCGGATCGGGTGCTGTATCCCATGCGGAGGATTGCAGCGAAGGGAATTGCTGCTACAAACGCGGGCGAGGGCGCCCGCGCCACGCAAACTTGGCAGCGCCTCACTTGGGACGAGGCGCTGGATGAAATCACCGGCCGCTTCCGCAAGATCATCGCCGAGTTCGGCAGCGAAGCAATCCTGCCCTACTCCTACGGCGGTACCCTCGGCGCTCTCAATGGCGCTTCCATGGATCGCAGATTTTTCCGGCGCCTGGGAGCTTCAGAGCTTGACCGCACGATTTGTTCCGCGGCGGGTGAGGCTGGGCTGCTCTCAGTGCTGGGCATGAAGCTTGGCACCGAGCCTGAGCAGTTCATCCACTCCCGCTACATCATCGCCTGGGCTTCGAACATTCACGGCAATAATGTTCACCTCTGGCCCTTCATCGCCGAGGCGCGGCGCAACGGCGCGAAGCTGGTCGTGATCGATCCCTACCGCACGCGCACCGCAGCTTGTGCGGACTGGTATCTGCCAATCAATCCCGGAACCGATGGCGCTCTCGCTCTCGCCATGATGCACGTAATCATCGGTGAGGGCNNGCGAATATGCCACGGTGCGGCCATCCGTAATCCGGCTGAACTACGGCGTGCAGCGATCGGAAAATGGCGGGATGGCCACGCGCGCTATTGTTATGCTGCCCTGCGTTATCGGATCGTGGAAGGAAGTCGGCGGCGGATTGCAAATGTCGACCAGCGGCGCGTTTGGACTCAACAAGGAGGAATTGACGCGACCCAATCTCAAGCCAGGAGGACTCCAACACCCCCCCAGAACTGTCAACATGGTGGAACTGGGCAAGGCATTGAACACGCTGGGCGATCCGCCGCTAAAAGGGTTGTTCGTTTACAACTCCAATCCGGCGGCGGTCTGTCCCAACCACAATGAAGTTGTGCGTGGCCTCAAGCGCCCGGACCTGTTCACCGTGGTTCACGAACAATTCTTCACCGATACGACCGATTATGCCGACATCCTCTTACCGGCGACGACCTTCTTCGAGCACAAAGATTTGCAGACGGCGTACGGCCATTACTACCTGCAAGTTTCGGATCAGGCAATCGAGCCCCTTGGAGAATGCCGATCTAACGTTGAATTGTTCCGCGGCTTGGCTGCGCGCATGGGATTCAACGACGAATGCTTCACCGAAAGTATCAATGAAATGATCGATGCTGCGCTGGCTTCGAGCAATCCGTGGTTGCAGGGAATCACTCGTGAGCGGTTGCAGAGAGAAGGTCAGGTGAGGCTGAACTTCAGTGGCCAGTTGCCCGGGGCTGATGGCCCGCCGGAAAAGGCCGACGTCATGGGTTCTCAGGAGTTCTTTCTACCTTTCGCTCAAGGCAACTTTCGCACGCCATCGGGCAAGGCCGAACTATATAGCGAAGCGATGAAAGCGCTCGGGCTCGATCCTGTGGTCAAGTTCACTCCTCCATCGCAATCCCGCCACGGTGTCGACAACGCAACGTTCCCGCTGGAGCTTCTGGCGCGCAAGGCCGACAATTTCCTGAACTCAACTTTCTCCAACCTGCCTTCGGTTCAAGAGATGGAAGATGTGGATCTTCTGGAAATGCATGCTGCCGATGCCCGAGCGCGTGGTATCGTCGATGGGGCGAAGGTGAGGGTCTACAACCATCGTGGAGAAATTTTCTTAAAGGCGCGGGTGGATGGTGCGGTTCAGCCCGGCGTCGTCTCGGCCCGGCTGAGTTGGGCCAAGTTGAGTCCCGGATTCCGGAATATTAACGTGCTGACCTCAGAAAAACTTTCCGACTTGGGCAACTCCGCAACGTTTTATTCCGTCTTGGTTGAAGTGGAGTCAACCAAGTCCATTCCATGAGGCCGCCCGTAAGAGTGGCAACTTGGACGCTTTCTCTCTCTCTACCGTATAATGATCGTTTTCCTACATCCCAGAGGCTGAGGTCTTAGCGATTCATCTTCGCGTTCATACGGATATCATTGTGCCCGGGAACGGCTGCGGCCCTTCCGGAGCCGTCCCCACTCCATCTCCTTCATTTGCACGGCTTTGTCGCCGAATGAAGCGGTCTGGGTGGGCCTTGGGTATTCTGCTCGCGATCTTTTTAGCCTCGGCCGGGTGGGCGCAGACTGACGTTATCTCAGAGATCGACGTCCAGGGCAATCGCAGAATTCCCGCCGAAACAGTCAAGGCCCGCATTTTCACTCACCCTGGGGACATCTACGATCCCCCTGCCCTGGAGCGCGACTTCAACGCCCTCTGGAATACCGGTTATTTCGAGGACATCCGCTTCTCCCGGGAACAGACTCCCAAGGGCTGGCGGCTGATTATCCAGGTTAAGGAAAAGCCCACCATCCGTGAGATCAATTACGTCGGCCTCAGTTCGATCACCACCAGCGATGTGTTAGACCGATTCAAGGAAGCGAAGGTCGGCTTGTCCGTGGAGAGTCAATACGACCCAACCAAAATCAAAAAAGCGGAAGTGACCATCAAAGGTTTGCTCTCCGAGCACGGACGCCAGTTTTCCACCATCAAAACCGAAGTCCGGCAAATTCCTCCCGCAGCCGTTGGCATCACCTTTGTCATTAAAGAAGGCCCGAAAGTAAAAGTCGGCAAGATCAAGTTCGAAGGCAACAAGAACGTGAAGACGCGAACCTTGCGTTATGCCATGAAGAACTTGCGCCCCATCGGAATTCCGCACTCCATCTTCCTGGAAAACATCTTCGCCAGAACCTACGACGCGACCAAGCTGGATGAAGACACCGAACGCGTCCGCAACGAATACCAGAATCGCGGATATTTCAAAGTCATCGTGAATGAGCCCAAGACGCAGATTCACGATACTGGACACAAAAGCGGCCACATCCCGCTCTTGCAAAGCGGGCCAGGCAAGGCAGTTGACATCACCATGCCCATCGAGGAAGGCGACCGCTATAACCTCGGTTCCATCACTTTCAAAAACAATAAAGCGGTCTCGAACGTAAAGGCTCTGCGCAACCTCTTCCCCATCAGGGATGGAGATGTTTTCAGCAAGGATAAAATCGCCAAGGGGCTGGAAAACCTGCGCAAGGCCTATGGCGAGCAAGGTTATATCAACTTCACTTCCGTGCCTGAGACTCACTTCGACGACGAAAAAAAACTTATCTTCCTCGAGATCGACGTCGACGAAGGCAAGCAATTCTACGTTCGCCGCATCGAGTTCCAGGGCAACACCACCACCCGCGACAAGGTAATCCGCCGCGAAATTGCGCTGGAAGAAGGCAATATCTACAATTCCCGCCTTTGGGAATT
Organism: Acidobacteriaceae bacterium; assembly: GCA_003131635.1. GTDB lineage: Bacteria > Acidobacteriota > Terriglobia > Terriglobales > Acidobacteriaceae > Sulfotelmatobacter. The sequence continues at coordinate 8,862 of PKVZ01000037.1, forward strand.
GAGCCTCCTGCGCCTGAATCAGCTGGGATACTTCGACCAGTTGAAGCCCGACGACCCCAACACCACCGACCGCAAACTGGACGAGAAAGACGGCCTGGTCGACCTAAGTCTCAAGGTCCATGAAAAAGGCAAGAACAGCATCGGCCTGAACGGCGGCGTCAGCGGACTGGAAGGCGCCTTCGTCGGCATCAATTATTCAACCAACAACTTCCTCGGCCTGGGCGAGACGCTTTCGGTGCAGGCCAGCGTGGGAAACCTGGCGCGCAGCGTGCGTTTCGGATTTACTCAGCCCTATCTGTTTGACCGTCCATTGCAGTTTGGCTTTAACGTTTATTTGAATAAAGTCAGTTATGACCAGGCCCGGCAGCTTTCAGTTTTCAGCGGGCAGAACTTGAATCTGCCCAACACCGTGCTGCAGAACCTGCAGAATTACTCCCAGTCCAGCGCCGGATTCACCTCGTCCTTGAGCTATCCTCTGCGCCGCTCCTTCAAACGGGTTGGAATCACCTATTCGTTCGACCGCTCCTCGCTGCTGGCGCTGAGTAACGCATCGAAGAATCTGTTCGAGTTCATCGCGTTCCGCGGCATCTCCGGACCGAACGCTCTGGAAGGAATTATCACCAGCAAGATCTTCCCCAACTTCTCCTTCAATACCATCAATAGTCCGATCTCGCCGCATAGCGGACACCAGTTTACGCTGGGCGCGGAGATCGCCGGACTTGGCGGTACGGTTCACTCGGTTCGCCCGATCGTCCAATATAAGAAGTTCATCCCCGTCAACAACCGGCGCAACGCCCTGGGCTTCAACGTTCAGGGATCGTTCATCAGCGGCTACGGAGGCTTAGTGGCGCCGCCATTCCAGCGCTCCTACATGGGTGGCGAGAACGACCTCCGCGGCTTCGACATCCGTTCCGTTTCGCCGGTAGCGTTCCTGCCCAGTGTGGGCGCCATCGCGCTTAGAAATCCCGACGGAACTCCGGTCTTGAAAAACGCCCAAAATCCTCTGTTGGGCGCCCTGAACGTGCCCATTCCCGTGGATCAGATTACTTTCCCAGGCGGCGACCTCAGCATCGTCACCAACTTCGAGTACCGCATCACCATCTACGGACCTGTCGCCCTCGCACCCTTCATGGACGCGGGCATCGATCCCATTCTCCGCCCTTCGCAGTTGGAGATCGCGCAGGAGCAATACGATCAGGTGATTGGCCAGCAATATGGATGTCCCGCACAGGATCAAGCCACGGCCACCGCGGCCGGCACCGGCTGCACTCCCGGCACCTTCTTGAATCCTCTGCCGAAACAGCAGCTGCAAGTCTTGGGATCGACCAACTGGAAGCCGAGAATGTCCACCGGACTCGAACTCCAAATGTTCCTGCCCGTCATCAACGCGCCCTTCCGCATCTACTGGGCCTACAACCCTCTGCGCCTGGACAATCCCGCGATTCCGCCCATCCCGATCACCCGCGCCATGTTCCCCAACACCGCCGCCGGCGACTATACCTATCACCTCGCCGTCAACACCTACGCCCCCACCTTCCTGCTGCGCGAGCCCCGCAAAACCTTCCGCTTCACCGTGGCCACGACGTTCTAATCTTGTATGACGCGAGTAGTGGCTCAGTTCGATTTTTCGGCCTATAGCTCGGGGTCATCCTGAGTGAAGCCGTTTTTCAGGCGGAACGAAAGATCTCCCACTCGCCGTATCTATGGGAGATCCCTCACGCGGCTGAAGTACGCGCGTTTCGGGATGACGTCCTCCTGGGAGAATAAATTCAAACTGAGCCGCCACCGTGACGCGAGGCAGTTTGACGCGGCCCGATCATGCTCTCTATAATGGCTTCGATCCACACCATTGCAGAAAGCTGACCAAGGGTGGACGACACGTCCGCAACCCCGGCGTGTGATGCTGGCAGCCCAGTGCGCCTTCCCAGCGTTGCCTGAAAAAGGGTAAATCTGAGTTTATTTCCGGAATCATGTTGCGCGGAACCAAGTTTCCCGTAATCATGTTCCAAGGAGTTTAAGCGATCCGATGACAAGCAAGCTTCTGCGTTCTTTCCTGGCCATTGCGGCTTTCTCAATGATCTCCGCCTTCGCCCAAACCAGCAGCGCCGCTGCCCCCGCAGGCCCGGCCACTTCGCCCGCAGCTTCTGAAACCACCCCCCCCATCGCTACCGGCGCCGCCGGCTCGAAAATCGGGACCATCAACATTGAGCAGGCCGTGGTCGGCACCAACGAGGGCCAGCGCGACTTCGAAGCTTTGCGAAAAAAGCTGGAGCCCAAACAAAACGAACTGAAAGCTCAGAATGATGAACTCGAGGGTCTGCAAAAGCAATTTCAGACCCAGAGCGATAAGCTGAACGACGATGCCCGCGCCACCCTGCAGAAGCAGATCGAGTCCAAGAAGAAGATCTTCGACCGCTCCGTGCAGGATGCCCAGGAAGATGCCACGAATCAGCAGAAGGAAATCTTCCAGCGCATTCTGCAGAAGATGGCTCCGGTGATCGTGAAGCACGCGCAGGAAAGCGGCTTTGCCATGATTGTCGACACCTCGAATCCCTGGCCGCAGAGCCCGATCCTGTGGTACGGCGACAAAGGCGATATCACCAAAGCCGTAGTGGACCTCTATAACACCCAGTCGGGTGTACCGGCTCTGGCCGCTCCTGGTGCGGCGGCTCGGCCTACAACTCCGAAGTCCACCGCCCCCAAGCCCGCGGCTCCGGCGCCAAACGCACCACCTAAATAGGTTTTCGCGACACCGTGTGTGTCGGGAAAGTTCCCAAAGACCGTGCCCCGCGCGGTCTTTTTTTATTTCTCAAAATCGCGCCGCAGCAGAGGGTCCTGGTGTCCTTAGCAGCATCAGCATTCCATTTTGGAGGACGCCATGTTTGAGAGAAGCATGTTTTCCCACACACTCGATTCATCATGGGCCGAGCGCTCCCGCCGCGGATGGACAACTCTGACCTCGTTCGGATTGCAGGCCTTGGTGACCGGCGTGTTACTACTCTTGCCGTTGTTGCGCCCCATGGGATTGCCCTCGTTCCACCAGCTCTCAACTGCAATCAGTTTGGGAGAACCCATGCCGGAAGCTCCCGCGGCCCCAGCGCACGCCGGTTCAAACCACGCTCCAACCAACCCAACGGAGATTATTTTCCACCCGCCGTCAGAACGGACGATAGGAATGCCGACACCCATCGACGGAGGTCCGCCACAAATTGCAGCCTCCGGTCCGTACATTCCCGACGCGATAGGAAGCGGAGATCCCCATGGCTTCGCGCGCTTGTTTGAAAGTGGCACGCACCCGGTTTTGCCGGTGGCGCCGCCACCAACAGTCGCTCAAAAGCTGCGCCTGTCCCATATCAGTGAAGGAAATCTGATTCGCAAAGTGCAGCCAACCTATCCTGCACTGGCGCGCAGCGCGCGCGTTCAAGGGACAGTCGTGCTCCAGGCGGTAATCAGCAGGCAAGGTACGATCGAGAACCTCAGCGTCCTGACCGGACATCCCATGCTGGTGTCGGCGGCAATCGATGCGGTGCGCCAGTGGCGCTACCGCCCTTACATTCTGAACAACGAACCGGTCGAAGTGGAAACTCAGATTACGGTGAACTTCTCCCTGGCGGAAAACTGACAGCTTAATGCCTAAAGCAAGTTTCCAGTTTCGGGCCAACGCACGAGAACTGGAAACCAGAAACTGGAAACTAGAAACTGCCGTGGGAGTAGCCCAAGCGTAACCTGAGGGCGCGCGCCGCTCCCGCTATAATCGACCTCAGTGGCGACCACTGTAGAAATTCCGAGCCGCGTGGCAACGCGCCCCACTTGGGCGGAAGTTTCCCTTGCCAATCTCCGGCAAAACTTTCGCACCGTTATAAAGCACGCCGGCGCCGGAGTGACCGTCTGCGCAGTGGTGAAGGCCGATGCCTACGGCCACGGCGCGGTGGAATGCTCGCGTGCGTTGCGCGACGAAGGTGCGCGCTGGCTGGGCGTCACGTCGCTCGATGAGGCGATTCCGCTTCGCGAGGCGGGCATCGAGTCGCGCATTCTATTGATGACCGGTTTCTGGCGCGGCGAAGAAAGCGAGATTGTCCGCCTGAAGCTCACACCCACCGTGTGGGAGCCCTGGCACATCGAGTCGCTGGAGAATGCCGCGGCGCGCGGAAACCAGCGGCACGCCGTGCATCTCAAGGTGGACACGGGGATGGGCCGGCTGGGCGTTTCGCTGGATGAACTTCCCGCCGTCCTCGAAGCTCTCACGGCATCTCCGCATCTGGTTCTTGAAGGTCTCTCGACTCACCTGGCCTCCTCCGAAATTATGGACGCGCCTTCGGTCGCCGAGCAGGAGCGCCGATTCGAGGAGGCACAGCGCATGGTGCGAGCAGCCGGCTTCGAGCCGGAGTTGCTGCACATGGCCAATACCAGCGCCCTGATCTCGCGGCGTGAGACGTGGAAAAAAATGGTGCGTCCCGGCGTCGCGCTCTATGGATATTATTTGCCCTTTCAGCGTGCGGGCCGGGAAGTAAGCGGCGGCACGCTGCGGCTGGCAGTCAAGCCGGTGCTGACCTGGAAGACGCGCATTCTCTCCATGCGAAACTTCGCCGCCAATCAGGCCCTGGGCTACGGCGGAACTTATGTGACGAAGGCGCCAGCGCACGTTGCGGTGCTGCCCGTGGGATACGCCGACGGATACAACCGGCAGCTTTCCAATCGCGGCCGCGTGATCGTTCGCGATCACTACGCGCCCATCGTCGGCAGCATCTCGATGGACCTCACGCTGGTGGATGTAACCGGCATTCCACAGATCGCAGTCGGCGACGAAGTGATCCTGCTGGGAACCAGCGACGGATTGAGCGTCGATGCGCTGGAGCATGCGCGCCTAGCCAACAGTTCCCCCTACGAGATTCTCTGCAACATTTCCAAGCGCGTGCCACGGAAGTACGGCAACTAACCTCAGATCAATCCAGACCAAAAACTTTTCAGATCGTCCATCTAAAATATTCTGTAATCAATGACTTGCGGGGTTGCAGTCTGCGTCGATCTGGTTAAAACATTGGGAATAAATAACTTACGCGCAAAATATTCCATACAGAGGGCTTAGGTCGATCCGGATGGGGGCTAAGTTGCTTGGAATCAGTGGCCCGGCTTGCAAAATGTTGGATTCCCGGGAGTTATCTTCCTGCTATTCAGATGTCAAAGATCCACTGCGTAAAGAGATATGGTGGCAGCGTGGAGAATCGAAGTCAAGAGAATTCGGCGGAATCATGCCTTCGACAGATCCCATAAAACATGGTCAATTTTGATCAGTCTTGTGCTTGGGACCTCACCTATTATTCATGTCTGTCGACCAAACAGCCGTGGACAATCATTTGGAGGAAGTTAATGGAAATGGAAAACTACGCCGATCTGATGCAAAGGCTGCTTGAAATCCAAAGTGGCGAAAGACGAAGCCCAAAGCTGATCGCGGAAGACGAACGATTAATGCGCAATCTGAAAAAGAAGAATCTGGCAGGAAGGCCCACACAAAAGTTAGAGCTTAGCGGCAATAGCCCGGAGCAGGAGCGATTCAAAGCTTAGTTTTCACGCCAGCTGCCCTTCTGGCTTCCATGTACTTGCGCAGGACGGCGTTCATCGTCGTCTGGTAGCTGCGGCCATGCTTGCGAAAGAACGTCAGCACGTCGGGGTCAATGCGCAAGGTGATCTGCTTCTTGGGTCCGGGCCAGAGTATAGCGTTCTTAAAGAAGTCCGGGCCCAGCTTAGGAATGTCGGAATAATCGATGTCTTCGTCGCGCATCGCGTCAATGCGCTTCCAGTCCGTCCTTGATGGCATCTTCGTATTCTTTCCGCTCTTCATGGTTGGCCTTCCTGAACGAGATGCGAATGTTGTCTGGCGTCAGTGCAGCGAACGTCACCACCGCAACCCTGCCGCCGATCATCCCGAGTCCAACCCACCGCTCCTCGCCGTAGTCCTCACGCGTATCAGGGCGGACCAAGAGGGGACCGCGGAACAACTGCTCGGCCCAGGCGAAATCGAAGCCATGCTTCCGAATGTTGGCGCGGTTCTTCGCTTCATCCCATTCGAAATTCGTTGTAACTCCAAACGTAGTTACATTGCAAGGCAAGTTTGCGGCGGTTACTGCCCCCTCCTGTGATACTTGATCTGCTAAGAATTCTCGGTGACGGATGTCACAGTCCCCGAGCACTATCCCGTTTAAGGACCAAATGCCAATTGCCAACTGCTAATTGCAACCGTTAGCTGGTACCCGCGCAAGCTGATCCGTCGCGCCTTGTTACACTAGAAGATTGACCATGCCCTCGCGCTACGCACAATGGATGTATGACTGGGAGCACCGGCTCACTTCGGTGGACAACAACCGCGTGGTGCGTCCCCTGGACTGGGGCGTGGAATGGGCGCGGGATTGGCCTTGCCGCAATGGTACGCGTCCCGGGCAAGCCGTTGAGGATCCCGCTAAATTCTTCATCGACTTTAGCCGCCGCATTGTCGCCTCCAGCGATGAGTTTTTCTCCTATAAGACGCCAACCGATTTTCGTCTGGAGAAGCGCGAAGTAAGAGTTTTCTCCACGCGCGAAGTTCCCGATCAAAAGCTTGAGGCGAAGGTGAAGGGAACCTTTGCCGAATTCTTGCGGTTCACTGCGCCCGTAAAAACGCCGTATCCCGAAAATAATCTAGTAAATGCGCGCTGGTTTCCCGCGCGTGGGCGGCGCGCGATCGTACTTCTCCCCCACTGGAACGCCGACGCGATTGCTTACGTGAGCCTGTGCAAAGTTCTGAACATGCTGGGCATCTCGGTGTTGCGGCTCACCATGCCTTATCACGATATCCGCATGCCCGCCGAGATCAGCCGCGCGGATTATGCCGTCTCCGCCAACATTGGCCGCACGCTCGATGCCGTGCGGCAGGGCGTCGTGGATGTCCGCTGCTGCCTGGATTGGCTGCAGCAGCAGGGCTGCGAAAAGCTGGGAATTGTGGGCACCAGTCTGGGTTCATGTTATGCCTTCATCGCGGCGGCGCATGATCCGCGCCTTCGCGTGGCTGCGTTTAATCATGCTTCCACTTATGTTGCCGATGTGGTGTGGCATGGACAGTCGACGCGGCACATCCGGCAGGGAATGGAATCGCAGGTCACTCTGGAAACTTTACGGCAGTCGTGGCTGGCGGTGAGTCCGATGGCGTACTTCGATAAGTTCGCGCGCTGGCCGCGCAAGTCGCTCATCATTTATGCGAAGTACGATCTGACTTTCCTGCCCGAACTCTCGCGCAACGTGGTGGAAGAATTCGAGCGCTATGGTCTCGACCACAAAGTTGTAGTGCTGCCTTGCGGTCACTATACGATGGGCGAGGCGCCCTACAATTACATGGATGGATACCAGCTGGCTTCGTTCTTGCGAACGGCGTTTGAGGGTTGAGAGCGGCGTTAGCAATTGGCAGTTTGCAATTGGCAATTGGCAATTGGCCTTGGATGCCATGCATTCTCCGCGCCGCGAGTTAGAATATGTGAGTGGAAGAGATCGCCGCCAGCAGCGTTGCACCGGCAATTGCGGAGCACAGACGCGATGAGTTTGTGATCAGCACCAGCCGGGAGCGCTTGAATCTGGACATGGTTTACAGCTTTCTGACCGATTGCTATTGGGCCAGGGGCATTCCGCGGGAAGTCGTGGCGCGGTCGATCGAGCATTCGCTATGCTTCGGCATTTATGACGAATCCCCACGTCTCGCAAAAAAACGCGACCCATGGAGCGCCCGTGCAAGTTGGTTTCGCCCGCGTGGTCAGCGACTTTGCGACTGTGGCTTACCTGGGTGACGTGTTCGTGCTGGAGTCGCATCGTGGACGCGGATTGAGCAAGTGGCTGATGGAGTGCATTGTGCAACATCCCGCCCTACAGAATCTGCGGCGCTGGATTCTTTTGACCCGCGACGCGCATGGACTTTATTCGAAATTTGGCTTTACTCCGGTGAAGGCTCCGGAGCGCTACATGGAACTTCATCGGCCCGATGTATACGAGAAGTCCTAGGAAAACGATATGAAGAATTCTTCCGATACTAAAATGTACCGCCCGCTGTACGAATCCGATCCGCAGATTGCCGCGGCTATCGACAACGAAACCCGCCGCCAGCACGAGGGCCTGGAACTGATTGCTTCGGAGAATTTCGTCAGCGAAGCCGTGCTCGAAGCCGCAGGCTCGGTGTTCACCAACAAGTATGCGGAGGGATATCCGGGCAAGCGCTACTACGGCGGTTGCGAGTTCTCGGATGTGGTCGAGAATTTGGCGCGCGATCGAGCTAAAAAACTGTTTGGCGCGGAACATGCCAACGTGCAGCCCCACGCCGGCTCGCAGGCGAATATGGAGGCTTATGCTGCCCTGCTCCAGCCGGGAGACACCATTCTCGGATTGAACCTGGCTCACGGCGGGCACCTCACGCACGGTCATCACCTGAATTTCTCCGGCAAGACTTACAAGATCGTGCCCTACGGAGTCACTAAAGAAACCGAGACGATCGACTATGACGCGCTGGAAAAACTGGCGGAGGAGCATCGCCCCAAGCTGATCATCGGCGGTGGCAGTGCTTATCCGCGCATCATCGACTTCGCTCGCATGCGGCAGATTGCGGACAAAGTTGGCGCTCTTTATCTCGTCGACATGGCGCATTTCGCCGGGCTGGTGGCGGGAGGCGCGCATCCCTCGCCGGTGCCGCATGCTCACATCGTTACTTCCACTACGCATAAAACACTGCGCGGGCCGCGAGCAGGCTTGATTCTTTCGAAAGCGGAATTCGCCGCGGCGATCGACAAAGTAGTTTTCCCCGGGATGCAGGGTGGGCCGCTGATGCACATCATCGCGGCTAAGGCGATCTGCTTTCAGGAGGCGATGCAGCCCGAGTTCCGCGACTACGCGAAACAAGTTGTCGCCAATGCGAAAGTGTTGGCGGAAACCCTGGCAGCCGAGGGCTTCCGCATTATTTCCGGCGGCACCGATACGCACCTGATGCTGGTCGATGTTTTCTCGAAGGGCATGCTGGGCAGCGAAGCTGAGAAGGCGCTGGGCGAGGCCGGAATCACGGTCAACAAAAATGCCATTCCATTCGATGTCAACCCGCCGCTGAAGCCGAGCGGCATCCGCATTGGCACTCCGGCCCTGACTACACGGGGAATGAGGGAACCTGAAATGCGGCAAGTCGGGCGCTGGATCGCGGAGGCGCTCCTTCACCGGACGGATGCCGTTGTGTTGACGAGAATCCGCAAGGAAGTGCTGGGCCTTTGCGAAGCGTTCCCGCTTTACGCGGAGCGCAGGGCCAGGGCGCAGGCGGAGGCCCGGGCGTAGTTTTCACGCGTTCTTTCCGGAGTGTTTCTTAGCCGCTTTAGCTTTCAATTCGCTCCACTGCGCGCGAAGCGCCCTGAAGTTGAACGTTACTCGCGAAACGTTGTACAGGCCTTGCGAAAGAGGCGGAAGCCAGAATTCTTGCCCCGATTGAACAAATTCCCACAGGGCTTCCTGTTCAACTGAGAGCAGACATGGAAGACGGTCCGCCAAGAGCACGAATTTGTCAGCTTCGTGGTCGGCCCAGACCCCGCGGAAAATGTCCAACAGTCTTGTCGCAACCCCGCCTTCCCACACCTCAATATGTTGGATTTCATCTTCGAGAGAATCCCGTTCCGCAAAGCCGGACAAAGAAAGCCATTCAATGGTCTGTGATTCCGTCGGGAGAGCCATAGTTCACCTTCGCAAAGCTGCCAATGCTCTAAGGAAAAATTCGCTTGACTGCAAGCGTGCTGCGCCGCACGATGGGGCTTGCTTTGCGGGGTAAGCCCGCGAGGAGAGGAAGACAATGCGCCAAGGAATTCTTCTGCTGATGCTAGCTGTGATGCCTAACGTTTCTGTGCCACAAACAGCAACCCAGCCAAGCTCACCTTGGCAAGATGCTTACAGCAGACGAAATTACCGGCTAGGTATAACGATTTCTCAGTTCCGCGTGCTTCCGTACCCGGACCAGAAGGAATGGCCGAACGCATATCCTGTCTGCACCGACGAGGCGCGCGGCCAAGCCTTCCCGTTCCTGGAACAGTTGTACATATCGAGTGATTGGAAGAGCGCTGGAGTAGTCCAATGCACGTTCTTCTATAACGATAAGACGATGAACCGTCCAGAGGTCGCAGCATTGATGCTGGGAGACCTTGGTTCTCTGACAAATTTCTTCTTTATATCCGAGGACGGACATAAGGAGCCGCGACNNCGGGGATCTCCTAAGCACATTTGTCGTGGCCTTCGGGAAGCCTGCGATCACAAGAGAGCAATGTCAAACCAAAGCAGGGAGTACTTTTCCGAACGAGATTGCAACCTGGGAGAACAATTCCAGTTCCATAGAGCTCAGACAATTTGGCCGCACTGTCGAGGTTCTGCAAGTCACTCATCTGCTGAAACCTTTGGCAGCCGTTTTCGACAAGAAGCTTGCGGAGGGACAAGCCGAGAAGGCAAAGAAACTCTGACGCGACGCGATGCAGTCGGGCATAATATCAGGGAGGCCGCTCCGATGACGATTCTGATTACCAAACCCGAAGTCGAGGCGCTCATCAATCAGCGCCTCCAGACAGGCCGATTTAAGGACGCCGAAGATGTTGTGCTCCAAGCGCTTCAGTCATCGCCGCCAACGGCAGCGACCGCGCCACAATCCGAGCCGCCGACGAAAGACATCATGGAACTTTTTGCGCCCCTGCGGGGCCTTAATCTGAATTTCGGCCGCAACCCATCTACGGGACGACCGGTTGACTTGTGAGCGGTTATCTTCTCGACACGAACGTCCCGTCAGAATTCAGCCGGGACCGGCCTGCTCCTCGCGTTGTGGAGTGGCTCAAAGCACAACCGGTAACGACGCTCTTTCTAAGCGCCGTCACGATAGGTGAAATCCGCAAGGGACTCATTGTGCTTCCGCTAGGCCGCCGCCGTTCCGAGCTTGAGATGTGGTTCCACACCGACCTGCTGACCTGGTTTCACAACCGCGTCCTGCCCGTCACATCTGCCGTCGCCGACCGGTGGGGTGTATTGGACGGTCAATGCCAGTTGAGAGGAACGCCCCTGAACACCGCGGACGGCATGATTGCCGCCACCGCCATTGAACATGGCCTCACGGTTGTCACGCGCAACGTGAAGGACTTCTCTGGTCTCGGCGTAGATCTTTTCAATCCTTGGGGAATGTGAGCCTCGGTCGCCCTAGTGTTTTCGTTTTCAACATATCCTTCAATTGCCTTGCTTTCCCGCCTCCGTTCTGTGGTTAAATGCCTTCGGTGAAGATCGCCATCGACATTCGGCGGATGACGGAGTTCGGCGTCGGCACCTATATCCGCAATGTGGTCCGAACTCTGGGACGGCTGGACCGCGAGACCACCTATCTGCTCATCGGCTCTCCCGCCAAAGTCAAGGAAATCGGCCCGCTCCCGTCCAACTTTCATACCGTTCCCTTGGCGGAGCCGGAGCGCTCGCTCAAAAGCTACCGCGAATTCCGCACCGTGGTGAAGCGGCTGGATTGCGATCTGGTGCACATCCCTAATTTATTTTCCGTGCCACGCGGATTGTCGTGTCCCTACGTGATGACGGTGCATGACATCCTCGATCATCTGTCGCGTGCGCGCGAGCAGACCGGATTTTGGCGAACTCTTCACTTCCAGTTGACCAAGCGCGTCTTGAGCGGGGCCGCGCGCATCTTCGCAGTTTCAAACTTTACCAAGTTAGAAATGGAAAAGTTGTTTAACATTCCGCCCGGACGCATCGAGGTGGTTTATAACGCCATCGACGAAAGGCTGTTGCGCACGCACGCCAATCCCGCGGACCGGCAATTGATCGTCGAGCGCTATCAGGTGACCTATCCCTTCCTGCTGTACGCCGGGAGAATCAGCCCGCACAAGAATGTAGTGCGCATGATCGAGGCTTTCTCGGCTCTGAAAACGGAGTTGGAAAAGGATCAGTTGTATCCGGACCTGAAGCTCATCATTATCGGGGATGACGTTTCCGGCAACCCTGACCTGCGGCGGACGGTAATCCGCAGCGGCGTGCAGAACGACGTGCGCTTCTTAGGCTTCGTGCCGATCGAAGTCTTGCGCACCTTCTACGATGCGGCCAAGATTTTTGTCTTCCCGTCGTTGTATGAAGGCTTCGGCCTGCCTCCGCTGGAGGCGATGGCGCACGGCACTCCAGTCGTTACGTCAAATGTCTCTTCGCTGCCGGAGGTGGTGGGCAATGCCGCGGTGCTGGTCCACCCGGAGAATGTCTTCGAGATCATGCGCGCGTTGCACCGCGTTCTTCTCGACCAGCCGTTGCGAGAAAAAATGAAGGAGCGCAGCTACCGCCAGGCGGCCAAATTCTCCTGGGAAAAATCTGTACGCCGGATCATAGATGTTTACCAGGAAGTTCTGCACTCGGCAGGCAACGCGCAACCTCCCGCTCAGTCGACAGCGGACGGCAGCAAGGCAACGACTGGAGTAGCTTGATTCGGCGAGGTTTCTCTCGCGCCGTTCCTCCAACCCGACGTAAGAGCCCGGACCTAAGAGCGGAGACCTACTTCATCAGAGGCTGACCCGGCGAAGCGATGGAGAGCTTGTGCAGTTTAGCGGTGACCCGGTTGCGGTCGGCATCGGTCTGAGCCGAAGCCAGGCGCTTGCGGAGCGTAGTGATCTTGTGTTGACGAGCGCGGCGCCGGCGAATCTCTGGCCGGCGGCTGGGTGCTGACATGTTATGTGCTCCTGAGTGAATTTAAAATAATTGTGGCAGCCGGACCTGTAAGCCGAATTCTGTCCGCCGGATTGCTCCAGCAGGACGGCCATTCCTCTGGGCCACGCATTGCTGCGNNAGCCGCCGACTTCCTCCCTATTTGGTCTTGCTCCGTGTGTGGTTTGCCCTGCCCGCTGCATTACTGCCGCGGCGGTGCGCTCTTACCGCACCTTTTCACCCTTACCCGCATCCGAAGACGCAGGCGGTATGTTCTCTGTGGCACTTTCCGTCGAACGGGCTTGAACCCGCCCTCCCGGACGTTATCCGGCACACTGCTCTGTGGAGTTCGGACTTTCCTCTCCCCGCATCCCCGCTGTTCCAGCAAAGACGCAGAAAGCGGCCGTCCGGTCCAGCTGCCAACAGGATCATTATATGTCACTGCGGGCTGCGGGCTTCAGCTATCGGGCTTCGGATACAAATCGGCCTTGTACGCCTTGTGCTGATAGACTTATCGACAAGCGGGCTGCGGCAGAACGTGGTTCTGAGCCGAAGCCCGAAGCCCGCGCCATGAACATCGCCGAAGCCATCCGAATCGCGCTGCAGTCGCTGTGGGTGAATAAGCTGCGTTCCGTGCTCACGCTGCTCGGCGTGGTGATCGGAGTGGCTGCCGTGATCGCCGTAGTCACATTTGTCTCCGGCATCAACGATTACGTGGCGGAGAAGATATTCAATCTGGGCGCGGATGTTTTTCTTATCTTCAAAGTTTCTCCCGCCGTTACCAACGTGGACCACTTTCTGGAAGCTGAGAAGCGCAAAGATCTGACCATGGAGGACTACCAGGCGGTGGCGGATGCCTGTCGCCACTGCGTGTTGGTTGCAGCCTCCACACGCAACGAAACTGGCCATGTGAAGTACAACGAGCAATCGATCAGCGATACCATCGTGCGGGGAGTCACTCCCGGGATGGCTACGATTCTGGATATCGACCTGAGCTCGGGCCGCATGCTGAACCAGACCGACCTGGATAATCGGTCCCCGGTCGCCGTGGTGGGAGCGGATATCGTGGATCATCTGATGGCGGGTACGGATCCACTGGGCAAGGAAATCCGTGTCGATGGCTGGACTTACCAGGTAATTGGCGTGGGAACGAAGAAGGGCACGACCCTGGGGCAGAGCGCTGACAATTACGTGATGATTCCCATGACCGCGAGCCTGAAACAATATGGAGCGCACAATAACAGCCTGCGGATTGCGGGAAAGGCCGACAGCGCGGGAGTGCCCCTCAACGAGGCCGTCGACGAAGCGCGCGCCGCCCTTCGTGCCAGGCGCCACGACCTGCTCGGCGGCGACGACAGTTTTGACATTGAGACCAATGCCAGCCTGCTGGGGATTTGGACCGGCTTCAGCCAGACTTTCTTTATTGCTACCATCGGCATCGCCGCCATCTCTTTAGTCGTCGGCGGCATTGTGATCATGAATATTATGCTGGTCTCGGTCACCGAGCGCACCCGCGAGATCGGCATTCGCAAGGCTCTCGGGGCGCGGCGCGACGATGTGTTGCTGCAGTTTCTGATCGAGTCCGTCACTCTGGCGCTCGCAGGCGGAGTCCTGGGCGTCTTGTTGGGAGTGGCCATCGCCCTCACGGTTACTTTGCTGATCGGGATGCCTTCGTCGATCAAGCTCTGGGCCGTGGCGGCTGGACTGATTGTCTCGGCAAGCGTTGGAGTATTTTTTGGAGTTTACCCCGCGCGCAAAGCGGCGAAGCTGGACCCGATCGTGGCATTGAGGTTCGAAACCTAAAGAATTTGGCGATTGTGTGATCGGGCGATTGTGCGATTGAAAAGCACGTAGTCAGATTTTGACTTTAGGTTTTCAATCACCCGATCACACAAGCGCCCAATCACTCAATTCCTCATGATTCACAAAGACGAATTCGGCGAGATCGTCCACATGGCGACGGAAACGATTCGCAGCAACAAGATGCGTTCGTCGTTGACCGTGCTGGGAATCGTGATTGGCGTTGCCATGGTCATCGGCGTTTCCTCCATTGGCCGCGGCCTGGACGACAATGTGCGCGACGTCGTCGCCAGCATCGGATCCAACGTTATCTTTGCCTTTCACCTGGAGCCGTTCACCTTTGGTCGCCCGAGCGAAGAAATGCGCGTACGCAAGAGGCTGACCCTTGAGGACGCGGAAGCCATCGGCCAACTCCCGCATGTGAAGGCCGCGGGCGCGATTGTCCAGTTCGTCCGTCAGGAACTGGGCGTCGGCACCTTCGCGGTGAAGTATCAGGATCGCAAGGCCAAAAACACAATTCTCGAGGGAGACACCGCTTCCGTAAAAGACGTTGTCGATCTGCAGATGGCCGCTGGAAGGTGGTTCACCGAAGCCGACGAGCAGCGGCGCGCCAAGGTCATTCTCCTGGGTCACGATACCGCAGAAGAACTCTTTTCGGTTGAGAATCCCCTGGGCAAGGAAATCAACATCGAGGGGGAGTTGTTTGAAGTGATTGGTGTTGCCGCAAAGGTGAAATCGGTGTTTGGAGGTGGAAAAGACCCCAACGATAACCGGGTCTTTTTCCCGATGACTACCTTTAAGACGCTTCACCCTGAGTTGAAAGACTATTGGATCATGGCCAAGGCGACGTCCCACGACGACATGCCGAAGGCCATCGACGAAATGCGGGAACTGCTGCGCCGGCGCCGCAAAGTCCCTACCAGTAAGCCGGATGATTTTGCCGTCTTTACTTCAGATTCGATCTCCGACGTTTGGAATCAGCTCACCGGCATGCTGTTTGTGGGCATGTTCGCCATTTCCAGCGTAGGGTTGATCGTCGGTGGTGTGGGCGTAATGAACATTATGCTGGTCAGCGTCACCGAGAGAACGCGCGAAATCGGCGTTCGCAAAGCCATCGGCGCCCGCAAACGCGATATTCTTCTGCAATTCACCTTGGAGGCGATTATTCTTACCGCGGTCGGCGGCTTGATTGGAATTGCGCTCGGTGCCGTCGTCGTCGGAATTATTCCCGCCTTCTGGCCGTCGCTGCCCGCTCACATGTCCATGTTCTGGACGATCTTCGGCTTCACATCCGCCGCCGGAGTCGGGCTGGTCTTCGGCATCTATCCCGCGTGGAAGGCGGCAAATCTGGATCCGATTGAGGCGCTGCGTTACGAATAGCCTGACCTGCGCGTACGCATGATGCACTCCATCCTCAACACAGTTCGGATCACAGTTCAGATCGTCGCGGCCGTAGGCATCGTTTCCAGTTCACTGTATTACCTCCTTTGTCTTTGGAGTGCGTTCAAATTTCTGCGTGAGCGAAGACGAGCCGGGGCCGCTCCCACACTGCCTCTGCCGCCGGTTTCGATTCTCAAGCCGCTGAAAGGAATCGATCCTGAAATCTACGAATGCTTTCGCAGCCATTGCCGGCAGGATTATCCGGAATACGAAATCATCTTCGG
>PKVZ01000226.1 GCA_003131635.1 Acidobacteriaceae bacterium
AGCGCAAGACAGGCGATTAATGGCAATAATATACTTGACAAAATAGACTATTCGGTCTAAGATTCAATCATGGAGCCGAAGAGCCTACAGCAAGCCATCCTCTACTTCGCCAAGCCTGAGAACTGCCGCGAATATCTTGTGGCCCGTCGCTGGCCGGATGGTGTTGTGTGTCCGCGCTGCGGCAGTAAGAACGTCCTGTTTCTGGAAAAGTACAATCGCTGGCACTGCCGGGAGAAGCACAAGGCTCCTCAGTTCACTTTGAAAACCGGGACAATTTTTGAGGATTCCCCGCTCGGGTTGGACAAGTGGCTTACCGCGATGTGGATGGTGGTGAACTGCAAGAACGGCATTAGCTCTTGGGAAATTTCCCGCGCCTTGAAAGTCACCCAGAAGTCCGCATGGTTCATGGATCACAGAATCAGACTGGCATTGCAGAGCGGGACAGTATACAAGCTAGGTGGTCCCGGTAACGAAGTCGAAGCGGATGAGACATTCGTCGGAGGCCGCGCCAAGAACATGCACGCATCACGCCGCGCACAGTTTAAAGTTGCGCGTGAGACTTCGATGACTGGCGATGCCAACCTAGTGAATAAAACCGCAGTGTGGGGCGTGTTAGATCGTGAATCGCGCACCGTTCGCGCTACAGTAGTTCCGAAGGTGAACCGCGAAGCGTTGCAAGCTGCTGTCCTGAATCAGGTAGAGCACGGCTCCAAAATCTACACCGATGAGGCCAGTGTTTATAAGGCTCTTCCGAAAGAGTACACGCACGAATTTGTGAACCACATGGAACGGTACGTCAATGGCCGCGTTCACACGAATGGCCTTGAGAACTTTTGGAGCCTGCTGAAGCGGACAGTCAGCGGCACCTACGTCGCCGTCGAGCCTTTCCACCTGCATCGGTACCTCGACGAATATATGTTTCGCTACAACAATCGCGCCACGAAGGATAATCCCTTAAACGACTCCGACCGCTTTGATCTAGCTGTGCGGCAGATCATCGGGAGACGGCTCACCTACAAGGAACTGACGGGCAAGGACGAACAAAGGCAAACGCCAGCGCAGCCGTTTTGACGTGCGGCGACGATTGAAGCGAGGCAAACCGCCGAAAGAATCCGCTTAGTCGCTTTCCCCACAGCCCGGTACAATGGGATCATTCTAAAAACGAAAGCCCGGCACAAGGCCGGGGCATTTCGATTGGAACTCGACACCCAATCGTAGCCCTTTCTTCGTGCCGGACGCAAGAGGCACAGGGCTATGGAAGAGCTGCTACTACCGGGCTTGCTGCCCAATGATCCACAAAATCGTCTCTCTAAATCCGCTCGACAGCGCGTAATTCGCGCACACCTTGAGGCTGAGCGAATTCGGTGGGAAGCTGAAACCAAGATTGAAGCGCGTCGCCTTTCGGAAGAAAAAGAAAGGCACCTTCGCAACCAGGCCGATCTAAAAGGTGTCCGCACCGTTCTCAAGGTACTCGCGATGGAGTACGACGATGCCGGATTCTCGCTGCGAGAGTACTGGAACGCCATGAAAGAAGAAATTGAGAGCGCCGCGAATTCGCTTTCGCTATACAGCACGCAGAGGCGGCTCCTTGAGGTTGAATTCCACCGACCGCCAGATCGGAAACCCGCTTCTCGCCAACATCCATCCGCTGTTGTCCCTGTCCCGGTGAAAGCGGAAGAGTCAGTCGGAGCGCAAATAAAACGCCTTCGCGACGAGTGCCAACTAACCACTGAAGAGCTAGCAGAAGAGGTCGAATTGGAAGTTCGGTCCGTTCAGCGTCATCTCGCGAACAAGGCAACTCCCTATGTGCGGCATCTGAGAACATACCAAAGAACATTTTCTAAGCTATTGAACCGACAAGTGGTTATTGGCAAGTTGTCGTAAAGATGTCGCAAGATGTCGCCAGCCGACGTGGTGCCGTCCGCCCTCCGATCTCATAATTGTGGGATCAGGTGTTTCCAAGAAAAGAATGCCCGCTTCGTGAGGAGGGATATAGCCGGAACCACCGCAGAGGTTCACCGTGGTTTCCGGCGACAACACAAAGGCCCCTTGCGGGGCCGTGGTGAGCCGAATGACGCTGGCTGTATTCTCAGATGCGGCCCTATTATAACCCGTTTGCCGATGGCCCAGCAGATCACCGCTGGGCCATTGCTTTCGGCGGTATAATCGCCGGGTGAAACCACTACCAGCGCCAAACGTCCCCGGAAAGACTGAGTTTGAGAGGTTCGACAATGCGATGCGCCAAGTGTTGAGCGTGTCGAAAGAAGAACTACTCAAGCGGGAAGCACGAGAGAAGAATGTGCGGGAACGAAAAAGGCGACCGAAGAAAGCAGTCTGACCAATGTGCGATCTCGTTGCTGAACTTCGTCGCTGCGAGGCCGACACTGCCAACCTCCTAACCTCCGGCGCAGCAAAACGTCTCGCAAATTGGCGACGCTACGAGAACGATCTACCGGAACTCATAGCCTTCGTCCAGCGAGTCATACGCGGCCCACATCGACAGCACGGGTGGGAACTCCAACAGAAAGGTGGGAGGAGTTTGGAGCAAATCGTGATCGACTGTGGCAATCCTCCGTTCACAGACGACGATATTCGGGAAGCAAGAGCGACACTCGGCGTCTAACGCTCATTTTGCCAAGTATATTATTACCCGATTAATGCTTGACTCCGGTTGCGGCATGTGATAAATCGTTGCACCACGACTCGTTATGGGTAATTGAGGCGGCCAATTCGCTTCCCATTTCGAGTGGTCCCCCCGGACTAATACGCTCCGCTCGACTAGCTGAATTTAGATTCAGAGTGTCCGACGTGTAAGTTCCTTCAGAACTCGATCGATAGAAATAGATTCGACAGAAATAGATAAAGATAAGGGAGAACACATGGCTAAACAAAGTACGCAGCACAAATTGGATCGGGTGCGTCCACCTCGGGTCCAAATCACTTATGACGTAGAGACAGGCGGAGCCATTGAAATCAAGGAGCTGCCCTTTGTGGTGGGCGTCCTCGGAGATTTCACCGGCACCCCGGAACAGCCTCTACCCAAGCTTAAGGAGCGGCGCTTCGTTGAGGTGACGCCCGACAACTTCGATTCCGTCCTCGAAAGCATGAAGCCTCACGTAGCATTTGCCGTGGAAAATAAGCTGAGCGAGGATTCCAATGCCGGACAGATAAAAGTGGATCTCCGCTTTAAGAGCCTGGAGGACTTCGAGCCCGAGCAGGTGGCGCGGCAGGTGAAACCGCTGAAGGAATTGCTCGATCTCAGAACCCGGCTGAACGATTTGAAGGGTACCCTGCAGACCAACGAAAAGCTGGATGAAGCCTTGCTGGATGCTGTCAGCCAGACGGAAAAGTTAGACAAGCTGAAGGCCGAGGTGGGCGAGAAGGGGGACAACAATGGCTAAACCAATGGTGGAAGAAAAGTCCGCAGCCGGGCCAGTGGCAGTAGAACAGACCAGTCTTCTCGACCAGATCGTGGAACAGGGACGGTTTACCGATACCGGCACGCGCGAGCGCGGCAAGAGCCTTATCAAAGAATTCGTCGAGCAGGTGCTGGAGGGGTCGATGACCCTGGCGCGCGACGCCGATCAGATGATTACGGCCCGCGTCGCTCAAATCGATCACCTCATCTCCATCCAGTTGAACGAAATCCTGCACCACCCTCAGTTCCAAAAACTTGAGGGTACCTGGCGGGGACTCAAATATCTTCTGGACCAGTCCGAAACCAGCACGCAATTGAAGATTCGCATCCTCAACGCTTCGAAGAAGGAATTACTGCGCGATCTGCAGCGCGCGCCGGAATTCGATCAAAGCGCAATGTTCAAGAAAGTGTACGAGGATGAATACGGCATCTTCGGCGGCGAGCCCATCGGCGCCATGGTGGGCGACTACGAATTCAGCAAACATCCAGAAGACATGGAGTTGCTGGAAAAAGTCTCGCAGGTTGCGGCCGCGGCCCACGCTCCATTCCTTTCCGCGGCTTCGCCTGAATTGCTGAATTTGCAGAGCTTCACGTCTCTCGACCAGCCCCGCGATGTCGGCAAAATCTTCGACAGCACCGAGTATGCCAAGTGGAAGGGTTTCCGCGAAAGCGAAGACTCGAAGTACGTCTGCCTGACTTGTCCCCGGATACTGATGCGCCTGCCCTACGGCCGAGATACGAAACCCGTGGATGGGTTTAATTTCGAAGAGGGTGTGGACGGCACCGATCACGAAAAATATCTTTGGGGCAACGCCGCTTATGCGCTCGCTTCCAGGATGACGCAGGCCTTCTCGACCTATTCCTGGTGCGTAGCCATTCGAGGGGTCGAAGGCGGCGGTCTGGTCGATGGCCTTCCTTCCCACACCTTCCGCACCGACGAGGGCGACGTAGCCCTCAAGTGCCCAACTGAAATCGCCATCACCGACCGGCGCGAAAAAGAACTTGCCGATCAGGGACTGGTCCCGCTGGTTCATTGCAAAGGCACTGACAAAGCGGCGTTCTTCAGCATTCAATCCTGCAACAAGCCCAAGCTCTACGACAGCGATTCCGCCACGGCCAATGCCCGCATCTCGGCGCAGTTGCCCTACATGATGGCCACCTGCCGCTTTGCCCATTATCTCAAGGCGATGATGCGCGACAAGATCGGCAGCTTCATGTCACGCGACGATTGCTGGCGTTTCCTGAATCGGTGGATCAGCCAGTACGTCACGCAGGACGATAAAGCCAATCAGGCGACCAAGGCCAAGTTCCCCCTGCGTGAAGCGCGTGTGGATGTGGAAGAGGTTAAGGGTAAGCCAGGAGTCTACCGGGCCATCGCTTATCTCCGGCCACACTTCCAGCTCGATGAGTTGAACGTTTCGCTCCGTCTTGTGGCGGAGTTGCCGGCCGCAGCAAAACAATAAACCCGCTTTCTTGGCGGAGCTACAAACAAGGTCCTAAAGGGTCCTTGTATTTTTCGAAAGGAATGAGGAGGAATAGCAATGCCTAGCGATCACTATTTGTTGATAAAGGGAGTAAAGGGAGAGTCGGTGGCTCAAGGCCTGCCGTCTCCTGGCAGTGACGGCTACATCGAACTCGACAGCTTTTCGTTTGGAGCTTCCAACCCCGCTGACGTAGGCGGCGGAGGTCTGTCCGCCGGCAAGTGTTCGTTGTCGGACTTCAGCTTTTCATGCGCCCTGGATTCGTCCAGCTACCAGATTCTCAAGAATCTGTACACCGGCGCGCACATCGCCACCGTTACGTTCCTGAGCCGCAAGTCCACGGGTGCGGCCACACCGTTCACCTACATCAACTCCGTCATGACCAATTGCTACGTCACCAGCCATGGCACGGGCGGAGGGTCCTCTGGAGTCCCGTCGCAGAGCGTTAGTATCGCGTACGAACAGATCTACTTCCAATATTTTACGCAGGATACGACTACCGGCTCTGTGACCCAAGCTGGAGCTGCGACTTACAACATCGGAGCCGCGCAACAGACTTAAGCGTCGCTTTCGACACTTGCTGTGAAAATTCGGAAGGCATCTTCGCGGCTTACTGCCGCGAAGATGCCTTTTACCGGATCACTGTTATTTAGATCGAGTATCTGATGAACGCCCAAGAACTATACCGAGCTGGCCGCCTGGGAGAAGCTCTCAAGGCGCTGAGCGCCGAAGTGAGAGATAATCCCACCGACGCTCGCCGGCGCACCTTTCTCTTCGAACTTCTGTGTTTTGCCGGCGAATACGCGCGCGCCGACAAGCAGCTTGAAGTGTTGGCGCAAGCCGGGCCTGGCAGTGAAATTGGCGTGCTCTTATATCGCAGTGCGCTTTTCGCCGAGCGGCAGCGGCAGGATTTGTTTGCCAGCGGCGAATATCCAAATAAAGTCGATCTTCCCGAACCTGCGGGCGCAATCAACGGCAAGTCCTTCAAATCTTTCTCGGACGCCGATCCGCGAATCGGAGCCAGACTCGAGCTGTTTGCAGCGGGCAATTATTTGCTTCTGCCCTTCGAACACATTGCCTCCATTCACATCATGCCTCCGAAACGGCTACGCGACCTGTTATGGACTCCCGCCGCGGTTCGCACCACGCCCTCGTTTAAAGGCACCGAACTCGGCGAAGTTATGCTTCCCGTACTTTCTCCATTCTCGTGGCGGCATGCGGACGAAGCCGTCCGCCTGGGACGCGCTACGGTGTGGGAATCAACTGAAGGCTACGACGATCAAATTCCTTTTGGCCAGAAGATGTGGTTGGCGGACGACGAGGAAATCCCGTTCCTCGAACTCCGTGCGCTCGAGTTCAATCCAGCCTCCGTGGCCGCCTGACCCATCATGCCCTTTCCCGAAGATTTGCTGAATCCTATCGACGGACCAAACCCCAGCGGCGTTAACCTGCGCTACGAGCCCATCTACGACAAGATCAAAGAAGCGCGCCGCGAAGAAGACCAGCCTCCGCCGGGCATGGCCGAGCGTGACCGGAAAGTCGCCGACAACTCCCTGGTCATCAAGCTCACCAAAGATGTTCTCGCGAATAAGACGAAAGACCTTCAGCTGGCCGCATGGCTTACCGAAGCTTTGCTCAAACAGCAAGGCTTCGCCGGTCTGAAGGACGGTCTCTTTCTCTGCTATGGCCTGACTGATAGATTCTGGGACACCGTCTACCCCGAACTTGAAGATGGCGATGCGCAGGCCCGCGGAGCTCCGCTGGGCTTCGTCGGAACCCGGCTTGAAATTCCTTTGAAGTTGGTCCCGGTCGTCGAGAAGGCCCCCTACGGTTCGCTCGACTACCAGCAATCGCGCGAAGTAGGCTACGAGGATCAGGCTAAGACCGACGACGCCAAGAAGAAGCGTACCCAACTCATCAAGGACGGCAAGCTTGCGCCCGAGGTCTTTGACAAGGCGTTTGAGGAAACTCCGAAGAAGTTTTATGCGCAGGCAGAGAAGGATCTGGATAGCAGCCTGCAGGTTTTAGTGCAATTGAAAGACGTCTGTGACGCGAATTTCACCGATGAAGGTCCATCGTTCGGTCAGCTCCGTTCGGCTCTGGAAGCCACCCGCCACATCGTCCATGGTCTTCTGCAGAAGAAGCGCGAAAAGGAGCCCGACCCGGTGGAGGAAGTTGCGCCGCAAGCCGCGACCGACGCGGATTCAGGGGCGGCAGAAGGCGGCACTATGGCCGCGGTGCCGTCGCGAGTCGGGGTTTATTTCTCCGTTGACACCTCTTCTGAGCCGCCCGATCGCGTCGATGCAGTACGCAAGATCGCCGAAGCGGCTGCGTTTCTGCGACGGCGTGAACCCAGGAGCCCAGCTTCCTATTTAATGCTCCGCGGATTTCGTTGGGGCGAACTGCGTGCCGCCATCGATCGCGCGGATCCCACTCAGTTCGAAGCTCCGCCGACAGAACTCCGCAAGCATCTGAAACGCCTGGCGCTCGACAGAAAGTTCGAGGAGCTGCTGGAGGCTGCCGAAGGTGCGATGGCACTTCCTTGCAGCCGGGCCTGGCTGGATCTACAGCGCATGGTGGTTGAAGCTTGTGAAGCTCTCGGCAGCGACTATGAAGCCATTGCGCGAGCCATTCGCTCGGAATTGAAAGCCCTCATCGCCGAATGCCCACAATTACTTGACGCAACTTTGATGGACGACACGCCCGCGGCTAATGCGGAGACACGCGCCTGGCTGAACGGATTGAGCCAGCAAGCTTCTTCACCGGATGCAGCCGCAACTCCTTCAACCAACGGAGCCTCTCGCAACGGCTTTGGATCGCGCTGGCCGGGCCAGGCTCCCGATGTGTACGCGGCCGCCTTGCAAGCCCTGCGCGAAGGCCAGGAGCGCAAGGCTTTCGAAATCCTGCAGCAGGATATCGGACGCTTGCGTTCGGGTCGCGAACGATTCCGCCGCAAGATGCAGCTGGTGGAAATGTGCGTTTCGACCAACAAACAGACGATTGCGCAGCCGATCCTCGATGATCTCGCGGTCATGATAGAAACTCACAAGCTGGATGAGTGGGAGGATCCGGGCCTGGTCGCGGCTGCGCTTGGCACCATCATGAAACTGAGCCTGCGAATTCAGAATGACAAAGCCCAGCAGCAGAAAATCTTCGAGCGCATTTGCCGCCTCGATCCAGCGCAGGCGCTCGGGGACGGGAAGTAATCCATGGCCAAGCGCGACATCAACGGCCCGGTCACACTCTCCGTGCTCGACCGTCTTATCGACAAAGATCCGAAAGTCAGCGTGGAAGTACCGCTGACTCGTGCGCAGTCCCTGCGCGAACTCAAGATCGCGATCAAACGCGACCTCGAATGGCTGCTGAATACCCGTCGCACCATCGATCCCGCGCCGGACTCGGCGCACGAGACGGTGCGCTCCGTCTACCACTACGGTTTTGCTGACATCTCCTCGAAGTCGCTGCTTTCCGTCCGCGACCAAAACGAACTGGTGCGGCAGATGGAGTCTGTCATCGCGGTATTCGAGCCCCGGCTGAAGCGCGCGAAAGTCCGAATGGAGCGCGTGGAAGGCGCTTATCGCGCTCTGCGATTTGTGATAGAAGGATTGCTTTGCATGGATCCGGCTCCCGAGCCGGTCCGCTTCGATACCGTGCTCGAACTCGGCAAAGGCCAGTACGAGGTCAAGGGGGACGACGGTGCGCAATGAGCTGAGGACTTACTACGAAAGCGAGCTCACGTTTCTGCGCCAGATCGGAGCGGAGTTTGCCGACAAGTATCCCAAGATTGCCTCGCGACTGCTGCTGGAACCGGATCGTTGTGAAGACCCGCACGTCGAGAGGATGATCGAGTCTTTCGCCCTGCTGGCGGCGCGCGTGCATCTGCGCATCGACGACGATTTCCCGCAGATTACCGAGGCGCTGCTCAACATCCTCTACCCCCACTACCTCTGCCCCATTCCTTCCATGTCGGTCGCGGAGTTTCATACCGATCCGGAGCGCGGCAAGATGACCAGCAGCCTGCAGGTTCCAAAGGGATCGGTGCTATATTCCCGCCCAGTGGAGGGAGTTCCGTGCAAGTTTCGGACCTGCTACAACACCACGCTGTGGCCCTTAAAAGTTTCGCAGGCTCAATGGCTCACTCCAGATCGCCTCAGCCCATCGCTGCGGTCTTCCGATGCCGCCGTGTTGCGCGTTGAGATTGAATGCTTCCCGGATATCACGTTCGACAAGCTTGCGCTGGATAGTCTCGCCTTCTACCTGAACGGAGAAGGTGCGGTTATTCATACTCTTTATGAATTGTTGTGCCGCAACTGCACTCGCATTGTCGTGCGTGATCCCGCGAATCCTAAAATGCAGCCGCGTGAGTTGCCGGTCCGCAATCTGCGTCCCATGGGTTTTGGAGAAGACGAAGATGTTTTGCCTTATCCTCAGCGATCTTTTGTCGGCTACCGGCTGCTTCAGGAATACTTTGCTTTCCCGGAAAAGTTTTTCTTCCTCGGTCTGAACGGACTATCTGCTCTCCAGGGCGCGGGACTTAAATCCAAGGCTGAGATCCTTTTCCTGATTGCGCCCTTTGAGCAGGACGGCCGCCATCAGCGCCTCGAAGTCGCTGTGGACGCCAAAACACTGCGCCTGGGCTGCACCCCAATCATCAATTTGTTCGGCCAAACCGCCGAACCCATCCTGGTCGATCAGACGCGATACCAATACCCGGTCGTTCCCGATGCACGCCGGCGCCAGACCATGGAAATTTACTCAGTCGACGAAGTTGTCAGCACCGATCCGGACTCTCACGAAACCGTGACTTACCATCCTCTGTATTCCCGTCAGCATGGACTCCAGGATTCAACTCCCGCCTATTGGTACACCACCCGGCTTCCTTCCAACCGCAAGGGCGACGAGGGAACCGATGTTTTTGTTTCCCTGGTGAACATCGCCGCTGCGCCCATGGAACTGGATTACGACACGGTGACGGTGCGGTGTACCTGTACCAACCGCGATCTCGTGAGCCGCCTGCCTTTCGGCAGCGAGAATGGCGATTTCGAAATGGCGGGAGCAGCCGCGATTAAACGAATTGTCGCCTTACGCAAGCCAACTCGCACCCTGCGCCCTCCCTTGGATGGCAAGACTCTGTGGTGCCTCACCTCGCACCTCTCGCTGAACTATCTCTCGCTGGTCGAGGAAGGCAAAGCCGCGTTGCAGAAGATTCTCGACCTCTATGATTTCTCCGATTCACCCGATGTCAAGAAGCAGATTGGCGGCATCACGTCGATAGACGCCCGGCGGCATTTCACGCGTGTAATCTCGGAACACGGCGTCAGCTTCGCGCGCGGCACGCGGGTGGAGATGGAATTCGACGAAGAACAATTCAGCGGCGGCGGTGCGTATCTGTTCGCCAGCGTACTCGAAAAATTTTTCGGCCTCTACGTTTCCATGAACAGTTTCAGTCAACTGGTGGCCCGCAGCCGCCAGCGAAAGGAGCCTTTAGGAGAGTGGCCTCCGAGAGCGGGACAAGCAATACTAATTTAAGCGAGCCGGAATTGAGCGAATCCGTGGTCGGCGAAATGCTTCGGCAAGAGCCGTTCCGCTTTGATTTCTTCCAGGCGGTGCGTCTGCTCGAGAAGCTTTTCCCCGAACGCACGCCTGTCGGCAGGTTCGCGCATCCCTCCCACGAAGTGGCGCGCTTCGGCGCTCACAACTCGCTCGCCTTCCCCGCCAGCCAGATTCAGTCGATGGAATGGCCCGAGGATGGTGCCCCAAACATGACCGTGAATTTCATGGGTCTCACCGGTCCCGAGGGGATCCTTCCCAATCCCTACACCAGTTTGATCATCGAAAGGGTCCGAGCTTCCGACGGATCGCTTCGTGACTTTCTCGATATTTTCAACCATCGAGTCATCTCGCTCTTTTATCGCGCCTGGAGAAAGTACAGGTTCGACGTATCGGCTGAGCGCGATGAACGAGACCGCTTCTCCCGGCACCTTCTCAGTCTTGTGGGCTTGGGTACCGATGGCTTGCAGGATCGCATGGCAATTCCGGACGACAGCCTCATCTATTACTCTGGTCTGCTATCGCAGCGTCCCCGTTCGGCGCAAGCTTTGCGCCAGATCCTCACCGACTACTTTGCTGTGCCCGTCAAGATCGAACAATTTTCCGGCGGCTGGTACCGCTTGGATTCGGCCGCGCAGTGCCGCTTTTCCGAGGCTACCAGCGACAGCGAGTGCCTCGGTCTGGGAACCGTGGTCGGCGATGAAGTCTGGAATCAGCAATCCAAAATACGTATCATTCTCGGTCCGTTGAGTCTGGAGAAATATTTGGAATTCCTTCCCGACGGCTCAAACTGGGAGCCTCTCCGCTCTTGGGTGAGATTTTTCTTGAACGAAGAATTGGATTTCGAAGTGCAGTTGATCCTCGAACGTGAACAAGTTCCAGCCTGCGAATTGGGAGCGGAGGATGCCTCCCACCCCCAATTGGGCTGGGTGTCATGGTTGAAATCAAATCCTCTTGGGCGCGATCCGGACGATACCGTCCTCGCGATCGAGGCGGAGCAAGGAGTACGAACGTGAATCTGAAATCTTTGATCGGCAAACTGAACGACTCGACGCGCGGCGCCATGGAGGCGTCCGCCGGACTTTGCCTGGCACGCACCCATTACGATATCGAGATTGAACACTTCTTGCTGAAGCTGCTCGATTCCTCGAATAACGACGCGGCCGCCATTTTCAAACACTTCGAACTGGACACCTCGCGATTCTCCGGGGAACTGTTCCGCTCACTTGACCGCCTGAAGTCGGGCAACGCGCGCACGCCCGCGCTGAGTCCCACTCTCATCAAAATGATGACGGAAGCCTGGACTCTGGGCTCGATCGACTATGGAGCCGGGCAGGTTCGTACCGGTTTCACCATCCTTGCCCTGACCACGAATGGCGAACTCGTCCGCCTTATGCGCGACGTCAGCCGCGAATTCCAAAAGGTCCAGGCCGATGCGCTGGCCAAAGACTTTCTCTCCATCGTCGCCGGCTCAAGCGAAGAGACGCAAGCTGCTATGGCCGCCTCTGCCGCGACCGGCGCTGCCACCGGGCCGCGACCCGGCGGGAAAACTCCGAATCTCGATCAGTTCACCGTTAACCTTACGGAGAAAGCGAAGACGGGAAAAATCGATCCCGTGCTGGGGCGCGATCTAGAAATCCGCCAGGTCGTCGACATTCTCATGCGCCGTCGGCAGAACAATCCAATTCTCACGGGCGAGGCCGGCGTAGGCAAGACTGCAGTGGTCGAAGGCTTTGCGATACGGGTTGCCAACGGAGATGTGCCGCCGCCGCTTCGCAACGTAACCATTCGTACCTTGGACCTGGCTCTTTTGCAGGCCGGAGCAGGTATCAAAGGCGAATTCGAGAACCGCCTCAAGGGTCTGATCGAAGAAGTCAAAGCATCGCCTACGCCCATCATCCTTTTCATCGATGAAGCGCACACTATGATCGGCGCTGGTGGAACCGCTGGTCAGGGCGACGCCGCTAATTTGCTGAAGCCCGCTTTGGCGCGCGGCGAGTTGCGTACCATCGCCGCCACAACCTGGTCCGAGTACAAAAAATATTTCGAAAAAGATCCCGCACTGGCGCGACGTTTCCAGGTCGTGAAAGTGGAAGAACCCATCGAGACTCAGTGCATGACCATGATGCGCGGCATCGTTCCTTCGCTGGAGCAACATCATAAAGTCCGGATTCTTGATGAGGGACTCACCGCAGCCGTTCATCTATCGCACCGCTATCTCGCCGGACGCCAGCTTCCGGATAAAGCCGTCAGCGTGCTCGATACCGCGTGCGCACGGCTGGCTCTCGGACAGAGCGCCACGCCGCCGGCCATTGAAGACTGCGTGCGGCAGATTGACGACCTGGCGGTCCAGCAGCGGATTCTGGAACGCGAAGCGGCCGTCGGCTCCGACCATCGCGAACGTCTCGCAGCGATCGCCGGCAAGAAATCGGAAATCGAAACCAGCTTAACCAACTTGCGCACGCGCTTTGATAAAGAAAAAACATTGGTTACTCGCATCCGCGACCTGCGTGCGCAGCTCGAGGGCTCCGTTACTCCGCAAGCCGGAACTGCTGCTCCCGGTGGAAATGGCTCGGGTTCGCACGGCATCGCTGCCGCCGGCCCAGCTACTCCCGCAGGCGATGCTGTGAGTGCGTCTTCGCCAGCCGCTGCTACAGCGGTTGCAGAAGCGCCGCCCGCCGTTGATCCCACCGCCTTGCGCGCCGAACTCGCGCAGGCTGAGTCCGAACTCGCGGTCCTGCAGGGCGAGACGCCGATGATTCGCGTTGCCGTCGACGCCCAGATCATCGGCGAAGTCATCTCCGCGTGGACCGGAATTCCCGTCGGCAAAATGATGAAGGATGAAATTTCGACGGTTCTTTCTCTGCCTGCGTTTCTCGGCCAGCGAGTCATCGGGCAAATGCATGCGCTCGAGATTATCGGCCAGCGCATCTCCACCTCGCGCGCTCGTCTCGACGACCCCCAAAAGCCCATCGGCATCTTTATGCTGGTCGGCCCCAGCGGGGTCGGGAAGACCGAAACCGCGCTTGCCCTCTCTGATCTGCTCTACGGTGGTGAACGCAACCTGATCACCATCAACATGTCGGAGTTCCAGGAAGCACACACCGTGTCAACCCTGAAGGGTTCGCCTCCGGGCTACGTCGGTTATGGCGAAGGCGGCGTCCTCACCGAAGCGGTGCGGCGGCGGCCATATTCGGTGGTCCTCCTTGATGAAGTCGAAAAAGCCCATCCCGATGTGATGGAGCTTTTCTATCAAGTGTTCGACAAAGGAATGATGGAAGACGGCGAGGGCCGTGAGATCGACTTCAAGAACACCATCATCATTCTCACCACTAATGCCGGCACCGATACCATGGCAAAACTGAGCGCAGACCCGGAAACTATGCCCAGCCCGGAGGGACTGGTGAAAGCGCTCAAGCCGGAACTAAACAAAATTTTCAAACCTGCATTTCTCGGCCGTCTGGTGATCATCCCATATCTTCCCATTCGCGATGAGAACATGAAAGTGATCATCAACCTCAAGCTGGGCAAGATACAACGGCGCATTCAGGAAAATCACAAAATCGCTCTCACCTATGACGGAGCATTGGTCGATGAAGTTGCCAAACGCTGCACCGAAGTCGAAAGTGGCGCGCGCAATGTGGATAACATCCTGACCAATACACTGCTGCCGGAAATCTCACGGCAGTTACTGGGACGCATGGCGGAAGGCGAATCCATGGAACGCATTCACGTGGGCGTGGGCAGCGATGGGGGATTTGTTTATCAGTAGAACTCGCAGGAGCGGCGCTGCAGCAGGCCGCTAGTGGCCGAGCGCCGTCTCAACTCGTCGCGGCACTTTAAGGAAGGATAGCTTCGTGGCAACCGCATCTTACACTCAGCAGAACAGGCTGCTATCGCTTGACACTCCGTTGGGCAAGGATGTGCTCCTGTTGCAAGACCTGACGGGGCACGAGGGCATTTCCCGCCTTTTCAGCTACGATCTGAACCTGCTCGCCTACGAAAACGCTTCCATCTCGTTCCAGAATATAGTGGGGCAGAAGGTAACCATTACCCTTCAGTTGCCGGACGGTACTCCACGCTATATCAACGGCTACGTCAGCCGCTTTACCCAGGGCGATACCGATGATCGCATGTTCACCCATTATCATGCGCAAGTCGTGCCCTGGCTCTGGTTCCTCACTCGTCAGGCCGATTGCCGCATCTTCCAGAACATGACTCCGCCCGATATCATCAGCCAGGTGCTCAATCTGTTCAGCTTCAAGGCTTTTCGCACCAGCCTGAAAGCCACCTATCCCACGCTCGAATACTGCGTTCAATATCGCGAAACGTCTTTTAATTTCGTCTCCCGTTTAATGGAAGAATACGGAATTTTCTATTACTTCGATCACACGGTTCAAGGCAAACACACCTTGGTGTTAGCGGACCAATCCAGCGCTCTGCCCGCGTGTCCCGGATCCCCCATCAGCTACAACGTCGCACCCGGTGGCATATACGACCCCGAAGCCGTCAGCGACTGGCATGTCGAGCAAGAACTGCGCACCGGCAAGTACACCGTCACCGACTACAATTTTACTACCCCCACCACAAGCTTGTTGTCCAATGAACCTACGGTCGTGAATCTGGCAGCCAGCCAAGGCCTGGAACTGTTTGACTATCCCGGCCTGTACACCACTAAAGACGAGGGCGAAACCGTAGCTAAGCTTCGTATGCAGGAAGAGGAAGCAAGTTATATGGAGGTAACCGGCGCCAGTAACTGTCGCGGACTTGCCACCGGTTACACCTTCCAACTCAAGAACCATTACCGGGCTGACCAGAACGCGACTTACTTCCTCACTGAGATTCATCATGTTGCCTCGGTAGGTCAAACCTACACGTCGGCAGGACCGGCGGCCGAAAACTACTCGAATAGCTTCACCTGCATCCCATCTTCGGTTGCTTACCATCCTCCTCGCGTCACCCCCAAGCCCTTTGTGCAGGGCCCGCAGACTGCCTTAGTGGTCGGCAAGGCTGGAGAGGAAATATGGGTCGACAACTATGGGCGAGTGATTGTGCAGTTCTATTGGGACCGGCTTGGCCAGCAAAACGAAAACAGTTCTTGTTGGATTCGCGTCTCTCAGCCTTGGGCCGGAGGAAATTGGGGATCAATCTGGATTCCCCGCATCGGGCAGGAAGTGATTGTCAGTTTCGAGGAAGGTGATCCCGACCGCCCGCTGATCACCGGCCGCGTTTACAACGCCGGACAAATGCCGCCCTACACCTTGCCCGACTACCAGACGCGAAGCACCTTTATGTCCCGCAGTTCGAAAGGTGGAGGAACGGCGAACTACAATGAACTTCGCTTCGAAGATAAGATGGGCGACGAGCAGATTTTTATCAACGCCGAAAAAGACATGGATCTGCGCGTCGAAAACGATTCGCGGGAGTTTATCGGCGCCAACCGCTCCCTCATCGTTACCACCAATCAACTGGAGCAAATCCAAACCGACAAGCACCTTCATGTCGAAGGAAACCATTTCGAGCAGATTGACGGTAACATGTCGTTGAATGTCGGCGGCAATCAGATGGAGAGTGTAACAGGCAACAAGTCCCTCTCCGTGACCGGCAATCAAAGCGAGAGCGTAACCGGCAACCTCTCGTTGGCGGTCACGGGACAACAGCAGGATACGTCCATGTCCTATGCCATGAAAACCGACACGACCATCCATCTCAACGCTGGCGTGAGCGCGGTAATCGAAGCCGGGGTGGACCTGACACTGAAAGTTGGAGGAAACTTCATCGACATTAATCCCGCAGGCGTCTTCATAACTGGGACCATGGTATTCATCAACAGCGGGGGCTCTGCCGGGAGTGCTCCGGACGCGAGCCCGCAATCGCCCGACTCGCCAACCGCCCCGAAGGATCCGGATACGGCCGACGACGGCAGCAAGGGAACGAAGCTGAACTAACTAACTGCCGCGCAGTTTCAAGACCGGGTGCTGATTCGAGTCGATGGAGGATTCTGTGATCCGGTATTTGGAAAATCCCTTTCCCCTGGTAGCGATTACCAGTATCTCGGACCCAGTACGTCCGGCACACTTTGAGGAAGGTAACGAATGAGCCCGCGTTCGCCGATCTGCGTCTCCACCGCACAGCCAAGCGACTCTGGAACTCTCCATCGTGGTCGAACGATTTCTCCAGCGGAACGGCACCGGCATTTGCGGCGCAATAACGCTGTCTTGCTTCACAGATCGCGATCGGTAGAGAGAGAGGTCAAAAACCTACACAAGGAATATCGCAAGGCAGTGGTGCAGGCGCGAGGAACTACTTCCAGGCGGCCGAGCAAAGCTGCTTCGCCCTCCCTTTCTTCCGCGACCCCGTCGAAGTCCGCCCCCGGCAATGAGAATACGGAATTGGCGGAAAAGATTCAGGAGGCGTCAAGCGTGCTAACTCCCGGTGCCTTTGACATCGAGGAGTTGTTGTCTAAACTCACCGTGACCCGCCGACTGGAGCCCCAGTTGGAGGAAATCGGCGAAGAATGTGCCGCGGCCGTGAAAGAAACACTGGCAATGTTTCAAAGAGCACAAGAGTTACACATGAGTCCAATAAGGCTGGTCGGCGAGAACTATAGTGTGATGGTAGCCCGATGTAACCGACTGATTGTTTTTTTTGAGGGCCTCGAAAAGTTCTTCAAGTATGGCGGGCCGATATTGGTCACCATCGACTTGATCAGGAACTGTATGGCGTTATGGCACGCGATCAAGAATCATGACTTGCACGACGGAGGCCGCACGATCGCTTTCCACGTCACCAACATACTTATCTTAGCCTTCGTCAGTATCACGGCCATTTTTGCGCTCATTTGCGCTGCATTCGGTATTGCTGCGGAGCTGGCGGTCGTGATCGCCGCTCTTGCTCCGTTTGGAGCCATCATCGGCGTGGCAGCGCTGCCTTTCGTCTTGCTTGCCAAACCGCCCGAGAACTACGCCGGAACTCCTTTTGAACAGGCATTCGATACTGCAAAGAAAGAAGGAAACGTAAATTCGAAGGAGTACATGGAGGCGGTTCACGAATACTTGCACCACCCCTCTTCCATTAATTTGATACATATGAACGCGATCAGGGATGCCAGATAGTGGCTCCGTCTAACCGCCTGGCAGCGGCAGGGACTTGGGTTTAGCAACAAGATGAGACCGGTGTTGTTCCGTGCGGCCTTGCGCTTCTGGCTGGCCGCTGCCAGCCAAGCTTACGGCACCATCACCGTAACCTCTCCCGGATCCACGAACGTAATCACCCCGCCCCACATGCACATCAACTGCGAAGTGTCATCGAGCGTGGGCATTTCGCCCAGCAGTACGGTCGGCGCTCCTGGAACCCACGGCGCTACCGTTGCCGGTATGCACGGCATCGGCGTGAGCACGCCCATCGCGGCGGCCGTGGCCGCGGCCACCATTGGATTCGCCGGCGACATGCACATGCCGAATGGCATGATGTTCACTAAGGGAATGTTGTCCATGATATTGGCATCCGGCATTTCACTGGTGAACACCATGTTGGTGGGCAGAACCACCAGCGAACTAGGCGCCATGCCGAAGCTGCACATCATCGTTGCACCCATACAGACTTGCATTGGCATCGCCAGCACCTCCCGCCGTTTTGGCTGCCCCGCATTCTAGCAAAGCTGCCTGCGAATGCAACCCGCTTCCCCAAACATTGCACCCAAGCCGTTTCCGCCCCTGAATCCTCACATCTTCAGTTTTTCATGTACTACGTGCAGGAATGCCCGTAAGGGTAAGCGCTTGAAATATAATCGTTAACTAGAAGAGAACCCAGTAAGTAACCCCAGTAACCTTGAAGGAAGTAACGGCATCCTACACTATTGCCGAAGGTATAAGAATGGGGCTGTCGAAGAAGTGAGGTGTACGCAAATGGCAAAAAAGAAAGTTACGTCGGGAATGTGGCGGATCGATCCCCAGAAACAGTCACGGGTTATGGACCGGTTTGGCCGAACCGTGGCCTCGATGGAACCGGAAGTCGACCCCAATCTCATTGCGTCGGCCCCAGATATGTTCGAACTACTCGAAAGGCTTGAGGACGAAAGCTCCATTCCAGAAGAGCTTATCGAGGAGATCCAGATGGTGCTCAGCCGCGCCCGTGGGGATTTTGGCTTGGCCGTCTTTTCCCGCAGTTCTTTCAAGCGACGTATGAGCAATAAAGAATGGCTGGATTTCATGGACGGGCTGCTGAAACCCCCGTTCGGAACACAATAGCCATCCACCACTGTTCACAGTGAACGGCTCTCTACGCCGAGAAGCATCCGTCCTGAAGACGTAGCCTGCTGCGCCTTTTCGTAGCACCGAGCGACCCCTGCCGGCGCCGAACCTGTTTCTGATCTTGACGCAGCAAACAGTCATTAATCTTGAAACCTCCATTCCTTGCGGCGAAAGCTGAACCATTTCTGATTTGCCTTTGCTTCCTGGCCCAATAATTGTTATTGTGGGCAGCCGCGGGGAAACAGCTTGGATCATGCGTCCAGCCAATCTCACGCAGGCGAGTGCGCGGCGATTCTATGAAGCAACTGCAACCTGTCATCTGGACCAAGGGAACGTTCCTCACTCCCCAGCATTTGCAGACCCAGGACAGGTTTATCGAAGACACGCTGAACTTCCGCCTGCAAGCGCTGAAGTTCTGCGCCTGGGGCTTCAATGAACTGATCATCAACCAGGAAATGCTCGGCGAAGGTCAGTTCGTGGTTTCCCGCGCGGCTGGCATTTTTCCCGATGGCCTGCTGTTCGACGTGCCCGACGCCGATCCCGCTCCCCCCTCCAAGGCCCTTGCGGAATGGTTCGACCCCGCGACCAAGAGTCTCGACGTATATCTTTCCATCCCGGACTACCGCCAGCGCGGACTGAATGTTTCAGTGGCTCAACGCGACGGCAGCAGCACACGGTATCTCGCGGACTTTACTTCCTTCCGGGATGAAAACACGGGAACCACCGAAAAGCCAGTTCAAGTTGCGCGCAAGAATCTCCGCTTGTTGGTTGAGGGCGAAAGCCGTGAAGGCTGCTCCGTGCTGCGCATCGCCAACGTAGAACGAACCAAGGCGGGAACGTTCGTTTTGAATCACCATTTCGTACCTCCCTTGATCGACATAAATGCCAGCGAATATCTGGCGGGATTGCTGCGCGGTCTGATCGAGATTCTTTCCGCCCGCAGTACCCAGCTCTCCGGCAGCCGCAGGCAGAAGAATCAAAGCCTGGCGGATTTCACCGCGTCCGATATTGCGAATTTTTGGCTGCTCTACACCGTGAACTCGCACTTCCCGGTTTTCAGCCATTTGTTCGAAAGCAAGCAGGCTCATCCCGAGGAACTGTATTCGGAAATGGTTTCGCTCGCTGGTTCGTTGACCACTTTTTCGCCCAAGCTGCGCCCGCGCGATCTACCGCTATACGCGCACGATGCGCTGGGTCCGGTCTTCGCCGACCTGGACGAGAAACTGCGCTCTCTGCTGGAAACTGTCGTGCCCACGAACCTGGTTTCTCTGCCCCTGAAACAGGTGAAGGGTTCGATCTATGCCACCGCGATCGATAATGAAAAATATCTGGCGAATACCCGGATGTATCTCGCGGTAAATGCCGAAACCAGCTCAGACGTAGTCATCCAGAAAGTACCGCAGCTGGTGAAAGTCTGCTCGGCGACCCACATTGAGCACTTGATCAAAAATGCGTTGCCCGGAGTGCAACTCAAGCATCTCCCGAACCCACCCAGCGCCATTCCGGTAAAGCTGAAATATCAGTACTTCAGCGTCAACCAGTCCGGAGCCGCATGGGAGGCGGTGACTCGCGCCCGCAATCTCGCGGCTTACGTGCCCGGAGACCTGCCCAATCCAACCATGGAATTATTGATCTTGCTGCCGCAGGCAAGTTGATTCGTGCCAACTCCTCAATGCTTGATCGCGAAATAAACAATCAGCAGCACTGCGATGATGAGTGACACGTTCAGAATGATGATCATCGGCAAGTAGGAGGCCTTTGGCTTCGGAGCCAGCGCTCCCAACTCAGGCACTTTCGGAGCGGCTGGAGCTGCGGGTAATTTCGGCGCCGGCGGCGCTGCAATCTTTGGCGCAGGCGGAGCCGCTACCGCCGGCATTTTGAAAGCTGGGAGCCCGCCTGCCGCGCCCGGACCTTCTTCTGCAGCCGCCTTCTCCTCTGAAGACTTCAGACTCGCAATTCCACCCGAGATAATACGCGTATATTCACTCGGTCCACTCGGCGGCGGAGACGGGCTGGGGGCCGAATGTCCCCCGGGAATGGAAAACACCTGGGTGGCGCCATCCTGCACGGATGGTCGCGGACCGCCAGCACTCGCTCGTGGAACAGCGGGCGGGTCCGGCGGCTTGACCGCGGGCTCCTTCGGCGAAAGCACCGGCTCTGTCCACTTCGGCTCCGCGAACGTCGGTGCCTTCTGGCTTCCATTTCCTTTCGTTTCGCCACTTGGCAACAGCGGCTCGCTTGCAGCAGAAAGCTGACTCGCGTCGCCAAACGAGCGCGTAAACGATCCAGGCTCCGTTCGCAAAGGTTCTGTTCGCAAAGGCGCTTCTTCGACTGGACCCGCCGAAGAGGACATCGCGGCGAAGGGGTTGTCTTTACCCGAGCCGAACATTTGCGTAAATTCCCCGGGAACTTTTCCGCGAGGCGTGCTCGCCACGTTAGGCAGGACGTCCGGAATTTCCGCCGGCCGCTCACCGTCAAAGGGTCCCTGAAAAAATCTGGTGAAGTCCCCCGCCTTTCCGTCATCGACTTTGCGGGCAGCATCGATTCTTTTCGGACTCTCTATCTCTCGTATCTCAGGCTTGGGGCTCGGCCGGAACAAGGCAGTAAACCCACCGAGTTCCGGCAGCGTGCCATCCACAGGGATCGCGGATGGCCCCGTGCCGCCCGCCTTGTCTGCCGGAGCTCCAATCCGCTCAATTCCTTGGCCTGCCGACTCAACGGGAACCTCGTTCGCCGGGACTCGCGACGGTTCGCTGGAGCCCACGAAAAACTGCTTGGTAAAGTCGCCCGGCTCCTGCCGCGCGGCGCCTGGTTGTGGCCCAAAGCTGATTCCTTCGAGATCGTCACTCGGAGGTCGCGAAGACACCCCCGGCAACTTTACCGCTTCTTGAGACGAGTTCGTGGCAGTCTCGACCGGCGGCCGCAATCCAAAAAAGCCGGTTGGAGGGTGAACTGGCTGACTGAACGAGGGCTGCACCGCTACTTCGCCGTCGTTTGACCGGGGTAAAGCGCTGACCGCTGGGGGCTCGGGCGGGATCGTCCGCTCCACCGTAATCTCTCGCGTCTCCGCCGTAGCCATCTCATAAGCTTGCGTCCATTGCCGCAGCGCCGCATCATCCGGAAACTGCGTTACCAGGTAGGCGTAACTTGTGCTGCCGTATCTTCCGGCTGCAATCACTAATCCAGGCGGCTCCGGAGCGGCAGCGCGGAACGACTCTAATGCCCACAGCACCGTCGGCTGGTCGGCTTTCTTTACGGGTGCGTCGAAAATGTAAACCAGCACGCGGTCGCCGCTGGCCACGTCGCGGCCCACGAATGTCTCCAAGCGGCCCGTGGTGATTGCGTCAGAAAGCTCGTACTTGTCGGCGAACTTCATCGCTTCGGATGTACCCTGGCAAAGCTGCCCAAAACACGTCCACTATATTACGAAACATAAGGGCGTGTATTACAAAATCGCTTGTCGCGACGCTTGGGCGGCCTGTCTCCAACTGATACCCAATCACCGGCAACCCCTGTGGACGCCCCAGCGCCCCACATTACACTCCATCATCTTGACAGTAAAGAGGTAAACACCTAGCATCGCTGGCCAAGGCTTCGTTTCATCTTTTGCTGTCTGATTCTTGTTTCGCGGCTGGTTTGTGCAAACATTCCCGCCGCCGTTGCCCAGGTGAGTAAGCATGAAGTCGCTTTCCAGAATCGTATGGGCTGAAGGAATGTATCTCGGCCCGCATCACTTCCAGGCACAGAATCGCTATTTCGAAGAGTCGGTACACTTCGCGACGGCAAGCCTCTGGAAAAACGCCTACGGTTTTTCTGCCTGCCAACTTGATGCCGACGCCCTGCGCAACGGAACCGTGGCTCTGCTCCATGCCCGCGGGATTTTTGAGGATGGATTGCCCTTTGACATTCCCGGGTGTGATTCGCTGCCCCCCTCTCGCAATGTCGCCGGAGTCTTCCCCCCCACTGCCGATCATCTCACCGTTTCTTTGGCCGTGCCTCGATGGCTTCCGGACGGGCAGAACTGCGACTTGCAATCTGCCCCAGGTACCAATGCCCGCTACACCGGCGTGGTCGAGATGCTGCATGATGAAAATACTGGGCGCGACGAAAAGCCAGTCCAGTTGGGCCACAAGAACATTCGTCTGATCCTCGAGTTCGAGCCGCAGGAAGAGGTTCTTACTCTTCCGCTCGCCCGCTTGATGCGCGATGGCTCAGGCCATTTTGTTTTCGACCCCGCGTTTGTGCCGCCGTCAATACGCCTGAGTGCAAGCGAGCATCTAACCGGAATGCTGCAGAGACTGGTCGAAATTCTTGAAGACAAGAGCGCCGTGGTTTCCCGGGAACAACAGCAGGCCGCTGGGAAGTTTCAGGCCGGCATGTCAGCCCGCCACGTCTCCCAGTTTTGGTTTCTGCATGCCATTAACTCCAGCCTGACCCCGCTTCGCCATCTCCTGCTTTCGAAGCACGGCCATCCCGAAGAGCTTTTCCGCGAGATGTCGCGCCTGGCGGGCGCTCTCTGCACTTTTGGTTTGGAGGTTCATCCCCGGTCTTTGCCGCACTACGATCATCGCGACCCCGGCCCAGGCTTCGACGCGCTGGATGAGCATATCCGCCGCCATCTCGAGGTCGTTGCTCCATCGCAAGCCATTCAGATTCCGCTGAAAGCCGTTGAGCGTTATTTCTACGAAGGCGAAGTCAAGGA
Source organism: Acidobacteriaceae bacterium (assembly GCA_003131635.1). Classification (GTDB taxonomy): domain Bacteria; phylum Acidobacteriota; class Terriglobia; order Terriglobales; family Acidobacteriaceae; genus Sulfotelmatobacter. Next base: position 23,404 of record PKVZ01000226.1, read on the forward strand.
CCAACGCTGCTTCGAGCGCTCCCGCTGGATCATCGGAGTTCACTCCCCCGTGGGCGAGGCTGACCTAATTTCGAAGGTTCCTCAACTGGTCAAGGTGTGTTCTTCCAAGTTTGTTCCGGAATTAGTGAAACGAGCACTACCAGGTTTGACACTAACTCATTTGGAGGTCCCCCCGGCCGCGGTGGCCGCCAAGGTTGAAAGCCAGTACTTTACCGTCAGCCGCAGCGGACCCTGCTGGGAGCACATTATGCAGACCCGCAACGTCGGAGTGTATGTACCCGGTGAACTGCCCGCGCCGGAGATGGAGTTGGTCGTAATTCTGGAGAGTTGAACTATGTCTTCGTCGCACGTATCTCCGCTCGGCAGCTATCGCGGTTCAAGCCCCGCGCTCGACCGGCGTGGCTGGAATCTGGCCCTCGGTTTCCAGGAAGTGTTCACCGCCATCGTGCGCCTGCGCTACAACCGGCAGGCGGTCTCCGACGCGGAATCCTTTCGCGCGCAGATGAAGCAAGCGCTGCGCGTGGCCGAGCAGGAAGCGCGCAGCCGCGGCTGCAGCGCCGAAGATGTGAAGCAGGTGATTTTTGCGGTCGTCGCCTTCCTCGACGAGTCCGCGCTCGGTTGCAGGAATCCGGTTTTCGCCGACTGGCCTCGTCTCCCCTTACAGGCTGAATTCTACGGTCACCAGGTCGCTGGAGAAATTTTCTTCCAAGAGCTGCAGAAGGCGATGAATCGTCCGGACTCGGTGGAAACCGCGGATCTGCTAGAAGTCTACTACCTCTGCATGCTGCTCGGTTTTAAAGGACGTTACGCTGCCGGCGGCGATTTGCGTTCCATCATGTCGGCCGTGCAGGAAAAAATTCGGCGCGTGCGTGGACCTCTGACGGCGCTCTCTCCGCGCGGCGCAATCCCCGCCGACGCCGTCCGCCTCGCGCAGACCGACCCCTGGGTTCGCAGGCTGGCGATTGCCACGCTCGTTACTTCATTGTTGGCCATCTGTCTTTTTCTGGTCTTCAAGTTTCTTTTGGTTTCTGGTGCGTCTGAACTCTCCGCTCTGGCGGCACAATTGGTGAAATAGAGGCGAAATGGTTTACTTGGCAACCGGCGTTATCTTGCTGGCTTACCTGGTTCTGGTCTGGTTCCTCGGCGGATGGCTGCATCTGCATGGCTCCGATATCTGGATCTTGCGCGGCGGGCTGGCCTTCGTCGGTCTGATTGCGGCAGGGTCTTTCCTGTGGTTTTATCGCAAAAATAAAGCCGACGAAGCCGGCACCGAAACTGCGTCTGGTCAAACTGCCGGAGCCGATGACATCGATCTGGTAGTGCGCGAAGCCGTTCGCCGATTGAGAAGTTCAACCTTGGGCCGCGGCGCGAACCTCGGCAATCTTCCCTTGGTGTTTGTTCTCGGAGACTCGGGCGCAACCAAAACAACCACCGTCATTCATTCGGCTCTCGATCCCGAACTGCTTGCAGGACACGTTTACCAGGACACTACCGTCCTGCCCACTCGTCTGCTCAACATCTGGTACACGCGCCAGGCCATCTTCGTGGACCCCGCCGGTGACCTGTTGACCCAACCCCCTCGCTGGAAACGCCTCGTCAAACTCGTCCAGCCTGGACGGGTTTCCACGGCGATGGGTAAGGGCGTGCAAGCGCCGCGCGCCGCCATCGTTTGTTATGACACGGAAAGTTTTCTGAAGCCCGGCGCCAGTGAAACCACTCTTTCCGCGGCACGTAAACTGGCAGTCCGGCTGCAGGAGATTTCTCAACTGCTGGGCATCAGCTTTCCTGTGTACGTGCTGTTCACCAAGCTGGATCGAGTTTCATTCTTCCCCGAGTTTGTTCGCGGCCTCAACAAAGAGGAAGCCTCCGAAGTGCTGGGCGCCACCTTGCCCGTTCGCTCCCTGGCCACCGGTGTTTACGCGGAAGAAGAAACCCGGCGCCTCGGCAAAGCTTTTGATGAGCTGTTTTATTCGCTCGCGGAACGCCGGCTCGATCTGCTCGGCCGCGAAAACGATGGCAGTCAGCTGCCGGCCATTTACGAATTTCCTCGCGAATTGCGCAAGCTGCGCACACTCCTGGTGCAGTTTCTCGTCGATCTCACCCGTCCCAGCCAGCTTAGTGTGAATCCATTTCTCCGCGGCTTTTATTTCTCCGGAGTTAGACCCGTGTTCGTCGAAGACGTGTCCGTCGCTGCTCCGCAAGTGCAAGCTCCAGACCTGGCTTCGAACGCCGGTGCGACTCGCATCTTTAGCAGCACCAACTTCACCGCAGCTCCCTCCGCGCCTTCGCCGCAAGCTTCTGGATCACGGAAAGTGCCACAGTGGGTTTTCCTCAGCCAGTTGTTCAACGACATCATCGTAAAAGATCGCGTTGCTCTGGCCGCTAGCGGTTTCAGCTCTCGCGTAAGTCTGCTCCGTCGCATCGCTTTAACCGCAATTTCTCTCGTGGCCCTGGTTTGTGCGATTGGCTTTCTGGTTTCTTTTGTCGGCAACCGCCAGTTGGAAAGCGATGTCCGTGCCGCCATCAATGAGCTTCGAACCACGCAGGGCGGAGTGAATGACGTGCCCACTCTGGCCAGCCTGCAAAAGCTCGACCGGTTGCGCCAGCATGTGGCCACGCTCGCTGAATACGAAACCGACGGTGTGCCGCTGCGCCTGCGCTGGGGCCTCTACATCGGCGATAACCTGTACCCCGACGCAAGAAGAGCATATTTCGAGCGCTTCCGTCAGCTTCTGTTTGCCTACACGCAGGGCAAGTTGTTGGACGGTCTCCGCACCGTTCCGGATTCGCCGGGAGCCAACGACGACGGCAGCTATGAGAAAACTTACAACGAGCTGAAAGCCTACCTGATCACCACCAGCAATAACGACAAAAGCACCAGGGATTTTCTCTCCCCTGTGCTCACCAGTCACTGGACCGCGGGCAGAGACATCGATGCCGACCGTACCGCGCTCGCCCGGACCCAGTTCGATTTCTACAGCACGGAACTCGCGGCCGCGAATCCGTTCCCTTCAAACAATGACGCTAGGTCGATCGCGCGCGCGCGCGTCTACCTTTTCCAGTTCAACGGAATCGCTCGTGTCTATCAAACCTTGTTGTCCAAGGCATCTCTCAAGAATCCCGACGTCAGTTTCAATGAAAAGTTCCGCGATTCGGTCGGAGTGATTGTCAGCGGCCACAAGGTCAAAGGTGCGTTTACTATCGGCGGATTCAATTCCGCGCAGGTAGCGCTCAAGAATCCCTCTTCCTATCTCGGCGGCGACGATTGGGTGCTGGGCCGGCCTCCCACCTCGGAATTGGATCCAGCCGCACTTCAGCAACAACTCGCTCAGCGCTACAACGATGACTTTACCAAGGAGTGGCGCACCGTTCTCGAGACATCGTCCGTGGTCGGATATCAGGATTTTGCCGACGCTGGAAAAAAACTGGAAAAGCTGACCGGACCTACCTCGCCTCTTCTGGAATTATTTTGGTTTATTTCCAACAATACGGCGGTTAGTAATCCCGATGTTGCCGCGCCGTTCTTGCCCCTGCAAGCCATCGAAGCTCCAGGCGCGCCCGATAAGCTCCCCGATCAACTTATTACCGACGCCAACAAACCTTACATCACTGGCCTTAGTAAGCTGCAGGCTGACCTTGCCCCGCTGGTCAGCAATCCCAGCGACCCCGCTGCGGCCTCCCAGGTCTCAACCTCGGAAGGAGCCGCCAAGGTTACCGTTACACAGGTCATGGGAACCCGCATTGATCAGAAATTCCACAACGAGAGTCTGGTTCGAGCGCTTCTCGAGCAACCCATCACCAACGTGGATGCTCCGCTGAAGCTCGGTCCAGCCGCAGCCGCGAATGGAGCCGGCAAGAGTTTCTGTGGCCGTTTCGCGCAGATCACCGGCAAATATCCCTTTGACCCCAAGTCCGACCAGGATCTCTCAGTCGATCAGTTGAATGAAATCCTCGCGCCCAAAACCGGCGCCCTGTGGACCTTCTACGACGATAAGCTCAAACAAATATTGGTGAAGCAAGGTTCGCGTTACGATGTCGCGCCGGCGAGCGCCGTGAAGCCGTCTCCAGCCTTTCTGGCGTTTTTCAACCGTGCCGCCGCTCTGAGCGATTCGCTATATTCTAGCGGCTCCTCGACGCCGAAGTTTTCCTACACTCTGAAGACCCTGCCCAGCAATATGGAAGGCGTGGAACTGAGGATTGGCAACGAGACTTTAACGGAAAATGGGCAGCAGAAAACTTTTATCTGGACGGGCGCCCCGGAAGAAGTCCAGGCGATAGCCAAGGGCGGATTAATTCTCGGCAACTCCTACAAAGGCCCCTGGGCTGTTTTCAGATTCGTCTCCGATGCCCGTGCTCAGGGAGCGGGCGCGGTCACGAACCTCGAATGGATCATGCAGTCCAACGGCAAGAACATCACGCTTCCCAGCGGCAAGCCGGAGTCCTACAGCTATCAACTGCACGTGGACGGTCTGAATCCGTTCCAGGCGGGTGAATTGTCGGGAATGCGCTGCGTTTCACAGGTGGCACACTGAAATTTCAGGTCGAGCTTTGCTGCGAATGATTACCGCGGCCGGGCGTCAAGCGGTCGATCAGCCGCTCACCCCACGATTGTTCAGCCGCGCGCACCAGCACGCACGTGATGTTATCGTCGCTGCCGCCACTCTTTGCCGCTTCAATCAACTCCTCGCAGGCTTGGTTCAGCGAACCGTCGTTGCTCACCGCTTCCAGCATCTTGTCTTCTTTAACGTAGCGTGACATGCCGTCGCTGCAGAGAATCAGCACATCTCCCGGCGCAAATTCGTGGTCTTCCAAATCTGGTTCGACGCTGTCTTCCGAACCCAGAGCGCGCACGATTACGTTCTGCATTTCGGATTTCTCCGCTTCTTCCACGGTCAGCAGCCCACGACGCACTTGCTCCATCACCAGCGAATGGTCGCTCGTCAGTTGCTGAATACTTCCCCCTCGCACCAGATAAATACGGCTGTCTCCGACGTTCGCGATGGAGAAAAGTTTTCCGTCCAGACACACTGCGACGATGGTTGAACCCATGCCGGAACGATTTGGATTATGTGCCGCCGCTTCCAGAATAGCCTGGTTCGCCAATTGGATGGCGTTCGCCAATCCGGCAGCCTTGTCCGATACGCCCTCAAACTTTCGTCCCAGCACCGGCGATTCGGGATGGCCGGGATCATTGTGGAAGTACGCCAGCACCGTGTCCACTGCGATCTTGCTCGCCACCTCACCCGCGGCTGCACCTCCCATGCCGTCGCACACCACAAAGATTCCGCGCCGCAGATCGAAGCCGAAATTGTCCTCGTTGTTCTTCCGCACCAGACCAATGTCAGTCTTTCCCGCGGCTTGGAACACTAGATTCATCTCGTACCTTCGAATCGCATTTTGCGCCTACTCTTCCGGCGTGGCCGGAATCGCAGAGGACCGCGTTCTGCGGATTCCGATCCGCGCCAGCATCCGTGCGCGCAATGCCTCTTTCAGCAACTGTTGCCGCTCGCCCTGCAATTCAAGTCTCGCGTGACCGGTGAGCGCCGCGACCGAGCGGATCACATCGACCGCCGATCGTGGCTCGCCTGCCGCCAAAGCCGCGCGCGCCCGCTGCAATGCGGCAGAGAGCGCTTCATCAGCCGTCACTCTCATCCTCTTTTGAAATGTTTCACGGACGCGGTTCAACAGTGGCGATTCTGGATTGGACTGCAGACCCGCCTCCAGAGTTGCCCAGCCTCCGGCACCGTCAAGATTATCCAGTGCGCCATACGCGTTGCCTACCAACTGCAATAATGCCTCCTCGTTATCGCGCGTCGCTCGCAGTTTCCGAACCTCCTCCTGAACCGGCGGCGCTTGCGAAACCGAATCCGGCTGCGACTGGAGAAAGGTCACCGCCTCTTCGTAGAGCGCGCCCTGTACCAACTCCTGCGCCGTACTCAGCACATTTCCAATTTTCTGTTGCAAAGCCTGCTCCTGGCTTCGCGCTTTATCCAGCAGCGCGCGCATCGAAACATCGCTGGTCTTCTGCACCACGGGTTCGAGCAAGCGGATCGCGGCTACGTAGGCTCCCTTCGCCAGCAGGCCCTGCGCTTCGGCAAATGTTGTTTCCACCAGTGACTCACGCTGTTGTTGATCGGCTTCATGCCGGGCAAACTCAAGCAACTCCGCAATCTCACCGGAAAAGATTCCATCCGCCTGGCACGTTTCGAGCAGCCTCACCGCCTGCCGGTATTGGCGTTGATTGATCGCCTCGTGGGCCTGCGCCAGGAAGTGCTCGCGGGATTCCTGCAACTTGATGTTCTCTATTTGCTCCTCAACGCTCGATTGCAGAACCAGCAGCCGCTCGTTGCCGGGAAACTCCCGCAGCTTGTCTCGCACCAGTTGCAGAGCTTCGTGCGGAGCAGTTTCAAGCAGCGCCCGGCATCGCTGCACCGTATCATCCACTTCGCGCCGTGCCTCGAAGTCCCGGATCTGCCGGACTAATTGCCCCTTGAACTTCAGTAAGGACGGCTCATTCGGCATTCTCTCCAGCGCTATATTCACCCGGGCCGCTGCTGTGGTGAGCTGTTCGTGGGTCGTAGCCACCGAGATTTCGTTCTGCAGTTGTTCCACCACCCGCCGCCGCTGCTCTTGTTCCTGTCCGGACTTCGCCTGCTTGAGCAGAGAGATCAATTCTGGATTGGAAGGATCGATCTGCTCCACGTCGCTTAACAATTTCATCGCCGCGGTAAAATGCCGGCTTCCAATCTCGCTGCGTGCGGAATCCAGCAACTCCCGCGTCTTTGCCAGCCGCGCCGCCTCCTCCACCTGCTGCACCACAGCCGCATACGCGGCCCGAACCCGGGAATCCTCCTTGTCCAGATCCAGCGCCTTGGCGATAATCGCCTGCGCCGCCTCTAAATCTCCGCGGGTGCGCGCCCCGTCGGCCTGCTGCAGATATCCCTCGATCCTTTCCCGAGCTTGCTTTTTCCGGCGCACCGATTCCAGCATTTCCGCCAATTCCGAACTGGACGGGTCCAGCCGAAGAGCTTCCTCGATCTGACTGATGGCCACGTCGTATTGCCTCTCATGCAGCGCCGCATCAGCCTGAAACTTCAGTTCCTTGATCTGCCCCGCGCGCTGCCGCAATGCCAGGTTCTGCTGCACCACCACCAACAATTGCCGGGCCCCCGTATGCTGGCCATCCAGCTTCGTGACTTGCAGCAGGAGCTCCCGCGCCTTGGTATATTCCTGCTCCTTCACCAGCGACTCGGCTCGCTGAAACATTTCCAGCACTTGGTTTTTTTTCACTTCTTCCGCTACCGCATAGATCTCCGCCGCCATTTCGTCGGCAGAGTTGTAGCGCTCATCCGGGTCCTTGGCCAGCGAGCGATCGAGGATCGCATCCAGCGCCGCCGGATAATCCTGCAGGTAGTTGCCCAGTGGCGGATGCTTTTCGTTCAACAATTTCTGTACTACGCTGAAATCTTCGCCGCTGAAAGGTAGTTGTCCGGTCAGCAACTGGTAGAGCATGATTCCCGCCGAGAAGATATCGGAGCGGCCGTCGAAGGCGCGGTCCCTCAGCCGTTCCGGAGCCATGTAGTGGATGGTTCCAATCACGTTCCCAGTGCGGGTCAGGCCGCGCTCCTGTTTCTCCTGGCGGGCGATTCCAAAATCCAGCAGCTTGGCCACTCCGTCCGGTTGCACAATCACATTCGCCGGTTTCACGTCACGATGAATCACGTCATTGCGATGGGCATAGGCCAGCGCGGAGCATACCTGCTCGATGATCCTCAGTCGGAAAGCCAGAGGAAGCGGACGGGCAGATTGGATCACCCGATCCAAAGCTTCTCCGGCTACGTACTCCATCACAATGTAAGGAAAGCCTTCTTGTTCGCCCAGATCGTAGACCGTGACAATGTTTGGATGCTTCAGCATGCCGGTCTTGGCCGCCTCGCGATAGAAGCGCTCCAGCATCTCCGGGTCCCCGGCGAAACCTTCAGTAATAGTTTTAATCGCCACTTCGCGGCCCAGATGTTTATCGAAGGCCCGATAGACTAGACCCATGCCGCCCCGCCCAAGAAGGCCGGTGACCTCGTACTTGCCGATCCGCGTCAGGGGTTGGGTACTCATGTTCTCTCGCTAAGCCGTCGTTCCATCGCCAGAAACACTTCTTAAATGGGTGTGATGGTCACCCACCGTATGTTGAAATTATCCAGCAGGAATTTCCTGGCTTCGCCGCGTTCTTTCGTCTCGGTTTCAGCTGTCGCATTCAGATACAGGATGTAAGCTTCCGCCGCTCCGTCAAGATCACCGTCCTGCACTCGCTTGTGCGCCTGCTCCAGAATCCATGCCGGCAGCCCTTCCACCTTTTTTCGCGCCGCTTTGATCAGCGCTTCGCGCGCCTCAATTTCAACATCATTCAGATACTGGATTTCATCGGGCGGCGAACCTTGCGCCTTGATCCCTTCGGTGTCTTCCGGCTTCACATTCTCCAGAATCACCACGGTGTTGTGATTTTCTTTTTTGAAGGCGGGCACAATCTCGATTGCGTTGCCCGAGGAATCGACAATCCGAAATGCCAGTTCGACCACCGCGCTGAGGTCAATCGACTTCTTGGTATAACTGTAAGGCTCGATCACATCCTCGGCGTTAGTTTTAGGAATCGAATCCAGCTTCTGGTGCGCTTCTTGAACCTTTTTCTCGGCCGCCGTTACCTGGTCGTTGGCCTCCGATATTTCTTTCTTCTTGCCGTGCGCCTGCGCGCCTTCCAGCGCCTTTTGCGCGCTTTCCAGTTCCAGATTCGCCGCTTCGTATTCCCGGTTCATTTTGTTCCAGGCTTCATTGGGAACTTCCCGTGAACTGAAGCGGTATTTCGACTCCTTCGCTTCCACCGTCGGCACCATCGTAGGCCGACGCTGCAATATGTCGCCAATCAGCTGGAAATTAGCGTCCGCATTCGTTGTGTCGTTAGAACGCACGACACGCACCGGCAACCCTGACGTCTCCAACCCCGTGGCGATTGCATCTTGGAGTTGCTCCGCAAAACCAGCGCTGTCGCGCCGCGACGTCTGATCTCGAAATGTCACGCGAATGGAGAGCTTGGAGCGCATTTGGTGCATGGCCGTGCTCTTCGTCCGCTCATCACGAACGTCATCGCGTCCCTGTTTATATTGTTGCGCCAGGTCGAGATAAAGCCATGCCAGCCCGACTCCCGAACCCAGCGGCTTTTCCAGATAACGCTTCGCTACCTCCAGGTAATGGTCGCTGATAGTCTCGGCCAGCAAGTCAATGCGCAACTTGAGGTCTTTGTCTTCTTCTCCGCCCACGTTGTAGGCGCGCACCAGCAGGTCGTAGGCGCGCTCCGCTTCCACTTCGTCATTCCGGCCATGGATCGGAGTATGAGCCGCCTGCAGAGTCTTGGCTTCCGCCGACGCGCTCTTGATGTAACTGTCTCCCAGTGCTTGCATCCGCTCCCCTACCAGCGCCCGCGCCGTGGGCGGCAGATCGGCCAGCACTTCATACGCTTCGATGTACTTTTTCTGTGCTTCGAACTCTGAACTCTTCGCCAGTGCCGCGTCCGCATCCCCGCGGGTGGTCGCGGTTTGCAGGCCCTCTTCGTCCTTCTTCAACGCGGCTCCGGCTTCCGGCGTCTTTTTGATCTCATTGGCTCTTCGCAGTTCGCGAACGGCATCCTGCCACTTTTCGCTGCTGGCGAATTTGGCGCCTTGCTCAAAGTGAAACTTGTAAGCTCCATCCACAATCGCTGAGATGCGGGGTTCTTCGTCGGCAAAAGATATGTAGGCGGAAATGGCCGTCAGCGCTTCATCAAAGCGCTGCTTGGCTTTCAGCCCCTCGGCCGCAGTCATAGCCGACTCCAGTGTACGGCCCTCGGCGGCAATGTTCGTCTGCAGGGCTTGCAGCTGATCAAATGTGGAGTCGACCTCCATGGCTGCAGATGCCAGGTCGCGGGCTTGGATCAAATGCGCGTAACCCGCGGTGCGCCCAGTCAAGGCCAACTTATAAGCTTGAAATTCACCGCGGCTTTTCTCCGTCAGCGTTTCCAATTCGCCACGTACGTCATCTCTCAACTTCAGCGCCGCCGGCGACGATGGCACCAAATCTCGCGCTTGGTCCGCCCGCTCCTTCGCGGTTTTCAACTCTGCGTAGGCCGGAGCCGCCGTCCCGGCCGACTTGCGATATGCGGCCAGATGGTCTTCCCCCTCCTTTACCAGCAGCGCCGCCAGCGATTGTTTGCCCTGGCCGGCATGCGGAGCTGTCGGATATCTGCCGAGATAATCCCGCCATCCCGGAATCGAGCTGGCGAGCTCGGCGCGAAGATACTCCGCCAACTCGGTGTCCGCAGCAGCCACAAATTGAATCTTTACCCCACGCTTTATAGGTTGAGGTGCGTCTACTCCGGCCGGAGATGAAGCCACCACACGCCCTTGAACCACCGCCAACTCGGCCAGTTCCGCCGGCGTCGAACCCTCGTTCTTTTCCAGTTTCAGATTTGAAGGCACTACGCACGTCGGCCCCGAATCCCGGGTAATCCTCATTACTCCGTCGGCCCCACGCTCCAGCGTGCTCGCCCCTGCGAGCGGCACCTTGGCTAGCTTCGAATAGGCGGATTTATCGATTCTCTCCATGCCGCCGCAAGCCCGCACCTCCGCCTTCCCATTGATCGTGAATTCCGCAATTTGAAGGTACGCCGCCCCGTTCGGGCCGTCGTAGAGTTCGATAACGTTCAGCGGCGGTTCCTTCGCGTCCACACCGGTTCGGGGAAGGGAAGCTAACAGGATTACCGCCAGCAAGTTACACAAAACCAAACGAAGCGCAGAAGACCAAAAACAACGAGATGACGCCGCCATAGTTTTCCTGGAATCTCGCGCCTGCAGTGACTGAGCACCGAGCCACTGGGCTGCCAGAGGTAACGCCATAATACTCACAGATATCTTGAAGTCAAGTAGGGAAGCAGCCCGCGGATCGGAACCGCAACCTCATTTTGCGCACGCGCCTTGACCTTCGAAAACCCCACTTCCGTGGGGTTTACGCGCAGGCCTCTTTTGACGTAAGCTGGCAGTCTTGCCGAGACCACGGTATCGCGGCGTGATTTCGAACTCGAGAAACCGCGCCGGCCGCAACTGATGCAGCGCCCAACAGACATGAATGCGGGACCTCAAATTCTTCGATCGGGCCGCGATAAGGCTGAAGGCGCCGCCCGCCAGCCCTATTCGGTGGCGGCGGATATCTCCATCCGCCTTTGGACTCCCGCTCAGTTGCGAGCCAATTCATCCGACGTTTCCTGGAAGACGGCCAGCAACCTGGTATGCATGATCTCCGACGTCGTCACGGCCGCCCAGGGCAACCCCGCCGACGAACTGCGAGCCGGAATGTCGGCGCACTTCAGCAGCGCGGCGCAGGCCCTGAAGGCTGCCAAGTCCATTGAGCGCTCGATTATCGAGTTTTGCAAGCGCCGTCCCAACGATTGTTTCGGCGCCGCCGTCGTTGTCCACCGTCCCATCGAGCTTCGGCCTTTTCTCGAAGGTGACCCCGGTCCGGTCTCGCCCGCCCACTCCCTGCTTCGCCAGGCGCAGCCCGGCCAGATTTTCGTAAGCCAGGAAACCTACGAGCATCTGCGTGATTTGCCCGGACTGCAATTTCGTGCCTTGAATGCGGATGCGGCCACCGGCGGGGATAACGAGCTGCTCTGGACCTCTACTGAAAACTATGCCCATTTCGCAACGCAACTGCAGAATGCGGTTCGAAGGCAGCCCATAGGCCTGACCCCCGATCCCGATGCGGCTTCTGAATCGGTTCGAGCCGCCGAGCCATTCAAGACCGAGCCACACAGGACCCAGCCGTCCAAGACGAAGACTTCCGGTCTTCAGGCGACAGCTTTTCCTACCGCCAGGTTGTCAGTGCTCGACCCCAACGAAGCCGAAGTCAGTTGGATGGCTTCCCACCGGCTCTTGGTTTCGCTTGCGGCGGTGGGTGTTCTCGCCTTGGCCACCCTGTATGCGCTTCCCGCTCTGCGGAAGAGCCCGCCGCCAGCCAATTCAATTAGATCCCAGTCCAACGATTCGCAGCCGGCTCCCCGGCAAGAGGCACTTCCGAACACCACCCCTTCCAACACCGCCCCTGCGGCTGCCCCGTCCCCTGAATCAGCGACAATCGCGCCCCCAGCCGCTTCCAGCCTTCGAAAGCCGAAAACGCCGGCGCAGCCGATTCAATCTTCGCCCAAGCCCGCCGAGCCGAAACCAGCCGGCGAATACGCAGGCTTTACCGCCAAAGACATTCCAGGACTTCTCAAAAAAGCCGAAGCGGACGCCGGGGCTGGAGATTACGAAAACGGCCGCCGCGAATTCGACATTGTCTTGCACCTCGATCCCAATAACCAGGCTGCCAAAACCGGTATGTCCCGATTGAACCTGAGCGTCGGCCGCAAGTAATCCTCGATCACGCGTTGGGAATTTTCTTGACTTGCCCGCTTCCCTGGCGCAAGATTTCCGTCGCCCCCCTTGTGCGGGATGCGTAGTCTGCCTGAACGCTCCCCTTTCAAAAGAGGTTGAGCTGTTTCCCATGCGGGAAGCGGGGTTAGTAACGTTTTTACCAACGAAGTCACCATATGAATTGACAGTTCCGACCGTCGGGAGGTCGCGATGAATTCCTTTATGAGGCCTAAGAGTAGACTGCAAATCTTCTTGCTGTTCTTCCTGATCCTGGCGGTTCCGTCCCTTGCTTGGGGCCAAAAGAAGCCCAGCGCGCCCGCGCCTAAACCCGCTGCGCCTAAACCCGCCGCGCCTAAGGCCGCTCCCGCGCATCCCGCCGCCGCTAGCCACACAACTACGCCCGGCCACAGCACAACTACTGGCCAGAAGACCGGCGTGTCCAAGCCCGGAACCACATCAGCCAGAACCGGAACCGCCGCCAGGCCTTCCACCACCGCGCGTCCGGGAACCACCAGCAAGCCGGGTTCTACCGCCAGCAGAGGCTCAACCGCAGGCAAGCCTGGAACGGTTGGGAAAGGCGGCACACCTGCGAAGCCCGGAAGCACCGGAAAGCCCGGCACAACGACTCACGCCGCCAACAGCCGAACCCCTCCCGGTAGAACCGTCTCACTGAAAAGTGGAGGAAGCGCCAGCATCCGGCCCAACGGCAAAATTCGTTCCATCGACAAGAACGGCATGCACATCGAGCATGGCATGCATGGCGGCCGAACCGTCGTCAGCGAACACAACGGCGCTCGTATCGTCACCACCGGCGCCCATGGCGGTTACGTGCAGCGCCCCTACGCCGTACGCAATGGACACACCTACGTCTCCAGAACCTACGTTGTGAACGGTCACGCCTACGCCCACGTCTACCGCTCTTATTACTACGGAGGACACCCCTATTACGGCTATTACCCTGGCTACTACTATCACCCAGGATTCTATGGCTGGGCCTATAACCCGTGGGCCGCGCCGGTTGCCTGGGGTTGGGGATGGGGTGGCGCTCCATGGTATGGCTTCTACGGTGGATATTTCGCTCCCTATCCCGTGTATCCGAGTGCAGCATTCTGGCTCACGGATTACCTGATCTCCGCAAATCTGCAGGCCGCCTACGCGGCCCAAGCCGAAGCCAACGCAGCCGCAGCAGGCGGCGGAGGCGGTGGCGACGCGGGGAATGCCGATCAGGGAGGCGGAGATCAGTCCGCGGCGGCATCCAACTCCGCCCCGGTCGCTCTCACTCCTGAAGTGAAGCAGGCCATCGCGGAAGAGGTGAAAGCCCAACTCGCCGCCGAGCAGGCCGCCTCCGGACAACCTGCCGCAGCCGGCGGTGCCCCCGTCCCCGCCCCCGCTGCTACTACTGCCAGCACCGGTGAAGTCCCCGCCGCGCTCGATCCCGCTCACACCACCTTCGTCGTCGCCAGCGATCTCGCCGTCGTTGCCGATGGCCAGGAGTGCGGACTCACTGCGGGCGACGTGATCACCCGCACCAGCACTACTCCCGACTCCGACCAGAAAGTCACCGCTATCGTTACCAGCACCAAGAAAACGGATTGTTCTGGGGGCAAGACAGTTGCCGTTTCCGTCGACGATCTGCAGGAAATGCACAATCATTTCCAGGAGCAAATCGACGACGGCCTGAAGACATTGGCCTCAAAACAAGGTACCGGCGGTCTGCCCAAGGCCCCCGACACTTCCACCGCCGGCGGAGAAGTCCCAGCCCCGCCGCCCGATACCAGCGCGGCGAACGCGCTGCAGACTCAGCAGGCAGAGGCCGACCAGACCGAAGCGGCAGTGGTGAAGGAGGCCTTCAACCAAGGCTCGTGAACGCGATGCGTCTTTCGGGCTGCTGGCGCCTGCCGTTTCAAGCTCGCACCCGCCACCGAACAGACGCTCCGAGCGGACTACGTAGCGGAGATCGCTCAAACCCCGGTGAGCGTCACGTTGGATCACGCCGACTTATCTCCGGCAATAGCAAGTGGCTCAATTTGTAGCAGAATCCGGAGGAAGCCAATGGCCCTCATAGATCAAAACTATTTACAGACGCTCTTTCTCAGGCAAAAGCGGCGGGCCCCTCTCTTGTGAGTAACGAGTGGGTCGCGGCGTTTCATGCTTGCAACAGGCTGGCGATGTTCGATATGTTGCCAGCTTTAGCGGCGATCGACGTTACAGACAGGGGTTGGCTGATAGCACTCGGTTCGCAGAAGAACTTAGGTCAAGGAGCGGTTAATAGATTCATATTCTCGAAAGAAGTCATCGACAGCAGAGAGATCGAGGATCTAGGCCTACCCGAAGAGCAGGTGAATGATGGCCGCGAATTCCTCGGCTGTACTCGCCTGGACGACTCCGGGGTTCAGCAGATAATTAACCACGCCTTGACCACCGCTGGGGCTAGTGATGCTCGTGAGCCCTGCTGCGGCGGTGTCCACGCTGCATGGGCTCCGACCTTAGTGAACCAGCGGCGAGTGCCTGGCGCGTCCTTAATTGCAAATTTGGCGGCAGCCGCACATTACATGCTTGCGCGCTATCACGTATGCGCAGCCAAAGCAGCCGCATGGCAGATGAAGGTCGTTATTGACGGGTACGACGAAAAAAAGCGTGTCCTGATCGCCACTGGAGACCGAGATCTGAAAAAGGTCGCGCTTACAGGAAACCGTCCTTTCCCGCCCGACTTCGCCATCAGAGCCTGGGCCTACAAGGGTGCGGACGACGGTGAGACTGATCGCTTGAAATGCAATTCGAAAGTGGTCCGTTCTGTTTTCCCTGATGTTAACGGCCAGGAATTGTGAAACGCTAGTCTCTGCGGAGGCACCAACCGGCAAGACATTACTGCCGGTTCTTAAGTAATTCTTCTTCGGTCTGCTGCGCTCGCACCGCCTGGTCCAGCAGATCCTTCGCTGCCCTGTTATTGGGATCGGCTGAGGCTTTACGGAAGCAATCGATCGCCGAGGAATAGTCGCCCGCATCGAGAAACGTGACCCCTTTGTTGATGAGCGAATCTGACGTCTCCGTCGGCACCACGATAAGTCGATTACGCACGTGAGCCACGCCCGGCACCGAGCCGGCAAGCGACCCCGCCAAGGTAAAGTCCTCCGCGCCGCGAACCGCACCGTCCAGAGTTACCTCGCGATCGTCCGACACCCACACTCTAAGGTCCGATCCGCGCAGCGTCTCCGACGGAGCGGCCTTCAACTTTTCAACCACCGCATTCTTAATTCTGATTTTCCTAAGCGAACGGAATTTTAAATATCCCGCTCCCGCCACCAAAGCCGCTGCCACCAAGACAAGCACGACCCGCAGAATCAGCTTCGCGCCCACGCCCTTCGGCGGCAGAAACACATGCTGTGCCGCGCTATTGATCACCGCCGGATCCGCTACAGGAGCCGACTGCACAATCGCCGCCACGGGCGCGGGCCCGCCGGCCGTGGACTCTGCAGAACTTGGAGCCGCAATCGTGGAGACTGGCGAAGCCACCATCGCAGCCGACGACGTCGGTGCGGCCTGCATCGCGCTTGGTGCGGTCAATGCGCCTACCGCCGCATCGCTCACGCTGCCAGCCGTCACTTGGTCCAGTGCCGCGACAAACTCCTCCGCGCTCTGGAACCGCTGCTCCCGCGATTTCTCCATCGCCTTCAAAATCACCTGCGACAGCGCCGCTGGAATCTTCAGCTCCGGTTTCACCTCATGCGGAGGCCGCGCGCTCGACTGCAGATGCTGCAGCATCAGCGCGTACGGAGTCTCCGCCTCAAACGGCAACTGCGCCGTGATCATCTGATACAGCACCACTCCGAGCGAATAAATATCCGTACGCCCGTCTACTTCTCCTCCCGCCTTTTTCCCCAGAAACTGCTCCGGAGACATATACAACGGCGTTCCCACTACCATGCCGGTCATTGTCATCTCCGGCCGGTCTCCACCCGCAGCTTCCCGCAACTTCGCAATTCCGAAGTCGAGCACCTTCGCAGTTTCCTCACCCTGCTCGTCCTTGGTGAGGATAATGTTTCCCGGCTTCAGATCCCGGTGTACGATGCCCAGTCTGTGAGCCACGCCAATGGCCTGGCCTACTTGCCGCGCAATTCGGATGGCGCGCGGAACCGCCAGTGCGCCTTCCGCCTGCAGAACCTCGCTCACGTTTTTCCCCTCCACCAACTCCATCACGATGAAGGGCCGGCCATCCTCGGTATAGTCGAAGTCGTCCACTCTTACCGCGTTCGGATGCCGCAGCTTGCGCGTAACCATTGCCTCAGTCTGGAAGCGTTGCAGAAAGCTCGCATTTCCCGCAATGTCGTCATTGACAATCTTGATGGCGCACAGCTCGTTGAACGTGAGATGCCGCCCGCGATAAACCAGCCCCATCCCGCCGATCCCAATCCGATCGATGATCTGATATTTATTTCGAATGATCATCCCCGGCTGTAGCTCGTGCGCTACCTGGAGTTGCGTCTTATCGCTCGGACACACGTCATGGTCGGTGGGATAAGTCTTGTGACATGCGGTGCAGTATTTCATCAAAGTTACGCTGTAATCCTGCAATACCCCTGTGCTAACAGCCGCCGTCGGCTGTCCGGCGCGGGCCGCGAGCCGTCGCTGTTTCCCCGCGCCGAGCGCTGCCAGTCCGCTAATTCGCGTAAGAGTAGCACGGAATCATTCTGGAATGGTACCTCGTAATCAACGACGCAGTGATAGGGCAAGGTCCTCTGAAACGGTTGACTTCATCTGAAACCCGACTTAATATCTCCCCCATGCTCCGCGCGACTTTCGCAGAAACGCGTTAACCATGAATCTCCGCCAAATCGCGTGTCATTTCGTTTTGCTTTGCATCATCGCCGGATGCCTCAACCTGCCGTCCGTCGTCGCACAAGCGCCAAACATCCCGGCCCTTCACAAACAAGCGAAGGAGGGAAATGCCGAAGCCCAGTACGAGCTGGCCAAGGCGTATCTCAGCGGAACTGGTGTGCCCAAAGATTCAAAGCAAGGCGTGGACTGGCTGCGGAAGGCCGCCAACCTGGAGCATCCCGCCGCCGAGCTCGCACTGGCGATCATGTATATGGAAGGCGAGCAATACATTCCGAAGGATCCAAAACAAGGATTGGAATGGTTGCGTAAATCCGCCGCCCAGGGTTATGGTCCGGCGGAGTACAACTTGGGGTCTTTATATCGGCGTGGTGATGAGGCAACAGGAATCCCGAAAAAACCCCACGAAGCCGCGAATTGGTTTCGCAAAGCCGCTCGCCAACAGGGTGCCAACTCCCAAACCGGCCTGCAAGAAATGCTCCAGCAAGGCCTGATCTCCAGGCAGGAAGCGAACTGGCAAGCCTCGGAGCCCGTTATAAAAACTCCACCACCCGCGATCGAAGCAAAAACGGTCGAGACAAAAACGATCGAGGCAAAAACGGACAAGCCAAAGCCGTTCTCGCTGGCTGAAGTGGAAAAGGGCCTACAGGGCGGAATCACCTGCAAACGCCTGTCGGTTCTAGTCGACAAATTTAAAGTGGATTTTTCTTTGAATGCCGACCTGCGTCAGCGCCTGGGCAAAGAAGGAGCCGACGATGCCTTGCTCGCAACTATTTCCGCTTCCAAGCGTTCGTTGTAAGCCTCGCCGTGCCTGCGCTGCGGCACCCTCCAGATTCAGGCGCCCGCTGACCGGTAAGCATTCTCGCTTTCGCTCTTCGCGGTGCGCGCTGCAAGTTCTTTGAGTGAGGGCACCGACTCGGGAGCGATCAGCTTTCGCTCGGGCGGTTGCATTCCGGTCCGTATCGCTTCCGTAAGCATCTCCAACCCCAGATCGGTATTGGGACGTATATAGATTGTGGCCGTCAGCAATCCATTGCGAATCCATGCCTGACCCGTCTTGGGCAAGCCGTCACAGCCGGTGAACGGAATCTTCAGCCAGCGCTCGCGCTCACCCTCCGCGATTTCCGCAAATGCTTTTCTCGCGCCCGCCGCCATGCTGTCGTCTTGCGCACCCACCAGGTCGATGTGCGTTTCTTGCGAAGTCCGCAGCCGCAGCCACGAACTCACCGCGCGATATGCGCTCTCCTCGGTCCAGTTGGCCCGCATCGCCTTCACTTGAATATTCGCCGGCTTCGTCCGGTTCATGCCCGCGGTTCGCTCGTGCGCTGCAGAACTGTTGGCCGGCCCTTCGATGTATAAAATCGATCCGCCCTGCGGCAACATCGCCGCAAATTGCTTGCCTTGAATCTGTCCAACCTCCCCATGGTCGGAACTGATCGAGAAGACAGGCACGTGGCAATTCTGCCGCAACTGATGAATATAGTCCGCGTCATGGTTCAGGATGACCCAGCCAATATCCGCTGCCGTTGCGGCGCGTGCGACTTGCGGGAACCCCGTCCCACTCGCCGGTTCGAACATGATCGCATCGGGTCGCGACGCCGCCGGACCTTGGATGTAGTGCAGCAACTGCTGGCTCTGTGTCACCGCGTCGTTGTTGGCATGGACGATCTTGACATCCACACCCAAACGCCGCGCCGCTTTATCCGCCGCAGCCGCCTGCTCCTGCTGATAGTCGTTATCGTCGTTGGTAAGCGAGACCAGGAAACTAAGTTTTTTCATCACTGTCCCAAGGCTCAATCATAGTCATTTTTGCCGATACCCGATGGTGACTAGAGTAACTACAAAATCCTCAGCCAGATAAATTCAGGATGGATTTGCCGCGGGAGACTACAGGAGATTCCGCGCCTTACTTTTGCAGTCTATGTTCTTCCAGGAAGTCCTTACGATACGACGCGTCTCGAAACGCTTCAATTCCTCCCGGGCGCGTAGTCGAGAAAGCTCCCGCCAGATTGCCCGCCGCCAGGCATGCCGCTAAGTCGCCGCCTTGCAGGTACTCATGCAGAAAGCCTGAGTCGAAGCTATCTCCCGCGCCCACCGCGTCCACAAATTCGACTTTCATGGCGGCACTCACCAGGCGTTCTCCTCCCCGCTGCGCCATCGCACCCGCAGAGCCCATCTTCACCACCACCAGAGGCACGATCGCCGAGAGCTTTTGCACCGCCGTCTCCAGATCGTTAGCCTTCGCCGCCTTCTGCGCCTCACGCTCGTTCGGCAGGAAGATGTCGACATAGCGCAGCGCCTCCTCCAGCCCGCCTTCCCAGCCATCGTCCGGATCGTCGTTCGTGTCCAGCGAAGTCGTAAGTCCCGCATCTTTCATTTTGCGGAACAATTCCGGAGCCCGCGCCCGCAACCCGCTCTGCAGATAAAAAGACGAAAGATGAAAGTGCCGCGAATCCGTAAGGTACTCAAAATCCAAATCGTCCCACGTCAGCTCCGCGATGGTTCCCGCATAGGTCACCATGTTGCGCCATCCCTCACGCTGCAAAATCACCGTAAACCCAGTCTTCACCGCGCCGGCTGTTTGCCGCACGCGCGAAACATCCACGCCACTTTGCCGCAGCGGCTGCAGCGCAATCTCCCCGAATTGGTCGTCCCCAATGCGCGACTGAAAACCCACGCGGCTGCCCTGTGCGGCGAGATTGTGCGCCATAATCGCGGAGGATCCACCCAAAGTCAGCATCATGCCGTCGGCCAGCAGTTCGCGCTCGCGCGGCAGTTCTTCGGGAACACCGTACAAGATCAAATCCAGATTGATTTCGCCGGCAATCGTGAGGTCAAAGCGGGGCATCGTGCGCATCTCTTTGTATAACGATTTGCTTTTCTTTGTCCACCCTCAAACTCGCCGCGCCCGAAGCCCGAAGCCCGAAGCCCCCTCACGTTGCGACGATGCCCTAACTCTCCGTGGTGTCTACAGTTGGGAACCACTAAGAGCGATAACCAACCGAATACCTCTGCCCAACGGCGCAATTGCTTTATAGACGCGGTTCTGCGGTAATCGAAAAGTAATAATGCTTTTCAAAAGTTTCTATGGAAACAGTCTCATTACGAAAACCGGAACTGATTGAAGACTTTGACTCTTCTCATTTCGACCAGGTCTTCGTACGCTCAAAAGCCGTGGTCTCACGCCGCATTGCCGGAGAGACTTTGATCGTTCCCGTGCGCTGCAAAGTCGGTGACCTCTCCTCCATCTACAGCTTCAACGCCACCGGATCTTTAATCTGGCAATCGCTCGAATCTCCCAAAAGCCTCGCCGAACTGATCGCCATTGTCGAACGGGAATTCGCCGTTCATCACCAGCAGGCGGAACAGGATGTGAAACAGTTCCTACACGACATTCTCGCTGCAGATTTAGTGGAAGCCCGTCAGGAAGTTTCCATGGCGGCAATGAATTCGACGGCGCAAGGAGAAGTGCAATCGCCAAGCTCACGTTAAGGTCGTACGCGCGCAATGCCGACGATCAGGAGGACCATGGCCCAGGAGAACGGCAAAGCTAAAGCTGATGACAAGGAAGTCGTCAAGAAGCCCTATCAAGACCCCGCCTTCCGTCACGAGCGGGTGTTCGAGACCATGGCGCTATCCTGCGGCAAAATCGGCCCCACCGACCTTATGTGCAGATCGCGTCCGCATAGTTCGTAATTTGCCACCTATGTCATACACGCTGGAAGCTCGCGATGATCGTAAGCTTGGTCTTGCGGTCGTGATGCTTCGCGGCGGCGGCGCCGTTCGTCTGGAGCTGCGGGGAACGAGCATGCTTCCCTCCTTGTGGCCGGGCGATCTGCTCACGATTCAATTCGTAGCGCACAACCAGGTCGTTCCCGGAGACATCGTGTTGGTTATGCGCGACAACCGCTTCTTTGCTCATCGACTGATCGGAAAGCAACACGATCAAGATTGCGTTACGTTGATCACGAGAGGCGATGCCGTACCCCAAAACGATCCGCCCGTAGCCACATCCGAACTGCTGGGCCGAGTGTCCGGCATTCGTCGCGGCAGTCGCAGTCTCGTTCCGAGCCAACGTGTCTCACTATTCCAGCGCGCACTGGCGTGGATGCTGTGCCGCTGGGATCACTTCCGCAGTCTCGCGTTGCGCATTCATGCGGCGCGCCTGCAGGCAAGCCCCTCGCGAAGTGAACAGTTTTTTCGCGGTGTATTCGGCGCAGTGCGCGGGATTCCCAGCGTTCTTTCATCCCGTACTTCTCAACCATGACAACTACCCTCGCCACAACCGAGAAAGAGGACCTATCCATCGAGATCGGCGCGATGCCGATTGCCCGGCGTACGCACGACTCCCCATTTCCCCGGCTGATCGAGAAACCCGACTGTCTAAGTGTAGTGATTGCTATTGGTGGTGTTGCCGTTAGGTTGAACACGACCTCCCCGGATTTTCTTGCGATGCTAAAAAGACGCTATGTCGGTTTCGTAAGCTCGGAATCACACGCGGAATTCGACCTCGATGTGAATTTGTCGCCGCCCGAATTCTGCGATCCAATTGCGGGTGTGAGGGTAACACACCGCTCCGCACGTTGGCTCATAGAATGGGGCGACCTCCGTGCCGAATGGGAGACAGCAGGCCGCCGCGGAACCATTCACCAGACGGCAAACCCGTATTCGATCGATGCCGTCCTGCGCATCCTGCATACGCTGCTGCTGGCCAGGCAGGGCGGATTTCTTCTGCACGCCTCCAGCGCCATTCGCAACGGAAAGGCGTTCCTGTTTTCCGGCGTTTCCGGCGCGGGTAAGACCACGATCTCCCGCCTTGCCCCGCCCGATGCGACGCTGCTCACCGACGAAGTCTCCTACGTGCGGCGCGAAGGCAATCGATACATGGCCTACGGCACGCCTTTTGCAGGAGAATTGGCGCGGCCCGGCGAGAACTGCTCCGCTCCGCTTAGCGCACTCTTTTTGCTCGAGAAAGGCCTGCAGAACAGCATCGAGCCCATCAGCCCAACCGACGCCATCCAGCGACTGCTGAGGAACATCTTGTTTTTCGCCCATGATCCTGCGCTGGTAAAACTGCTTTTTCAGTCGGCGTGCGAGTTCGCTAGTTTGGTTCCGATCCACCGCTTAGTATTCGTTCCCGACCAGCGTGTCTGGGACTTAATTCGTTAGTCGGAGAATCATGATGGCTGAAAAATATATTTCGCGGAGCTCGGCGATCGCCGCCCGCATGCTAGGCGGCGAAATGATGGTGATGTCGGCGGTCGATTCGACTTTCTTCACTCTCAATGAAGTCGCCTCTGCGATTTGGCAGGCGGCCGATGGGCGCACGCCACTGTCGGAAATTGTCGCCAGCAAAATCTGCCGGGAATTCGATGTCGATCGGGAACGAGCGCAGCGCGGCGCAGACCGCTTCGTCGACGAACTCTCGCAGCACGGAATTCTGCTGGTATCGGAACAGCCAATCATGGATTTTTCTTCGTCCCCGGGGAACCAATGAGCCTTCTTGCCGAGATGAATCAGAAAGCGCTGGACTTGGGCCTGCCCATCAGCGTTCACTTCGATATCACCTACCGCTGCAACGAGCGATGCGTGCATTGTTACCTGGATCACGACGATCATGGCGAAATGACGACGGCGGAAATCGTCGATGTGCTCGAACAACTCGCCGATGCCGGCGTTTTTTTCCTCTCCCTCAGCGGCGGTGAAGTTCTCATGCGCCGGGATTTCTTTGAGATCGTGGAACGCGCGCGGCAATTGTTGTTCAACGTAAAGGTGAAGACCAACGGGGTGATGATCCGCGAAAAAGAGGCCGCCAGACTTCGCCAGCTCGGGGTCGAGCAGATACAGATCAGTGTCTACTCGCATCGCCCCGAAGTTCACGATGCCATCACAAAACTGCCGGGATCACTGAAGCGAACCGTGCAAGCGATTCGATTCTTGAAGTCCCAGGGGCTGAAAGTTACTATCGCCAACGTTCTCATGGCTGGCAATTTCTCGGACAACACCGGAGTGATGGCGCTGGCGAAAGATCTGGGAGTTCTCTACACCCTCGATCCCACGATCACGCCCAAAATGGACGGAGATACATCCATCATCGCCCTGCGAATTCCGGGGTCTGATCTCAAGCAGGTCTTCCATAATCAGGAACTGGTGGGCAACGTGGAAGAATTCTGTGCTCCTCCACCCGCGCCTGGCGAAGACGTCATGGACGGTGTCCCGTGCAGCGCCGGTCACACCGCCTGCTACATTTCTCCCTACGGCGACGTGTTTCCCTGTGTGCAGTTTCCGCTTCCCAGCGGCAATGTGCGGCGGCAGAAATTCCTCGACATCTGGCGCCATTCTCCCGAGCTGAACGAAGTCCGCTCGATTCGCGCCCGGGATCTTCCCACCTGTTCGACTTGCGCTCACGTGGGAACATGCACCCGTTGCCCCGGCTTGGCCTACATGGAAGGCAACATGCGCGGGCCCTCCACTGCGGATTGCGAGAAGTCTTTCCAGAGAACTGGCATCCCCTCGGCGAACATGCTGAAACGGACCCGAGCAGCCTCCGCAGGTCCACTGATTCAAATCCAATCCCTCCCCAACTCGGTGCAAAACCACAACGTTGCACTAAACGTTGCACTAGAAGAGAACTTCCTCACCGTCTGAACTGTTTGCATTTGGCTAAACGCGAAGGCGTAATTAGCCGCCTCCGGTTCAGCGCCAGCTAGGCCGAAGGACTCATGCCCATGCACGTCGGTAATCCGGCGGCAATCCCATGCAGCGCATTACTAAGGTAAGGTCCCAAATTCCCAAAATGTGAGCGAAGATGAGAATGACCTAATGGCGAAACTTTGAGGAAAAACACGATGCGAATGTACACATTCCGTTGGTTCCGCGTGGCGGCTGGGTTGCTCCTTGGGTTGTCTCTTGGGTTGCTTGTGATGAGTATTCCGCTGGCGGCCCAGACTGGGATGGAGAGGACCACAACAAGTGCCACGAGCACCGGACCGACGCACCTGGGGTATCCGCACGACTGGAGTTCGCAGCGCCTGCTGATGCCCGGCATACGCGCCGACGATGTACTCGCGGCGGGAGACCGCGACCCGCGTTATGTTTACAACATGGTGATGCGGCAAGTGGCGCTGCGCAATCTCCGCATTGGTGTGAACCCACCTCGGCGCCGAATGAAAATCGATTGGGCCGTTTCGCTGGAGAATGGCTACGTGCCGCAGAACCAATTCCCGGCGAAATACCAGTTCGATGTGGTCCAGGAGAATTGCAACTCCGATTACCTTATGATGGGGCTGACCGTTGCTTCAGGGACGCAGGCCAATCTGGTCGGGATCAACAACCTCTACACCTCAGCGAGTCCGCCGTGCAATAGTGGATCGCCCTGGGTCGCGTTCGCCTACAACACCGTGACGCAGTCCGGCGGCCAAATCAAGACGTCGGTGGTCCCTTCGGCCGATGGAACCAAAGTGGCGTTCGTGGAAAGCACGGGCGGGGCTTCCTACTTCCACGTTCTCGTGTTGCCGAGCCCGATTCCAACGCCGCCGGCGCAGGATGGAACGGTGTTGAGTCCGCTGACTCCCACCTCGTGTGCCAGCCCGACGACGCCGGGTTGCATGACCTCGCTCACCATCGAAACCACCGCGACCAATTCGAATTCCTCACCATGGGTGGACTACAACGCGGATACGGCGTACGTAGGCGCCGACAACGGCTTGCTATACAAGATCACGCCCGTATTCCGCGGCGGCGCGCCGGCACTGGTTAGCACTGGGGGCTGGCCGGTTACGGTCTCGACTCAGGCCACCAAGGTGCTCACCGCTCCGGTTGTGGATGACACGGCGGGCCTGATTTTTCTCGGAGACGGTGAAGGCTACTTGTACTCGGTCAGTCTGACGAGCCCTGGCGGCACATACGCTGCGCAGCAAACCATTGGGTGGGCGGGGCACGGGGCAGGGACGGGGATTGTGGATCCGCCGTATGCAATCACAGATCCGGCCAATCCTACAACCGACCAAGTATTCGCCTTTACCGGATGCAGCTATGTGCCGAAGATCGGCGGGGCAGTCAGCCAGCTTCCCGCGAACTTCACCACCGGTTTGCCCACGGCCAGCAACACCGTGAACCTGGGATCGGCGACCGGAAAAGGAGACTGCACGGGGAACAACGTTCACTCGGGAACCTTTGATAACGCGTTCTGGGTGAATGGATCCACGTCCGGGCACATGATCGTGTGCGGATTCGTGAACAACGGCGGCGCACCGGCAGCTCCGGAAATGTACATGTTTCCCTTTACCGCCGGGGTGCTGAACAATAGCACCGCACCCACTTCCACCTTTCAGATCAACACCTCGAAAGGCGACGAGTGTTCGCCGCTGACCGAGTTTTACAACGGCACGACCGACCGCCTGTTCTTTGGCGTGGGATCGAGCGATGGATTCCTGGAAAGCTCGACGATTACGACTTCGCCCACAACACCAACCTGCACTGGCGCGCCAACCTCCAGCTGCGTGACGTCCCCGAAAGCTCTCGGAGGCACCAGCGGCATCGTGATCGATAACGAATTGTCGAACGGTGGGTCGAACATCTACTTCTCGACCCTCGGGCAGGGATCGGTGAACAACCAGAAGTGCAATGTCTCGGGAGGAGCTAAGAATCCTTATTGTGCCGTGAAGCTGACTCAGTCCGCGTTGCAGTAACTCGTCGAAAGACATCTCCTGTGTCGGGAGACGGCCCGGAAAATGTGGGGACAGCCGCCCTCGGCTGTCCGCCGGGCGACGCCCGGCAGTCTGCCTTACCCCGTGTCCCTCGGTGTCCTCTGTGTTAGAGATTTAACTCGCAACCCTCCGCAGCGGCTCCGCGATGGCCTTCATCACTTTCTCGAACCCGGCAAAATCGAGGGACTGCGCCCCATCCGAGAGCGCCCGCTCCGGGCAGGGATGCACTTCAATAATTAATCCGTCAGCTCCCACCGCCACCGCCGCCCGCGAGACCGCCGCAATCAGACTCTGCTTGCCCGTCCCGTGCGACGGATCGGCGATCACCGGAAGATGAGAAAGATCGCGGGCCAACGCCACCGCGGCGAGATCGAACGTGTTCCGCATCTCCGTTTCAAAAGTCTTGATGCCGCGCTCGCAAAGCACAACCTCACTGTTTCCTCCCGAAAGCAAATATTCCGCCGCCAGCAGCCATTCCTTCACCGTTGCCGAGGGACCGCGCTTCAACAGCACCGGCTTGTTCACCGTAGCCAATCGCCGCAACAGCGCGAAGTTCTGCATGTTTCGCGCCCCCACTTGCAACATGTCCACATGTTCGCAGATGACGTCCACATCCTCGGTGCTCATCACTTCTGTCACCACCGGCAGCCCCGACTGCTCACGCGCTTCGCGCAGGATCTTCAACGCTTCCAGTCCTAGCCCCTGAAAGTCATAAGGCGAAGTTCGCGGCTTGTAAGCCCCCCCGCGCAGCATCGTCGCCCCGGCGCGCTTCACTGCATGCGCCGTATCCAACAACTGCTCGCGAGATTCCACTGAACAAGGTCCGGCGATAATCACCACTCCCGGTCCACCGATGCAGACTCCACCCACATTCACCACCGATCGCTCCGGCTTGACCTGCCGGCTGACCAGTTTGAAAGGCTGTGCAATGGCAACCACGTTATCCACGCCGGGCGCCACCTGCAGCGCCTCGATTTCGTGGCGGCGTCCATTTCCCACCGCAGCCACAATAGTCCGCTCCACTCCACGTGTAACATGCGGCTGGTAGCCCGCCTCGCGAATGCGCTCGATCACATGTTCAATCTCTTGTTCGGTTGCTTTCTCTGACATGTTGACGATCATTGGCCCACCTCCAGAAGTAAACTGTTCGCCAAAAGGGCAGAGAAAGAGAAAAGAGAAAGAAACAATTTAAAGATTTTCTCTGTGTCTCCGTGCCTCTGTGGTGAAAGACTTTCCTAACGCTAAAAAAGCAAAGCCGCGATCCTGGATCGCGGCCTTTTGGCTAAACTTGCTTGGATCTACTCGATCATGGTTGACTCGATTTCCCCGCAAGCCCTGCCGCAGCCGCTACTCCGCTAAACCAGTAGTAGCGAAACTGCCCGCTAAACGAGGTAAATCGCGTCATAAATAAAACTCCCGCGCTGCGCTCTCAAACCGCAGTGGCTTGAGCAAGCTGCAACTTCTATTGTATCGAACTCGCCGTATTGGAGAAAACGTTATTGGCGTTGGAGCCGATCAATCGAATCGTCCCCACCACCAGAACTAATATTACCGCCAGCATGACCGCATACTCGGCGATGTCCTGCCCCGCATCTTCCACCCATAATCTGCGTACGAATTCAGACATTCTCTCCTCCATCCCGATACTTCTATTCCCGCCAGAGAGAAGAACAGAAATCGGTGGACCCCATCATGCCGCAGCGCACGGCGCTTGTCAAACATAACTATTCGGGAAATTTCCACAAGCCGTGCGGCATCCTCTAGAGAGGTTCCCGCACCGCTGAAACCGGCGCGGACGAAGGGCTCGCGGGCTCGGGCTCGGGCACAGGTAAAGACTGCCGAACAAGTTGCTGCGCCGAATCCTGCGCATACTGCAGCACGCGCCCGGGAAATATCCCAAGATAGATGGTCGCGGAGATGCAAGCCGCGAGGGCCACGCCGAGCGGGAAGGGAATCCGGCTCACCGGCACTGCCTTGCGCGATTCGCGCATGTACATCACCACGATAATCCGCAAATAGTAATACGCGCCAATACCGCTATTAAGCACGCCGATGATCGTCAGCCAGATCAAGTGCGCCTTCACCGCCGCACTGAACACGTAAAACTTCGCAAAAAAACCGCCCGTCATCGGGATCCCAATCAGCGATAGCAGGAAGATGGTCAGAGTCGCCGCCAGCAGCGGCGAACTGCGCCCCAATCCTTCGTAATCCTCCAGCGTTACATATCGTTCCCCCGCATTCGCGAAGTGGCTCACCACTGCGAATGCACCCAGGTTCATCGCCGCATAGCTTGCCGTGTAGAACATCGCCGCTGAGGTCCCCATCTCCGGCGCGGCTGCGAAAGCGACCAGCAAATATCCCGCGTGCGCAATCGAGGAATAGGCCAGCAATCGCTTAACGTTGTTTTGCACCAAAGCGCTCACGTTGCCTAAAGTCATCGAGAGCGCCGCCGAAATCCAAATCAGCCAAAGTCTCCCCGGCACATTGATTACGAAAACAATGCGCAACAATACCGCAAATGCCGCCGCCTTCGGCGCCGTTGACATCAAGCCCACAATCGGCGCCGGCGCTCCTTCATACACGTCAGGAGTCCAGACGTGGAACGGCGCAGCCGCCACCTTGAATCCCAAACCTACGAACATGAACGCCACCGCAACGAATGCCAGCAACGGAATCGGCCCAGCCCGCAGCGCCGCGCTGATCTGGTCAATATTCGTCGATCCCGTGGCCCCAAACATCAATGCCACGCCGTACAGAAAAAACGCCGTGGCGAACGATCCCAGCAGAAAGTACTTCAGCGAAGCTTCCGCGCTGGCAGCCTCATGCTGGCGAAACCCGGTCAACACATAAGAAGAGATGGAAGAAATCTCCAGCGCGATAAAGATCAGAACGAGTTCCACCGCCGATGACATGAGCGCCATGCCGACCGTGCCGAAAAGAATCAGCGCGTAATATTCTCCCGCGCGAATTCGCTGCACCGCCATGTATTCGTAAGAACTCAGAATGACGACCACGGCGATCGCCATCACCAGAACATGAAAAAATACGCTGAACCCATCCACCCGCACCATGTTCCAGAAAGCCAATCCCGGAGCCTGCGCCATGAACCACGTCGCCCCAGTTCCCGCCAGCGCCCCCACCAGTGCAATCAATCCCAGAACCTTCTGCCCTGTCCGCTCGTCGAGCAGCGGCTCCATCGCCATCACCACCATTCCAAAGAACGACAAAACAATCTCGGGCAGGATGCGAACATAATCGCCACTCTGCGGCAGCGCGTGCGAATAGAACGGGACGAGAGCTGCCATCATTGCCCCACCACCCTGCTCGCTACTCGCACAAATGGTGTGAGCGCCCCCTGCACCGCCGGATCAATCGCCGCCAGCCACACGATAGGTGCCACTCCCATCACCAGCGCCGCTGCCGCGCACGGCCACACCGCCCACTTTTCGAATCCCGACAGATCGCTCAAAGAATTGTTCACCGCGTGTGTGACCTTACCGTAGAAAACTCGCTGGTACATCCACAGCAGATACACCGCGCTCCAAATCACGCCCGTAGCCCCGAGTATGCCGTAAATCGGTTTCGCCTGGAACGCTCCGCTCAACACCAGAAATTCCCCAATGAAGCCGTTAAGCAAAGGCAGTCCTGCTGAAGCCAGCACGATCACCAGGAACGATGCGGAATACACCGGCAGCGGTGAAGCCAGCCCGCCGAACTCGCTGATCTCATACGTATGACGCCGTTCGTGCAGAATCCCCGCCAGCATGAACAGCGCGCCCGTCGAAATTCCATGAGCCAGCATCACGAACATCGCGCCATCCAATCCCGCTTGCGTGAAACTGAAAATTCCCAGCACCACAAATCCCAGATGGCTGACCGATGAATACGCGATCAACTTCTTCATGTTCGGCTGCACCATCGCCACCAGCGCGCCGTAAATAATTCCAATCAACGCCAGCGTCATCACCCAGGGAGCGTTGTGCCGCGATTGCTCGGGAAACAGTCCCAGATTAAATCGTAGCAACCCGTAAGTTCCCATCTTCAGCAGCACGCCCGCCAGCAGCACCGACCCCGCTGTCGGCGCCTCCACGTGCGCATCGGGCAGCCACGTGTGGAACGGAAACAGAGGAACCTTTACCGCGAACGCTAAAAAGAATCCTAGAAAAAGCCACTGCCCCGCCGCCGGAAACCCCGGTACGCCGCCGCTCGCTATCTGCTCTCGAATCACCACAAAATCAAAGCTGCCAGTATGCGCGTAAAGCCACAAGATTGCCGCCAGCATAAACACCGACGCAATCATGGTGTACATAAAAAACTTAATCGCGGCATAAACTTTGCGCTCGTGGCCAAAAATCCCAATCAGCAGCGCCATCGGTATCAGCGTCGCTTCCCAGAAGAAATAAAAGAGAAACAGGTCCAGGGAAGTGAATACCCCTATCAGCGCCGTCTCCATAATCAGCAGCAGGATGAAAAATTCCTTCACCCGCTCGTGAATCGACGTCCAGGAAATGAGCACGCACAGCGGAGTCAGAAACGTTGTCAACACCACCAGCCACAGCGAGATCCCGTCAATTCCCATGTGGTAGTGGATATTCGGAGTGGAAACCCATGGCCTATCGATCTCAAACTGAAAACCAGCAAGCCCACGACGGAAGTGAACCGGAAGATGTAACGACACCGCAAACGTCAGCAGCGAAATAACCAGTGCAAAAATCCGAATATCGCGGTCCCGCCGCGGAAACAGCATCAGCAGCAATCCGCCCGCCAGCGGCAAGAACGTCACCAGCGTCAGAATGACGGAACTCAGATCCTCGATCCTCATCGCGCGCCCGTCCACATCCAGATCATGAACGCAATCACCACCGCCGATCCGGCTGCAATCCATCCCGCATACGAACGAATATTTCCCGATTGCATGTGGCGAACTTCATCGGAGACATGACGCGCACCCTCTCCCGCCTCGTTCACCGCCCCATCGATAATCTTCTGGTCTACTTCGTGCCACAGGATTCGCGTCGAACCATCGATCAGCGGCCTGACGAAAAGCGCTCCGTACAACTCGTCCACGTAATACTTGTGCAGCAAAATCTGATATTCGCCCGCCATCGAAGCCGCAATCCTCCCCGGCAACTCCGGCCGTCGATAATAAAGTTGCCAGGCCAGTCCAAACCCGAGCAGCGCCGCCAGCACGGAAATTCCAGTAAACATCAATTCAGTCGAAACTCCGCTCTTCGGCTCCGGTCCCTCGGTCTCTTTTTCTGGCGCACCTTTTTCGCCCACCGCCGTATCCTGCCAAGCCGGGGCGCTGCCATGAAACACCGGCCCCAGAAACTTGTCGAAGCGATTATTGCCGCCCAGCGATCCCGGCACTCCAACGTATCCGCCCACCACCGAGAGCACCGCCAGTATCGCCAGCGGAATCACCATCACCTTCGGGCTCTCGTGAACCCCGCCATGCCCGTGGCTTCCATGTGCATCGTGAGAGCGATGACTTGCATGATCGTTCGCGCTCTCGGCCTCGCCGCGATACTCGCCGAAGAACGTCATGAACCACAGCCTGAACATGTAGAACGAAGTGATGAACGCCGTAATCAATCCCACCAGCCAGTAAGCCCAGCTCGCTTGATACGCGCGCCACAAGATCTCATCCTTGCTGAAGAATCCCGCCAGCCCCGGAATGCCGGCAATGGCCAGTGTTCCCGCCGTCATGGTCCAGAACGTCCAGGGAATCTTCCTGCGCAGTCCGCCCATCTTGCGCATGTCCTGCTCGCCGCCCACCGCGTGGATCACCGATCCCGCCGCAAGGAACAGCAGCCCTTTGAAGAACGCGTGCGTCATCAGGTGAAAAATGCCTGCGGAGAATGCTCCCACCCCGCAGGCCATAAACATGTAACCCAGCTGCGAAACCGTCGAGTACGCCAGAACTTTCTTGATATCGGTTTGCACCACGCCAATGGTCGCCGCAAAAAATGCAGTGAGCGTTCCGATGATCGCCACCACCGTCAGCGCCATCTGCGCCCGCTCGAAAATCACATGCGAGCGCGCAACCATATACACGCCCGCCGTCACCATCGTCGCGGCATGGATCAAAGCCGAAACCGGCGTTGGACCTTCCATCGCGTCGGGAAGCCAAATATATAAAGGTATCTGCGCCGATTTCCCGCAAGCCCCCACCATTAGCAGAATCCCAATCGCCGTCAGAAGCCCCGCGCCGGCTTTCTCTGCCCCAAGAGGCATAACGCTCTTAAACACTTGATCGAAATTCAACGATCCAAAATGTTTGATCATCAAAAACAGTGCGATCAAAAATCCGAAGTCGCCAATGCGATTTACGATGAACGCCTTCTTCCCCGCCGACGCCGCCGAATCCTTCGTGAACCAGAACCCAATCAGCAAATACGACGCCAGCCCCACGCCCTCCCATCCGATAAACATCACCAGGTAGTTACCCGCTAGCACCAGCGTCAGCATAAAAAACATGAAAAGATTCAGATAGCTGAAAAACCGGTAGTAGCTGGGGTCCTCCGCCATGTAGCCGACGGAGTAAACGTGAATCAGAAATCCAACTCCCGTCACCACCAGCAACATCACCAGCGAAAGTTGATCGAGATAAAAAGCGAAGTCCACACTGAAACTTCCGGAGCGAATCCAGTGCGCCAAATACTCATGGTAGGGAAGCGTTAACGAAGTAAAACGCATCGCCACCCACAAGGCCATCGCAAACGCCGCCCCGCTGAAAAACAGCGCGATGGTCGTCACCGCCTTCCTCGACGACTTTTTCCCGAGAAAGCCGTTAATCGCAGCCCCCGCCAGCGGCAGAACCGGGATCAGCCATAGATTGAGCATTGGGTTCATAGCTTGAGCAGGTTTACCTGGTCCACGTTCAGCGTCTCGCGCGTGCGGTACACCGAAATTATGATTGCCAGCCCCACGGCCGCTTCCGCCGCCGCCACCACCATCACGAAGAAAACGAATACCTGCCCGCTCAGCGCATGCCAGTGCGCCGCGAACGCCACAAACGAAAGATTCACCCCGTTCAACATCAGCTCAATCGACATAAAGATGGTGATGATGTTGCGCTTGATCAGAAATCCGGCCACGCCGCAGGCGAACAAAAATCCGCTGAGCAGCANNACGGAAGTGACTTCAAACGGCAATAGAAAATCATGAAACAAAAGCTGCGCAATATCCGTCGGATGCCCCGGCAGCGCCCCGATCGCCACCGCCTCCGTCCCCGAGTGTCGCAGCACTACCCAAGCCATCAGCACGCTGCCGGTCAGCATCCCCGGCACACCAAACAGTAGAGCAATGCGGCTGCCCTTGGTCTCTTCTTCTTCACCCGCATTCAGCAGCATGATGACAAACACGAACAACACCATAATCGCGCCCGCATAAACAATCACCTGCACCGCGGCGACAAACTCCGCCCCCAGCAGCAAATACTCGCCGGCCAGCGCAGCCATCACCGCGATTAGCGAGAGCGCGCTGTTGATCGGATGCCGCTGCGCCAGCAGGTTTACCGCCCCACCCACGCATACCGCCCCGAACGCCAGAAATAAAATGAGATGAAAACTCATGAATCAGTACCTAGTTGCTAGTACCTGGATGCGAGTAAAATCCAAGCCCGAGTGCTTTTACTAGCGACTAGGTGCTAGGTACTCGCAACTGTTTTTACCAGGCTATTGCAATCGCCGTAAAGACCAGATTCGCAATCGCCAGCGGCAGCAAAAACTTCCAGCCGAAAGACATCAGTTGGTCGTAGCGGAAGCGCGGCAACGTCCCACGCACCCAGATATAAAGAAACAGAAAACAGAAAACCTTGGCAAGAAACCAAAACACCGGCAGCACCGCCTCCAGCAGCGGAGGCCCAAACAGCGGCCCGTGCCATCCTCCAAAAAACAACAGCGTCGCCAGGCACGCTACCGTGATCATGTTCGCGTACTCCGCCATAAAAAACATGGCAAACTTCATCGAACTATATTCCGTGTGATAGCCCGCCACCAGCTCGGTTTCAGCCTCGGGCAGGTCAAACGGAATGCGATTCGTCTCCGCGTACGCCGCCATCAGGTAAATAAAGAAGCCGATGAACTGCCCGTGAAAAATATTCCACCGCGGAATGAATCCCAGAAACCGCCCGCCCTGCGCATCGACAATCGTGCGTAAACTGAAACTGCCGGACTGGATCAGCACCCCCACCAGCGAAAGCCCCAGCGCAATTTCATAGCTCACCATCTGCGCGCTGGCGCGCAATCCGCCCAGCAGGGAATATTTATTATTCGAGGACCACCCCGCCAGCGCGACCCCGTACACCCCCATTGAGGTCACGCCCAGAACCAGCAGCAGCCCGATGTTTACATCCGTAATTTGCAGCGGAATGTTGTAACCGAAAATCGGGATCGAGTTCCCGAACGGAATCACCGCAATCGAGGTCAGCGCGAAGATCACCGCCATCATCGGCGCTGCTATAAATAGCGGCTTATAAACGTGTGGCGGCGTCAGATCTTCTTTAAATAAAAATTTCAGTCCATCCGCCGCAGGTTGGAGCAGCCCAAACGGCCCCACCCGCGTGGGTCCCCACCGATTCTGCATGTGCCCAACAACTTTGCGTTCCAGCCATACCGTGTACGCCACTGCAGTGAGCAGCGCGATCAATACGATCAGCGACTTGACCACCGACACGAGTATGAAAATATGAAGAGGCAACGGCATCTGTTTAATTGTAAATTTAGTAAGTTGGTAAATTCGTAATTTNNAAATCCCTCTCAGTCTGCCGCGACTTCGGCAGCATTCACGTGACTTTCCATCACCGACTTAAGCGCACGTGAATAACGTCCCAGCGTACCGGAACTGAAAAGATTATCGTTCGCCGGAGCAATCGATTCTCGTCCATGCGCTACTCCCGGCCCGGACTTCGCCAGCGACGTAGGCTGGCTGTTGCCCGCCAGCAGATTCATGCGCGAAACATCATACCCAGGAACCAGCCGCTGAATTTCATCCAGAATCGCCGTGGGATCGAACGGGCTCATCTTCGGCTCCAGTCCGTGAGCCTCCAGCCACACCGCATGACGGTCGGCCTCGCCCGATTGCGCGCCGCGCGACTGCCCCATATCCGCATGCGTTCCGCCGCCAAACGGTACGAGTTTGCGAACCTCAAAGCCCATGGCATCCGCGATCCGAACCATCATTTCGAAATCCGCCTTCGTCCCTGTAACCTCGCCGGCTTTCTTTACCAGTTGCAAATCGCCGCAGGTATTAGTGAAGGTACCGGATTTCTCATACGCATTCGCGGCCGGTAAAACTACATCGGCCATCACCGCCGTCTCGGTCAAAAACATATCCTGCACGACCACGAAGCTCTTTGAGAACGTGAACGGATCGATATTCAACCGCCCCACCGGATTCGACCCAACCACATAAAGCGCTTTCAACTTGCCCGCTTTTCCCGCTTCCACCATGCCCTGCAAGTCCAGTCCCGCGGCCTGCGGCACTTCACCCCACTCTTGATAAAACTCGCTGCTCCCCGACGTCGGGTGATATCCCGGCAGCAAATCCGGATACAGCCCCATGTCCGCCGCTCCGCGCGAATTGGCATAGTCCGCCAGACAAACCAACTTTGCTCCCGCGATGGCAGACCCAAATTTCACCAGATTGCCTACATCAGCACCCAGTATCTCGGAACCGAACACAATCACCAGATTCTGCTCACCCCGCAGCTTCTCGCGCAGCACAATCCATGCATCCTTATTAAAAGATGGACTGACTATCGATTCCGCAGCCGCATCGTCCCCCGCAAAGAACTTCGCAACCCGCGATTCCATCCCCAGCGGAATCTGCATGAAGCTGGTCGCCTGCCGCCGCAACTTAATCGGATTCGAGTTGATCACGTACAGTCGTGCCCGATGCAGCCGCACATTGTTACGAATCTGCCACGCCAGCAGCGGATGCTGCTCCGTCGGATCATTCCCAATCAGCAAAGTCGCTGGCGCAGTGAAAACCTGCGTCATGCTCGCCGTCGCATCGGCCTTGCCGCGCAGCGCAGCCGCCAGAGCAGGGAAGTCCGCAGTCCGGTGATGGTCGATATTGTTGGTCCTCAAGACTACCCGCGCAAACTTCGAAAGCAGATAATTTTCTTCATTCGTAGTCCGTGTCGAACCGATCACTCCAATCGCCGCCCCGCCATCGCGATCACGAACCTCCGCGAACTTCTTCCCAATCAGATCAAACGCTTCTTCCCAGGTAGCCGGAGTCAGCTTACCTTCTTTGCGAATCAGCGGTCTCGTCAGCCGCTCTTCATGATTCGCAAAATCAAACGCATATCGCCCTTTGATGCAGAGAAAATCCCCGTTCGTCCCGCTCTTGTCGCGATTGTCCCCGCGAACAATTTCCATGCCCGTCTCGGCGCGCCGCACGCCCAGCGTCGTTTTGCAACCGTCTCCGCAGTGCGTGCAAATCGTGCCCACGTGCTTCATCTCCCACGGCCGCGTCTTGTAGCGATACGCGCCCGAAGTCAGCGCCCCCACCGGGCAAATATCGATGCACATCCCGCACTCTTCGCACTCCAGATGATCTTCTTTATTCGGCGCGATGATCGAACTCACCCCGCGGTTCTGCACGCCGAGGGCCCAAACATCCATCCCCTCGCCGCACACCCGCACGCATCGATAACAAAGAATGCACCGCGGACGATCGAAGAACACCACCGGCGACCATTGCTGCTCATCCTTATGATTCTTGGCCTCCATGAACTTCGATTCGGCCGCGCCATAAGAGAACGTCATGTCCTGCAATTCGCACTCGCCGCCCGCATCGCATACCGGACAATCCAGCGGGTGATTTCCCAACAACATCTCCACCATCGACTTCCGCGCCTGCTTGACCTCCTCGCTATCCGAAGTCACCATCATCCCCTCGCTAATCACCGTCGTACACGCGGTCTGCAGCTTAGGCATCTTCTCAATCTTTACCAAACACATCCGGCAAGCGCCCTGCAAAGAGAGGTTGGGGTAATAGCAAAACGAAGGCACCTCAATGCCCACGCGCTTGCACGCCTCGATCAGCAGCGTCCCCGCCGGAGCCGTCACCTTCTTGCCGTCAACTGTCAGGTTAATTTCTTTTTGTGCTTCAGCCATGAATCCTTACTTACCCGTTTCGGCGCGATACGCCTGACTTTGTTTGACCTCTTCAATCTGCAACGCGTGCCTTTGCGCGTGGGTTCCCATCAGTAACAGACACTCATAAGTGCTGATTACGCCGACTGCGCGATGGGGGTGCGTGACTTCCGTCGCACGCAGGTCCTCTCCAGTCAATTCGACAAGGCGAAGCGTTCGTTCACGCGTTGCCTGGAAATGAGCTACCGCCTCAGCCAGCGTTGAAAAGCGGCCACGCGGTTGTGATTGATCGGACGCATCGAACCGGGTGCTGCGATCAGTGCCACTTCGGAGAATGCGATCATCACGCTTCGCTCCCTCTGGATCTCGCGCCTTCCGTTCGCCGGTCACCAAACCGAGCATGACTTCTTCCGCCACCGCTACGTGTTCCGCGCACTCGAGAACTGACCAACGGCTCTCTGCAGGGCGCAGGCGGCAGGCGGCTTCATCCACTCCGGCTACGCTGCAAAGAAACGCTTCTTCCCCCTTGCGTAAAGCCTCGAGCAATGTGGCCTTGTCGAGCCCGGCGCCGCTCTTTGTGGCTGTAACAGTGCTCATGGTCAATGGGCCATTACCGGCAATTCTTCGACCGCGCCCGCCTTCTCATACGGACACGGCCTGCCTTCCAAATGATCTTCAAATTCTTTTCTAAATTTCTTCACGAACGCAATCGTCGGCATTGCCGCCGCATCGCCCAGCGGACAGAACGTCCGCCCCAGCATGTTCTCCGCCAGATA
>PKVZ01000062.1 GCA_003131635.1 Acidobacteriaceae bacterium
CCCAGAGCCAACTCAGGACATTTACTGCGAGAACAGCAATGCCCGTTCCGGCGGCAACACCAGCGAGCGCCTTTTTTGCGCCGGGTTCCCCGTGGGCGAAGCCGTAGCCTCCGATCACAATGGCAACCAGACTTGCAACCTTCGCAATGGTGCCGGTGAAAAGGCTTTGGATCGCGGTAAAGCCCGTGTCGAACGGTGAACCCTGTGCCAACGCGGCCACAGGCATGAGTAGAAGCAGGGAGACAAGAGCGGCGGTTGGACGCACCCAGTTCGACCCAAGAATGTTCTCGATTCGACGGATGCGATGGAGTTGGAACCTTCGTGGCATATGCACCTCCAGCAGCACCTCAAAATCGCTGCTTTTGGCGCAAAGCTAACCTCACTTAATCCCGCTGTCCAATGAATTGTCGGCGGACAGCCATTCTTGGCCGGAATAGCTGGGGAACAATTAGAGTGATTCGGTCGGTAAACTTCTTGTCCAGAAGCTCTCGAAATTCATCCCTTGAATTCTAAGGTCGGCTCAGGTCTTGCGCATGGATTTGACTTAGGTTCGGATTTCCCGTCAACGCATAAAGTGTTCAAGTTTGATCAGTCTTGTGCATTGGTTC
Source organism: Acidobacteriaceae bacterium (assembly GCA_003131635.1). Lineage (GTDB taxonomy): Bacteria > Acidobacteriota > Terriglobia > Terriglobales > Acidobacteriaceae > Sulfotelmatobacter. The sequence continues at coordinate 609 of PKVZ01000062.1, forward strand.
TGCGGCAATATTTCTCGGCGCCATGAAAAAGGAATTGAGCCTAAAACAGGTACTCGCTGTTCCTTGTCCAACTTGCGGCGTTGCTTCGGGGAAGAACTGCGAACTTAGNNTGGGCCTTGACCGATGGGAGGGGTGGATGTCAAACTGTTGTCGGTAGAATCGGAGAGAAAGCGCTTCGGCGCGGTTTTCTATTCTGCAGCGCGTTCACCGTACAATAAACGTACAATGGAAGAGGGATTGTGGGGCATTTGGGCCTTCAGGCCGAATGCAAAATCAATAAGTTACGTGTTATCAACGTGATGGAGTAGTTCAAATCCCCCCTTCCGCACCATTGCACTCATTCTGGACCATTTAGGATTTCTGATTCCATGATCATTCTTGTCACCATCATTCACGTGATCGTTTGTCTGTTTCTGATTATCGTTGTCCTCTTGCAAAGCGGTAAGGCCGGGGACATCTCAGCGGCATTTGGTGGACAGGGCAGCCAGGCGGCATTTGGCCCCCGCGGCGCGGCCACGGCGCTGTCAAAAGCCACCACCATTTCAGCCGTGCTGTTTATGTTGACGTCGGTAACGCTGTCGATCAACGCCATCAAACAGGGCGGCGGCCCGCGCTCGGTTTTGCAGGGAGAGAAATCGGCTCCCGCTAAAACGCAGCCGGCAGCACCGGCGCCCGCCAACCCAACGCAGAAGTAACCTAAAATCCTATTGCAGTTGCGGTTTCGCGGATGCCCGCTTAAGGGTTCTGCCGTAATTGTATTTCGCCAATGCCAGTGCTAACATCCGTTTAGTCAGCGGCACTCATTCAGGAGGTTTTCGATGTCCGATAATGACGGCAGCAGTTTCGTGTGGTTTCTGGCGGGCCTGGGTATAGGTGGTTTGGTTGGAATCCTTTACGCGCCTCGAGCGGGAAGTGAAACGCGCGAGGATCTGAAAGCTCGGGCCGAACAAGGGCGGGAGTATGTTCGGACACGGGCGCGTGAAGCTCGGGAGCAGGCTTCCGGTTGGGTCGATAAAGGCCGTGACGCAGTGACCCAGCAGAAAGACCAGTTCAAGGCGGCCTACGAAGCTGGGCGGCAAGCCTACCAGGAGGCAACAGCAGACAGTGCGCCTCCAAAAGGCCTGTAACCACATAAGCTCAGTTTCCAGCTCTTTTCGAGGAGCTTTTTTATGATGGAAAATCTTGTCCCCGTGTTCATTGCAGTCACGGCCGCGGCGGTTGTTTTGCAGGCTGGCATCCTCGTGGCTCTGTATGTAGGTGTCCGTAAAACAACGGCCAAATTGGAGGCCACGGTAGAAGATCTAAAGGGCAAGGCCGCTCCAACCATCGAGTCGGCGCACTCGATGCTGACGGAGTTACGTCCCAAGGTCGGACAGATCGTAGATACGATGGTCGAGTTGCGTCCCAAGGTCGGTCAGATTGTGGACTCGGCGATCGAGTTGCGTCCCAAGGTTCAAGCCGTATTCGATAATTTAGTCGAAACCACTGCCACGGTGCGCTCTGAAGTTCAACGAGTAGATGCGACAGTGAACGACGTGATGGATCGAGCCCGTTTGCAAGTGATTCGTGCCGACGAAATGCTCACTCGCACGTTTGATCGCGTGGAGCATACTTCCGATGTGGTGACCAGGACGGTGGTGTCCCCGGTGCGGCAGGTGACCGGCATTGTTCGAGGCGTGACGGCGGGAGTTGAGTTCCTGCTGGGCAACCGAGGTCGCAAGAACGGCGACACGCGGGCTCCGCGGCGTCCCGTGCCACAGGACGAGATGTTCATCTAAGCCAACTACTCTGAGTAATTACAAGATTGTCGCCAAGGATTTTCGTTTTGCTGCTGTGATCGCGTCCCCTTAGTCATGCGGTATTTGGTTCAAGCCCGCGTCAAATCCGGTTGCGCGGATAACCTTATCAAAGCCATCCAAAGCGAAACGCTCGGCCAAGGATCCGTGGCCGAAGGCGAGTACCTGCGCAACATGCAGAATGCGCGGATCGGCGATGACGGAACGGTGCGCTGGGTAGAAGTCTGTTACTGTCCCACGCCGCTGCAAGAGGAACGTTCTTATTGGGAAGAACATTTTCATCTCACGAAGGTGCAGGATGCGCACGACCGCCGCAAGTGTCGCGACCAGAACGGTGAAGAACCATGGGCGTGCGGCGATTGCGACTGCACCGCGAGGCTGGAGCAGAGGCTGAGTGAGCGCGGCGCACCTTTCCTGGAGTCGCTTCGCCCCGAGGAAAGAACGATCCCGTCTAAGCCTGAGTAACTTCGCCTGAGTGACTTCGCCAAGTCTTACTACTACCGAATATCCACTTCGCGAAAGCCAAAGCCTTTTAGCATGCTCGAGATTGTGGCGCGCGCGTTCTCGGCCGCGGTTTTGAGGATGCCATCTTGCAAGGCGGCTTGCTGGAGCTGGCGCTCCGCTTCTTCGCGCACTTCGCTCTCGAGGTTGGGATCTGGAGAAGAGAACAAGCCAGTGTCACGCGAATATACTTTTGTTCTGGCATTATCGATGCGCGTGCTGAAGACTTCCGCAGCGGGCAAGTGAATCGTCACTCTCTGCCCTTGTACCACGACGTCGCCGGGGCCTAAACCCGCGAGATCGATGCCCCCCACCACTTCTCCGTGAACCACCAGCAGCAGACGGTCGCCTGCCAGAAATTTGGGCAGGTACGCATTGGCGTGCTCACCCGAAATGATCTTATCCATCGTATAGCTCACGGTTTCCAGACGCTGGAGCTGCTGAATCTGACGAACCACCGTGGGCTGATCCACGTTGATCCGGGGGGGTCCGCCGCGCAAAATGCCCATCAGCTGCGACAAGCCGAGGCCTGCCGACAGCCACAGTGCCCCTGCCAGCACGAAGCTAAGAACCACACCAAAACAAATTCCCAGAATCCAAGCCGAGCGGTTCCGCGAGCCGGCTTGATTTCGACTGCCTTCGGATTCTTTGGTGGGATTGTTAATCGTCATCTGTCTAACTGCGTCTTCACTGTAGACGAAGGTATGTTTCGGAGAAGTGGATTTAGCGCTCCAAAATGGCGGAGCGGATCAGGATTCAGTTTCCGAATGGCGTCGTCTTCCATCCCTTGTTCTCAAGACGCTTTATGCAATCCAAGCGCCGCCCACGACGCTGTCGCCATCGTAGAACACTGCGGCCTGGCCCGGAGTGATGGCGCGCTGAGGCTGATCGAATGTGACGAGAACTTCGTCGGCGGCAGTCTTTTCCAACACAGCCGAGGCGGCCTCGTGTCGGTGACGAATTTTAACGGACACGCCCATGGGCTCGCGCAGGTCATCCAAAGCGATGAGGTTCACGCGCCGGGCGCGCAGAGTCCGCGAATAAAGATGCTCATCGCCGCCGACCACGACTTGCTTGTCGGCGCCATTGATTTGGATCACGTAGAGCGGAGATCCGGTCGCCACTCCCAAGCCCTTGCGCTGTCCCACCGTGAAGTTGTGAATGCCGGGATGCTCGCCTATCACTTCCCCACTCGCGGTTACCAACTCGCCCGCAGTATCAGGCAAGGCCTCGCCGCGCTCGGCGAGATAAGCATCGATGAAACGCTTGTAATCGCCGCCCGGCACAAAACAAATCTCCTGCGAATCGGGCTTCTCGGCCAACGCGAGGCCGTGTTCCCGGGCGCGCTCGCGCACTTCGGGCTTGGTCATTCCGCCCAACGGGAAAAGGGTTCGGCTGAGCTGCTCCTGAGTGAGCCCGAAAAGGAAATAAGTCTGGTCTTTGCTGCGATCAGCCGGACGCTTGAGCAGCCAGCGTCCGCGCGCATCGTCATACTCAACCCGCGCGTAGTGACCGGTGGCCACACAATCGGCGCCAATCTGCTGAGCAACGGTGAGTAGCTGATCGAACTTCAAATGATTGTTGCAGAGACTGCAAGGGATCGGCGTCCGTCCGGAGAGATACTCCGCGACGAAGGGACGCACCACATCGCGCTCGAAGCGCTCTTCGTGATTCACCACGTAATACGGAATACTAATGTGCTCGGCCACTCTGCGAGCGTCGTAGACGTCGTCGAGCGAGCAACAGCGGCCGGTTACCTGCTCGGGCATGCCTTCGCGCCCAGCCAGCCGCCGCTGGTTCCAAAGTTGCATGGTCAAGCCGATTACGTTGTGACCCTGCGCGCGCAGCATGGCTGCGACGGTGGAAGAATCGACACCGCCCGACATGGCTACGGCAATGGTCTTGGTGTTAGTCATTAGTAATTACCGCACAGCCGGTGAGCGCCGGGATTTTTTACAGCAAGTGCTTCCGTCCTGTGGACCGCGTCCGCGCACCGCGTCACGTACTCGTATCCGCTGATCCTTGCGAGCGCATCGCGGCCAGCAACAATAGAGATTGCTCCGCTCACCATTCCGGTGCTTGAAATCGCCCCGCGGCGAAATAATCCCCACCACGTAGTGCCTGCACTCGGGGCAGCGGAGCAGGATCAACCCTCTTTTTCGCGCGCGCGCTTGGATTTCAGCAATGCACTCCCGTGCGGCGTCAGGCATGAACCCTCTTATACTCTGGCGACAACTCCCGCAAGCGCGCCACTGCCTCCGGAACGAGCGCGAGCGCGAAGTCGATGTCTTCTTCCGTGTTCTGCTTGCCCAGGCTGAAGCGGATGCTGGCGCGGGCTCGATCCGTGCGGAGCCCCATTGCCACGAGCACGTGCGATGGCTCGATCGCTCCCGAGGAACACGCAGCACCAGTGGAAACCGCCAAGCCTTTCAGATCGAGGGAGATGACCATCGATTCCCCTTCGATATGATCGAAATAAATGTTGGAGGTATTCGGCACGCGCGGCGCCCCATCGCCATTGACGGCGGCTTCGTCTACTTGCGCGAGGATTCCCTGCTGCAAGCGATCCCGCAAGGCGGACATCTTCTCGTCCTCGCCTCGTTCGAAAGCTTGCATGGCGAGCTCCGCAGCTTTGCCCAGGGCGACAATTCCAGGAACATTTTCGGTTCCAGCGCGGCGCGAACGTTCGTGCTGTCCTCCGTGGAAAAGCGGCTGAAGCTGCGTTCCTTTGCGCACATAAAGCGCTCCCACGCCTTGGGGAGCGTGAATCTTGTGGCCGGAAATCGACAGCGCGTCGCAACCAATCTTCTTTACATCAATCCGAACCTTGGCTGCGGCTTGCACTGCGTCCGTATGAAAATAGACGTCAGACTCTGCGGCAATCCTTCCGATCTCCTCGACCGGCTGCAACACTCCGGTTTCATTGTTCGCCATCATGATCGAGATCAACTTCGTATTGGGCCGCAAAGCACGCCGCACGTCATCGGGATCNNATGACATGATCGCCCTCGCAGCTCAAACCTGAAATCGCGAGATTGTCGCTCTCTGTGCCACCACTAGTGAAAATGATTTCCGATGCCGTGCAACCCAGCAGCGCCGCCACCGAGTCGCGCGCGCGCTCAACCGCAGCACGGGTCTCCTGACCATGGTGGTGGATAGACGACGCGTTGCCAAAGCGCTCGCCAAAATACGGGCGCATCGCCTCGAGCACTTCCGGCAGAACCGGCGTGCTGGCGTTATTGTCGAGGTATATGCGGCGCATCATCTTCAATATTCTACCTGCTTTCTGGCGAATGCCCCGGCCAATCGGCCGCCAACGACAATGGCGCCGCAAAGGGCGCCACGTGGGAGGTTCCACTATCGCTGCTCTATCCGCGCTTTTCAATCGCTACGTAACGGTTGGGATAATCCGGTCCCAGATAGTCCGCCCGCGGCCGAATGAGACGGTTATCGTCCAGTTGCTCGATCACGTGCGCCGTCCAGCCGCTAACGCGCGAAACCGCAAATACCGGAGTGAATAAATCCTCGTCGATGCCGAGCGTGTGATAGGTAGATGCGGAATAAAAATCTACATTCGCGTTAAGCTTCTTCTCCGCTTTAACAAACTGCTCGATTTTTTCCGACATGTCATACCATTGGGGCTGCCCGCTGGCTCGGCCTAAATCGCGCGACATGACGCGCAGGTGCGTGGCCCGCGGATCTTCCGTTTGATACACGCGATGACCGAAACCCGGAACTTTCTTCTTTTGCGCCAGCATGCTGCGAATGTATTCGACAGGATCGGCTTTCTCGCGATCGATCGACTGGAGAATGCGAAACACCGCTTCGTTCGCTCCGCCGTGCAGCGGTCCCTTCAATGCTCCGATGGCTGAGGTAATCGCCGAGTGCATGTCAGATAAAGTAGCCGCAGTCACCCGTGCCGCAAAAGTGGAAGCGTTCAGCTCATGATCCGCATGCAGGATGAGAGCGATATCCAGAGCTCGCTCGGCCGTTGCGGAAGGTTTCGTCCCGTTCAACTGCAGCAGAAAATTGGCGGCGTGCGAGATCGAGCGGTCGGCTTCAACCACCGGCTTGCCTTTGCGGATGCGGTCATAAGCGGCAACGATCATCGCGATCTGCGAAGTTAACCGAATCGCTTTCCGGATATTGGCATCGTGATCGTTTTTTGTTGCGTCCGCATCGTACAGCGCCAGCGCCGAAACCGCCGTACGCAAAACGTCCATGGCCAATGCTGACCGCGGCGCCGCACGCAGAAACTCAATGATCGCCGGATCAAGCTGACGCTCTTGCCCGAGACGCTGTTGCAGGTCTTTCAATTCACTTCGATTCGGCAAACGCCCAAACCACAGCAAATAGCAGGTCTCTTCAAAATTGGAATGGTCGGCTAGTTCGTGGATGTCAATGCCGCGATAGGCAAGAACGCCACGATCGCCGTCGATATAACAAATGCTGGAATTGGTGGCGACAATGCCTTCCAGTCCTTTGCTAGGAGTGCTGGTCACGCTGGACATAAGATCTCGCTCAGTGAGTTTGATTACCGTTGCCGAGCCACGCCAGGGACGCGGGGAGTGCAACTTTCTTTTATACGCCAAAAGGTATTAGCGCTCCAAGTTGCGGAAGTAATTTCGGGCGTTAATTTGGACTGGTGGTCTGACCGCAACCCGTGGTAATGGCTGCAACCCGCGCCGGCCTGGGTCGGACAAGACTATACGGTCCAAATGCTCAGTGCGGTCTTGCTCAGAATCTGCTGCTGTAGTTCTTCGCGCAGCGGGAGTGCGCGGAATTCCTCGAGGTTCTTCTTGATGTCCGGCACACCCGGACCCGGCCAATCTGTGCCGAATAAAGTCTTGTGGGCAATTTCTTCGAGGCGCGGAAAATACTTGAGCAGCGTCTTCGGCGGAATGCCGCTGATATCGAGATAGACGTTGGGATGGCGGCGTACGAGAAAAAACGCCGTCTGCATCCAGAGCGGTCTGCCACCGTGCGCCAGCAGGATTTTGAGGTTCGGAAAATCGACTGCAACATCATCCACATAAATGGGATCGCCATACTTGTTTCGAGCACCGGGAAAAATAGATGTTCCCGTGTGAAACATCACCGGCACCCCGTTGGCCTCCGCGGCGCGATAGATGATTTCCAGTTCCTTCACGCCGTTGAGATAGTCATTCGGAAACAAAAGCTGATGCGGTGGATGGATTTTGATCATACGAATTCCCAGCCGCAGAATTTGTTCCATATCAGCCAGAACGTTCGTGGTATGCCGCGGATGCAGACTGCCGCAAGAGAGCAAGCGCTCGGGGGATTCCTTAACGTAATCCGCAATGAATTGATTTACACCGTTGGTGAAGCCGATTACCTCAGGCGCCACGTAGTTGATCAGCACCGCTCGGTCGATACCACAGGCGTCGAGATATTTCAGGAATGCCTTAGCTGAGCGGCAGAACTCGACAATTTGATCGAAGTTCGGCCGCTTTTGTTTCATAAGTTCCAGCGCCTGAGGCTTGAACATTTCCATCGGCTGGATGTGGATGTGGCAGTCGGTGATCATTTGATGGGTCTCAATTGGAGGCCGCCGCCAGCACGGCTCGCTTGGTGAAAACACGAATCATCTCACGCCGGTATTCAGGAGTCAGAGCTGACGTTGTCAGAGGCTTCGCTGTGCGCGCTGCGAGATCGCCCACCGCATCCGCCAAAGCTTCGTCAACTGCTTTGCCAATCATCATTTCGCCCGCCCGTTGCACCAGCAGCGGCGCGGGATTCACCGCCGTAATCGCGAGCCGCGCGTCGGTAACGTGTCCGTTCGATCGCTTCATAACCACCGCAACCCCGGCTAACGGATAATCGATTGATCCTCGCACTCGCAGCTTGCGATAAATTCCGCGATAGTCCGCCGAATCCGCAGGCAAGAAAATCCGCGTGACCAATTCCGTGGGCAGAAGCCTGCGATAATTTTCTCCGTCTCCGGTGTAGAAATCCAGCAACGGAACGCGGCGTGTGCCTTCTGGGCCAGCGATCTCAATCTCCGCATTCAGGCAAAGTAGCGCGGGCGGCGTGTCTCCGGAAAATGCGGCCCAACACTTCGTTCCACCCGGAGCGACGTGGCAGAGATTACCATCCTTCTTGATGCAAAAACCGCAGCCCTTACGCCAAGTCAGCGACTGGTTGTACCACAAGCAGCGGGTATCGAGACAAATGTTCCCGCCTACCGTGCCCATATTGCGCAGCACGGGTGAGGCCACTGTCGCCGCCGCTTCGCTGAGCACCGGAAAGTGATTCTGCAAGTAGGGCGACTTCTCAATCGCGCTCAGGGTCGTCAGCGCGCCAATTTCCACCGCACCGTTGGTTTGCGGCTGAATCTCTCGCAACTCCGCAAGGCCGTGCAGGTCCAGTACATACTCCGGCTCAAAGAGTTTTTGCCGCATCGAAGGGATTAAATCGGTGCCGCCAGCCAGCACGCGGACATTACACGCATGCTTCGCGAGGTACGCAACGGCCTCGTCAACCGCGCGTGGGCGAAGTAATCGGAATTGCGGTAGGCTCAATCCGCACCTCCAGCAATTGCTGACGCTTCGCGGCGCGCGGGATCAAGGGCATGCCGCTCTGGTCCTTTGCCCTTGAAGCATAGCAATCCCCCATGTTCGCGGAACCGTGTTGGAGAAGTTGGGTCCACGCTCTCGGTCAGATTCAAAACCTTGTCTCGTCTCTTCGCTCGCAGCGCCGCCAAAACGCGCTCTGGAGTGAATGGAGACTCGTGTAAACGCACGCCAACTGCATCGTAAATCGCATTCGAAATTGCCGGGATGGTCGCAGCCAGAGATCCCTCGCTGCATTCCTTGGCGCCAAACGGCCCTTCGGGATCGATGCTCTCCACGATGATGGGCTCCACTTCAGGCGATTCCACCGACGATGGACTCCGGTATTCCAGCATGCCGGCGTTCATCAGCATTCCGTCTTTCCACACCATTTCTTCTGTGAGCGCCTGACCCATGCCCATCCACACCGAGCCGATGATCTGTCCTTCCACCGCAACCGGATTCAACGCGCGCCCGCAATCGTGTGCGGCCCAAACCTTGTGTACCGTAACTTCTCCGGTGTCTTCATCGACGCTCACCTCGGCGACCTGCGCCGAATAGGAATATGCCGGCGACGGTCCCACACCTCCGCCCTTGTGTTTGCCGCCGCGCGCCTCTTGTGGAGGAGCATAGGAACCCGTCCCGGTAAGCGCACCGTGAAAGTCAATCGCGGCGACAACTGCTTCCTCGAACGTCATCCATTCTTTCGGTCCTTCTTCCTTTCGCTTCTGCTGCAGCGATCCGCGCAGAATCTGACCTTCCACCCGTCCACTGACCGATGCCCCAGCTTCCGTCACCTCCACTTCCTCGGATTGATCTTTCTTAACGGCTGGCGCAATATTCCCTTTCTTGAAAACCAGATCGTCGCGGCACACGAGCTGTTCGGCTTCGCAGTTCATCTTCTTCGCCGCCGCTGCCGCGATTCGTTTCTTCACATCTTCCGCCGCCCGCAACGTGGCATTGCCCGCCATGAACGTCACGCGACTGGAGTACGATCCGATATCGATCGGCGTAAGATCGGTATCGGCTGCGATCACCCGCACTCGCGCCAGCGAGCAGCCAAGAACTTCAGCGGCGACCTGCGCGGTCATTGTGTCCGAGCCCTGACCGATCTCCGAAGCGCCCGTGTACACTACCACTCCCCCATCGCGGTCAATTTTGATGTTCACGGTAGAGTGCGGCATGTCTGAACGAATGATCGAATTGGCCGCTCCGCTTACATAGTGGCTGCACGCGATCCCTAAGCCGCGCCCCCTGGGCAGTTTGCCCTTGCGCTGCTTCCAACCCGAACGTTCAACCGTTTTCTCGATACACTCCGGCAACCCGTAGCTCTGCACGCGCAAACCGTTCACGGTGATACAAGGCGGCTTGAGCAGATTGCGCTGGCGGATTTCCGCCGAATCCATTCCAATTTTCGCCGCAAGTTCGTCCAACTGTGATTCAAACGCAAAGCGGACATTGACTGTTCCATGGCCGCGCATCGCTCCGCACGCCGGCTTGTTGGTCAAAACACGATAGCCGTCGTATTGAATGTGCGGAATGTCGTAGAGCGCGCCCAGCAGCGCACCCGAGTAAAGAATCGTGACTACTCCGTACGAGCAATAGGCGCCACCATCCTGCACCACGCGAGCTTTCACGGCGGTAATGCGGCCGTCGCTCTTGATGCCAGTCTTCAGATCGATGATGGTTCGCGGCCGCCCGCGATGCGCCCAGAACACTTCCTCGCGCGTATAGGTGATCTTGACGGGAGCCTGCGCCTTGCGCGCGGCAACGGCAGCAATGATCTCCAGAGGAATCACTTCACTCTTGCCGCCGAATCCGCCGCCCACCAGTGGTTTGATTACCCGGATCTGCGACATGGGCATTTCCAGCACAAGAGAAAGTTTGTGCTGCAGATAGTACGGCACCTGCGTGGAAGACCACACTGTAAGCCTTCCCATCTTTCCGGTATGCGGATCAAGTTCGAACGAAGCCAGCGTGGAATGCGGCTCCATGGCGGCGTGAGTCACCTCGTTGGCGAGGAAGCGCGCTTCGGCAATCTCGTCTGCTTCGGCAAAACCTTTTTCCGGATCGCCAAAAACGTGGTGATAATCCTTCTCCAGATTGTTCGGTTTGTTATCGTGAATGAGATCAGTCTGCGCCTTCATCGACTCTTCCGGATCGAAGTAAGCCGGCAGCACCTCGTATTTCACGTCAATGAGTTCCAGTGCCTTCTCGGCAACCGTCTCGGAAATCGCAACCACGCACGCGACGTTATCCCCCACGTAGCGCACCTTGTCGAGCGCCAGCGCATGCTCATCGTGACCCACGGGAAGAATGCCATAGGGATTCGGTGCATCCTTGCCGATGACAACGGCTACGACGCCGTCAAGCAATTCGGCGCGACTCGTATCGATGTGCTTAATGCGCGCGTGGGGGTACGGCGAATGCAGAATCTTGCCGACCAGCATCCCGGGCACGCTAAGATCGTCGGTGTATTTGCCGCCGCCCGTAGTCTTTTCCGCCGCGTCGACCATCGCCGTGGGCTTGCCGATAATGCTGAAGTCAGTCATTGGGATTGTCTCGGTACTCGCTACTCGGGACTAGGTACTTCTTTCCGCTCTGCCGCAATTGCCGACCGGATCGCCGCATACATCTGGCTATAGCCGGTACAGCGGCACAGATTACTGCTCAACGCGGCGCGAACTTCGGTTTCCGACGGATCTGGATTCTCG
>PKVZ01000295.1 GCA_003131635.1 Acidobacteriaceae bacterium
CTCGCGCAGGTTGAGCTTCTTCGTACGCTCTTCCACCGGCCCCAGCAGCCGTTGCAAGCGGCGGCGAAGATTCGCGGTCTTGCTGACGTAAGGCTCGGCTTGGGCATCGTCTCCGCGCAGCAAGAACACAGCCGGCGCGGCTGGAACGGCGGAGAAAATCTCTGCGTCGCGTTCAGGGACGAACTCCAGGCGTTCGGTCAGCACGAAGACATTCTAGTGCGGATTCACCACGGAGGCACGGAGACACGGAGAAAACATGGCGGACCTGATCCGTGAACCGGCAGGCTCACAGGCCACCGTGGAGCGCTCCGAAATGGCGAGCCAGCATTAGCGACATGATCAGGATACCCGTGCCGAGAACGAGCACGTGCAGGGTCTTGCGCAGATCGAAGCTGCCGACACGGCAGACGAGCAGGTAGCCGACGGCAAGGTTAAAGAGCCCCCACACGACATTGACCATTGAAGAGGACAGGCCTATTCCGGGCGGTGATGCGAAGGGGCTCTGGAAGGCATGCCCCGAAATTCCATTGCCGAGATGGGGCAGGGCGTTCGCGAGGAACGCGCCTCCGAAGAAGTAGGAAATATAGTGGTACCAGCGCATTGTTGCTCCCTTCTCACTGAAGATTGTGTCGCAGCAGAACTGTGCGATAACGATTTAGCGAAAGCTGGCGCTGCGGAATGTCTGGCGGAAGTCGGTCCCTTCCATCTTGATGATGCGGCACATTTCGTGCAGACGGGAGCGCATCCGTTCTCCGATGCGGTCGCCCAGACTTTCCGCACGAGCGACCCGCGAGGCAGATCCGCTTACCCCGGCGGCGGGCTGATCCTCAAAATTTGTCGTAATGATGGTCGTGCGGTTGTCGTTGTAGCGCGTGTTCAGGATCAGGCTCACCGTGTCCCAAACCCACTCCGTCGGCTTCACTGCACCCAACTCGTCGAGAACCAGAACGTCGATCTCAAAGACAGGACGAAGAACATCCAGTTCGGTGGTTTGAACCGTGGCGTTATACGAATTCTGGATTTCTTTCAGCAGTTCCCGATAGTCGTAGAATAGGCAAGAAATGCCTTTGCTAAGGATGAGTTCCTTGGTGATCCCGACTGCCAGGTGAGTTTTGCCGGTGCCAATCTTGCCGATGATCAACAGCCCCGTGCCGTCGCGAGGGTCGTACTCCTGCGCGAACTTGGCGGCGGAGAGATGAGCGAACGCCAATGTGGCATTAGCCCCGGGAAAGTCCGTGGTATAGCTGGCAAGTTCACAGTGCTCGTATCTCTTAGGGATACGCGCCGCAGCCAGCAGAGTCTGGTTTCGCGCCCGCAACCGGCAATCGCAGCGCGTCACGCGGCGGTCTTTGGGCGCGCTCGGGCGTTCGGGGAGCGTCTTCCAGCCCGTGCCTTCGCACAGGGGGCAAACCTCCGCTGCTGTCTTGACCACGTTCAAACTAAGCAAACCTTCCCAGAGAAGACTCTATCGTTTGACTTTGCACCCTCAGGCCTACTTCCTGCAAGTGTCAAAACCCGAGGACCTGTGTACAACCTGTGAAGGCGTGACGACGGCTGTGGAAGGATGAGGAAAAGCAGTGGCCAGTGGTCAGTCAACGATATCCCGTCATCAGTCTTACCGGCCACTGGCCACCGGTCACTGATTACCGGTCCCTGCCCGCCGAAAACCCGCTCCCTCAGGCCCAATCCGGGACCGGGGGGTGCGAAACAGGCTTCGGGCGCGGATTTTCACAGTTGACATTCTCCGTGGATGGAGGAGAATACTTTCCATCAGGTTTCCCAACCTAGACACAAGCGTTTGTCCTCCCGGTATTGTGCTGGGTATGAACGAGACCTGCGAGGAGAAACTATGAATAAGGCCGATCTAGTCGATAAGATCGCTGGCGCTTGCGAGATCAGCAAAGCGCAGGCTACAACTGCGATTGACACTGCCGTCAGCAGCATCACGGGTGCACTGAAAAAAGGGGATCGGGTGGCTCTGATAGGGTTCGGCACTTTCTCGATATCACAGAGGAAGGCACGGAACGGGCGCAATCCGCAAACCGGCGCCACCATCAAAATCGCCGCCCGCAAGGTCGCGAAGTTTTCCCCTGGGGCCGAACTGAAGAAAGCAGTCAACAAAAAGTAAAGACTCAGAAATTGGGAATCGCGAAGACGGCAGGGGGTCGGCCCTGCCGTTTTGCTTGCTTGATCTTCAGTACCGAGTACCGAGTCCCGAGCATTAAGGTCGAGTGTCGTGCGGCGACCAGATTCTTACATCTCGGTACTCGGTACTAGGTACTTGGTACTAGCATGATTGCCCATCTGCGCGGAACGTTGCTGTTCAAACATCCCAATCAAGTTGTGGTGGAAACTTTCGGCGTCGGCTACGAAGTGAACATCAGCGTGCCTACGTTTTCTGAACTGCCGGCCAACGGTTCGGAAGTTGCGCTGCACATCTACACTCACGTGCGGGAGGATTTGATTGCGCTCTATGGATTTCTTCGCCCAGCCGAGAAGCAGTTGTTTGAGAAGCTGATCACGGTCAGTGGCATCGGGCCGAAGCTCGCCATCACTATTCTGAGCGGGATGGCGGCGAACGAATTGGCAGGCGCGATCCGCGGCAATGATCTGGCACGACTCACGAAGATTCCCGGCATTGGCAAGAAGACTGCCGAACGCATGGTGCTGGAATTGCGCGATAAACTGCCGGAGGCGGTCGGAACCGCAGCCTCCACCGTTCCCGCGATCAGTGCGATGGAAGAAGATGTTTTGTCCGCGCTGGTAAACCTGGGCTATCAGCGGGCTGCAGCCGAGAAGGCACTGGCGAGCGCGGTGAAGAATGGGAAGAGCGGTTCTTTCGATGCGATGTTCCGCGAAGCGCTGGCAGGGCTTTCGAAGTAAGCTGAAGAGAACGTGCGGGTTAGGCCCAGTCCGAAATCGAGTTCTCCTTGTCATCTGTGTCGACTGCTTCCGCTTTCTTCTTCCGGCTCATATAGTTCTGATTTTGCTGCTTCCGTCCTTCTTCGTGTGCCCCCAGTTGCACGATGCAGTCTTCTTCATCGCCCTCGCCCGCTATTTCAGAAGCAAACTCGAGCAGTTTCCTCCTGGTGCGCTCGACTTCCCGTTTAGCAGCGGCCTTGTCCGCAGCATAGAGAGCATCCAGTTGCGTGTTGGGATTGATCTGGTTGGGATGAATGTGCATAGCTGTGCTCCTTCGTACAGAAATCCGCGGAGCCGTCAGCCGCCGGTGCGCTCCGTGGAATGTTGGAGTTCATTCGAGCAACCAACGTGCCGAAAATATCTCCTCAAGCCTGAAGCGAGCCTTAAGTGCGGCTGTCCGCCTGGTTTCGGCTCCGCCTTACCTCAGCGCTGCCTGAAAATGTATAGTGAGAATTGCATTTTGACTGTCAGGGGAGCGATTGCGTGCCCCAGGGCTGTGCCGCCGACAACCTTCCAAATGAGGACACACTAATTTGATGTGGCTGGTTCTATATATCGCGTTGGGCGTGGCTGTAATCGGCACTTTGTCTTCGGCCGTATTTCTTGGCCTTGCAGCAGTGGGGGTCCTGCGCTTTCACAAAGACGCGCGGCGGCAACTCCGCTCGATTCCTGACGACGCGCACCTGCCTCCAGTTTCCGTGCTCAAGCCGGTGCATGGTTTGGAGGCGCAACTCAAAGAGAATATCGAGAGCTTCTTCCGGCAGGATTATCCCGATTACGAGATTTTATTTGCGGCGGATGAAGCCGATGATGCGGCGCTCGCAGTGGTTCGCGAAGTTTGCGCCCGCTATCCACACATCCGGACCCGCATTGTGGTGACCGGAACGCCATGGCCCAACCCGGTGGTCTATAGCTTTCATCGCATGGCAGAGGCGGCGGCGCACGAAATTCTGGTCACCACGGACAGCGACGTGGAGGTTGATCCGCTCTATCTGCGCGAGATTGTGCCGCCGTTGCTCGATCCGCAAGTCGGCATGGTGACGTGCGTATATCGCGGCAAGAATGCGGCGGGATTTTTCTCCGGCCTCACGGCCATCGGCATGTCGGTGGAAATGACGGCGGGGGTGCTGGTGGCGAATCTGCTCGAAGGCATGAAGTTCGGATTAGGGCCGACGACCGTGGTCCGCAAGGATTCGCTGGCCAGCATCGGTGGTTACACGGCGTTGAAAGATTACATTGCCTACGACTTTGCCGTCGGCAACCTGATGGCAAAGGCCGGCTACCGCGTCGTTCTCTCCGGCCACGTCATCAATCATGTGGTGAATCAGAAATCGTTCCGCCGCATGTGGCAGAACCAGTTGCGCTGGGCGCAAACCACGCGCTATTCGCGTCCCAAGGGCCATTTCGGCAGCGGGCTGATCTTCTCTATGCCTTACGGCCTGCTTGGATTCATCTCTTGCGGGCTCCTCGGTCACTGGGGCTTGGCAACTCTCCTGCTGGGTGCGGCGGTGCTGAACCGCCTGGCCGAAGCGTGGCTCGTGGGCTGGACGGTGGTTCGAGATCCGCAAATACGGCGCGCCCCCTGGCTCTATCCGCTACGGGACTTGCTCGGCTTTGCGGTGTGGTTCGCCAGTTACTTGAATCTGCGCTATGTTTGGCGCGATAGCCGCTTCGAACTGAAGGGGACGCGAATCGCATTGCGGCAGACATC
>PKVZ01000119.1:0-7196 GCA_003131635.1 Acidobacteriaceae bacterium
TTGCGATCGCGGCTGCGCGAGGGGCCGCGTGCCGCGCGCGTGGATGGCGTCGAAGAATCGGAAGCCAAGCCAGCCGCTGGTATCAGTTCATTTCGCATTGAAGGAGCATGGTAGATTGTCCGCTAACACAAGCCTGAGTGCTGACCAACTCAAGCGGCTGATCCGCGAAGTGCCGGACTTCCCCAGGAAGGGAATCCTTTTCTACGACATCACAACCTTGCTGAAGGACAAGGTCGGTTTCGCCACACTGGTCGACCGGCTCTCCGAACACTATCTCAAGCAGAACATCGATCTTGTTCTCGGCATGGAAGCCCGCGGATTCATCTTCGCACCCGCGCTGGCATACCGCTTGAACGCCGGATTTGTTCCCGTGCGCAAAGTCGGCAAACTTCCGGCGGCAACCGTCAAGTTCGATTACGCGCTGGAATACGGGACCAACTCGCTGGAAATGCATAAGGACGCGATTCAGAAAGGCCAGCGTGTACTGATCGTGGACGATCTTTTGGCGACCGGCGGCACAGCCGAGGCCACGGCGAAGCTGGCGTCCATGCTAGGCGCAGAGATTGCAGGCTTGGGATTTGTCGTGGAATTGGATTTCCTGAAGGGTAGGGAAAAACTCAAGGGTTACAACGTTATGTCGCTGCTGCATTACGAGAAATAGAGTCTCGCGGCTGGACCTTCTCGCGGGCATTTCGGCGGGAGCTTTACAGCTTTTCAACGTGCATCTATTTCAAAAGGTAGCGCAGCAGCAAGGCAATGCCGATCCAACCACCTGCGCTGACAGCCGCCATGAGCGCAAAGCTTGCCACCATGTTCCAGTTCAACCGGCTGCGGCTGTGGGTCGTGTCCAAGTCAGAGTCGTAAACCAGCCACGAGCGGAAAAATCGCGTATCCTGCTGGCTTGCAAGTGGCAGCCGGAGTTGCGCCTCGTGAGCGCCGGGTAGTGGGGAGAGCTGCATTTTGTAATTCATCATTCGCACCTCAGAAATGCATAATTGCAACTCACTTGCCATTTCCTGAGACCTTTGTAAATAACTCAAAGATCAGATGCATTTACGCCCTGAGAGGTTTTCGGAGGTTCTGGCGTCGGGTCAGCCCCCCAGAAAATGGCGTTTTTGCTCCTGACTGCGTCGTGGTTTCATGGCTAATCTGGCGCGATCACGGAAATGGCAGACCCCATTTATGCGGTAGTCTCCACCAGGAGTCGCTCCTTTTCCAGTACCAAGATCGAGTCCCCGGGGCTGGCCCGGGACGATGCATAAGGTGACGAGCGAAAAAACGCACTTGGGTGAACGGAATGTAGTATTATGTGCGGCCTTGAAGGAGTTAGCTTATGAAACCNNAGTCAGCCGAAGCGGAGATTATCTACACTCCGACCAATCAAACAATTGGGGTCAACAGCTCGTTCAATCTCGATCTGAACCACGATGGAATCACGGATTTTCAGCTCTGGAATAAGTATTCGTTCAGGAACGCGATTGAGGCGAAGCTGGGCATCAAGCCGATGGCTGCCGCCAACCGTATCGCCGGGAACTCAGAATTCACGGCAGCTTTGCCCGGCGGTGTTCCGATTGGTGGGAGTGCGCGATTCCCCATCAAGGGCGACGGGATCATGGTGTGGTGGTTCTATAGTTTTTCCAGTACTGTCTGTTGTGGATCTTACGGGGCGTGGCGGAATGTGAAGAACCGTTATCTGGGGCTGAAGTTCTCGGTGAACGGGGAAACGCACTATGGGTGGGCGCGTTTGAACGTCGCCTTCCGGGCTCCGCACATTACCGCGACACTAACGGGTTACGCATATGAGACTGAAGCCAACAAGGCGATCGATGCTGGGCAGACAAAAGAAAACGCCACCTCCGAACTGCTCACCCCGCGGAGCAGAAAGACTCAGCAGATAAGCGCGTTGGGCGTGCTGGCGCTCGGATCAGTGGGCCAATCGATCTGGCGGCGCGAGGAAACCTCTGCGAGGTGATGGCTGATCGGCATAGCGGCGAATATCCCGCGCGGAGGCGAGGTCAGATTTCTTTCACGAACAACTTTGAGTTTTTCGGCAGGTAACTCTTGCGGTGAAACCAATCTTCCATAGCTTCCCGGAGTTTGTCCAAGGGAACGCTCGTGCCAATCTCCATCTCTCCGTCAGTGATTGGCAAGGTATCGTCAAATACGCTGGCATTGGTAAAACTGCGCATGGAAAAGCTATCCAGCCATTTCAGTGGGCAAGGCCGCCTCTGCTCTTTGTCGTCGTACTCGACGCGAATCTTACGGGCAAACATGATTTGATTTAACCACAGGCCGGTGAGTCGTACTCGAGATGAGATTGGCCGCAACCTTGTTTTCGAGCACGACGAAGGTGTTGCCGGATATTTATCACTTAAGCTGTGGCTAAGTAGATGTAACGCAAAATAAAGAGAATCGTTAATATCCAGACGAGCGCATTGACTTCACGAATCTTCCCAGCCGCAACCTTCACGACGGTATAGCAAATCAAGCCCAGGCTGAGCCCGGTGGCGATGCTGAAGGTAAGAGGCGTGGCTAGCATAGTGATGAATGCCGGAACCGCTTCACTGAATTCCTGCCAATTAATTTGCGCAATGGATTGCGTCATCAGGACCCCAACCAAAATCAGAGCCGGGGCCGTCGCATAAGCTGGGATGGCAGTTGCCAGGGGTGAGCAGAATGTGGCCAGAAGGAAGAGTGCGGCCACGGCGACGTTGCTCAGACCGGTGCGGGCTCCGGCGGCGACTCCGGCTGCACTTTCGATGTAACTCGTCACGGTCGAAGTCCCTGTCAAAGAGCCAACAACGGTTCCCACGGCATCTGCCACCAGCACCCGGCCTACCCGGGGAATTTTGCCGTCTTTCACGAAGCCGCCTTGTTCGCAGACTCCCACGAGAGTTCCGACATTATCGAACAGGTCTACAAATAGAAACGCAAAGAGAATTTCGAGCAAGCCGAGGTGAGTCGCACCTCGAAAGTCAAGCTGCAAGAAAGTGGAGGAAGGATGTGGCATGGAGAAGATTCCTGCTGGCCAATTGGTGATCCCGCGCAAAATTCCGAGCAGCGCCGTGCCAAAGATACCGACAAGGATGGCGCCATGTAGCTTTCGTGACATCAGGATCAGCATTAGGCCGAGGCCAAAGCAGGCGGTCTGCACTTCTTTGTCGGCAAAACTGCCGAGGCCGACAAATGTGGCTGAGTTGGCAACGACGACCTTTGCATTCCGCAGTCCGACAAACGCGATGAACATCCCGATCCCCGCTGCGGTCGAATGCTTCAGGCATTCGGGCATACCGTTAACGATTTGCTCGCGAACGCGCGTGACCGTAAGAACCAGGAATAAGACGCCAGAAAAGAAAACCACCGCCAGCGCCGTTCGCCAGGGGACATGCATGGAGAGGCAGACGGAATAGGTGAAGTAGGCGTTGAGGGACATTCCCGGCGCCAGTGCGATGGGGTAGTTCGCGTAGAGTCCCATAACCAGCGTCGCCACCGCGGCGGAAGCGCAGGTGGCAAAGACCACGCCCTCTGGCGGCATTCCTGCCTGCGCCAGAATCTGGGGATTCACCACGATGATGTAAGCCATGGTCACGAAGGTCGTGAGGCCGCCCAGCATCTCCTGCTTCACAGATGTCTTGTTCTCGGCGAGTTTGAAATAGCGTTCGATCAATGACTTCTCCCGGAAGAAAATTGAAGGCGCTGAAAGTTGACTCAGTAAGTGATCTTGTTGGCTTTATTTTCCCAAGCACGAAACGCCGCCAAAGCTTCTTCGCGCATCATCTGAATCATCGGAATTTTACGTTGCGAGTGCGGCTGCGCGATTTCGCGATAGATCAGTGAATCGTCAAATCCAATCTTGGACGCATCTGCGTCGGCGTTGGCAAAATAAATCCGGGAGAGGCGAGCCCAGTAGATTGCTCCCAGGCACATGGGGCAAGGCTCACAGGAGGTATAGATTTCGCAGCCTTCGAGATCGAAAACGCCAAGTTTCTTGCACGCGCCACGTATGGCGATAACCTCCGCGTGCGCGGTAGGATCGTTTGTGGAAGTGACTTGATTCGCCCCCTCCGCAACAATCGTGCCGTCTTTTACCACGACTGCCCCGAAAGGTCCGCCACGCCCGGAGTCGACGTTGTCAATCGAGAGCTGAATGGCGCGCGCCATGAAAGGATTGTCCATTTGTTCGCTCTACCTATGCGCAATCGTTCGGGTCTGCCGGCGTGAGCAACCCGCGAACCCACAAATCAAATCGACATGGACTCTTTCGCAGCCGCTTCGCTGAGAAGCGAGTATATGCTGGGACTTAGAATTTCGTAAAATGCTGTTCCAATCAAGATTGGTGAATGAGTTTTCCCAGGAGGTAAATGTCTTGAGTTCGCATGCTTTCCGGTCCCGTCGAGTGGTTACGCCCGAAGGGATCCGCCCGGCAGCCGTCATCGCAAAGGGAGAGTGCATCGAGGCCATTGTTTCTTTCGATCAAGTCCCCGCAGAGGGTTGCGACGTCCATGACTTCGGGGACGCGGCCATTCTTCCAGGCCTCGTCGATTCCCACGTGCATATCAACGATCCTGGTCGCGCGGAGTGGGAAGGCTTCGAAACAGGTACACGGGCCGCGGCGGCAGGAGGCTACACCATGCTTGTCGACATGCCTCTGAACTGTCTTCCCGCGACTACGACTGTCGCAGCGCTTGAGGCTAAACGCGCGGCCGCAAAGGGCAGGTGCCGAGTCGATTGGGAGGCTTGGGGCGGTGTAGTGCACGATAACCAAAATGACATCGAAGCTCTCGCGGCCGCAGGAGTGCCGGGATTCAAATGCTTTCTGGTCGACCCTGGTATCGATGGTTTTACCATGGTCGCTGAAGAACAGCTGCGAAGAGCTTTGCCGCATGTTTCACGGACTGGCCTGCCACTTCTGGTGCACGCGGAACTTCCTGGTCCGATCAATCGTGCAACAGACGCTCTGGCTGATGCAGATTGGAATTGTTATTCGACCTACGTTCAATCCCGGCCAGACGAGGCCGAAGTGGCCGCTATTCGAATGCTCCTATCGCTGTGCCGCGAATACAATTTTCGCCTGCACATCGTACATCTCTCCACCTGCCATGCGCTGGAGGAGCTGCGAGCCGCGCGCTCTGAGGGGCTTTCGGTAAGTGTGGAGACCTGCCCGCACTACTTGCATTTGGCTGCCGAAACGATTGCCAACGGCGCGACGCCAAGCAAATGCGCGCCGCCAATTCGCAGCCGCGAAAATTGCGAGAAATTGTGGCAGGGACTCCGCGAGGGGACGATCGACCTTGTGGTGACCGACCATTCACCCTGTCCTCCCACAATGAAGCGGCTGCACGAAGGCAGTTTCCGAACCGCGTGGGGTGGTATTGCAAGCTTGTCAGTCGCGCTGCCGCTGATGTGGACCGAAGCCAGCAGGCGAGGATTCACATTGCTCGATCTCGCACGCTGGATGGCAGCAGCGCCGGCTCGACTGGCTGGTTGTGACACGCGCAAGGGTAAAATTGCCGTGGGATACGATGCGGATTTCGTTATTTTCGATTCCGACCTGGAATTCGTTGTGACCCCAGACAGATTGCATTACCGACATCCGATCTCTCCGTATCTGGGAGAAACGCTGCGCGGCGTGGTGAGGGCTACCTATCTGCGAGGGAATCCCGTCTTCGCCGAAGGAAAGTTTCCCGGCAAACCGTGCGGACGGGAATACTGCCGTGCGTAATCATTATCGATAGACTCGATAAGGCTCATCAACTGTTACCTCACAACTTCCGCGACGTCGAAGCCCGGTCTGGCTTACACTATCCCATCCGCGGGTCCTGGCTTCCCGCAGGTCCACAAATGAATAGCGACAGGATCGTCGACAGCATCATCGGCAAGTCCGTTCCGCGTAAGGAGGGGCGGGACAAGGTCACCGGAAGGTCGCAGTACGTCGACGACATGGCTCTGCCACACATGCTCTTCGGAGCGACGGTTCGCAGCCAGATTCCCCGCGGGTGTATCAACAAGATCACGTTCGCTCCGGGAATTCACTGGGATGAATTCGTGATCGTTTCCGCGAAAGATATTCCCGGGAAAAACTGCATTTCGTTGATTGGGGACGACCAGCCTTGCCTGGCGAATGAATTCGTCAACCATCCTGAGGAGCCCATTCTTTTGTTAGCGCATCCAGACCGCCATCTTCTCCCGAAAGCCGTTGAGGCGGTATCGATTGAATACGAGCCTTTACCGGCTATTTTCACGATTGAGGAAAGCGAGCGTCGCTCCGAAATTGTCTGGGGCGCAGACAACATTTTCAAAACCTATTTGATCGAGAAGGGCGAAGTCGATTGTATTTGGGAGAAAGCCGACTACATCGTGGAAGGCGAGTACACGACGGGTGCGCAGGAGCAGCTTTACATTGAAAATAACGGGATGATCGCGGTCTTTGACGCCGCGCTGGGAATCACGGTGTGGGGCTCGCTACAGTGCCCTTATTACATTCACAAAGCGTTGATGGCACTTTGCAATTTGCCCGCGGAGAAAGTTCGTGTCGTCCAAATGGAGACGGGAGGAGCTTTCGGCGGCAAAGAAGAATATCCGTCGATGATCGCCGGACATGCGGCGCTGCTCGCGATGAAATCCGGAAGACCGGTGAAGATTATTTATGATCGGATGGAAGACATGGCGGCGACGACCAAACGGCATCCGTCGCGAACACGCCATCGGACGGCCGTCAGCCGAGATGGCAAGATCCTGGGTGGAGAGATCGACTTCACAATCGATGGCGGCGCCTATGCAACTTTGTCCTCCGTGGTGCTTTCCCGTGGCGCGATTCACGCGGGTGGGCCGTACTATTGGCCGAGCGTTCGGATCCGCGCGAAAGCGGTTGCTACAAATGCCCCGCCGCATGGGGCCTTTCGCGGCTTTGGAGCCCCGCAGAGCCTGTTCGCCATGGAGCGGCACATGGACCGCATCGCGCAAGCGGTAGGTCTTTCTCCGATCGAGATCCGGCGGCGGAATTTTCTGCAGCCCGGACAGGCTACTACTACTGAGCAGATTGTGCGCGAACCGATTGATCTCGGAAAGTTGCTGGACCGCGCACTGAACGTTTCCGACTATGACTCCAAGAAACAGCGATTCGCCAAGGAGAATCAGGCCGGCGCTACCAGGAAGGGCATGGGCATTGCCGCGTTTCTGCACGGTGCCGGATTCAC
>PKVZ01000119.1:7235-49273 GCA_003131635.1 Acidobacteriaceae bacterium
ACTCTCGAAGTGCCCAACAGCGGCCCGACCGTTGCTTCGCGCACGGTGATGGTGGTTGGGAAATTAGTTCAGTCCGCGGCGCTGGGAATTAAACAGACACTGCTCTCTTCCAAACTGCTCCAGGACGGTTACACCGCGGCAGAGTTTCGCGCGGCCTGCCGGCAATATGTTGCGGCGCATGGCCAATTCCGCTCATGGTCGCGTTACGAGGCGCCTGCCGATATTTTCTGGGACGATCAAAACTATCGAGGAGAAGCCTACGCAGCCTTCGCCTGGGCGGTTTACATTGCGGAGGTAACCGTCGACCTGACAACGTATAGCGTATCGGTGGGCGACTTTGTCGCTCTCCAGGAAGTTGGCAAAGTTTTGCACCCGCTTCTGGCGAGGGGCCAAGTCATCGGAGGCGTTGCTCAGGGAATAGGCTTCAGCCTTTACGAAAAAGTAGTTTGGCAGAACGGACGCATGCAAAACAGCCAGATGACGAATTACATTATGCCGACTTCAACTGATCTGCCGCCCATTCGCGTGCTCTTCGAGGAGTTAGGGAATGTCTACGGCGCTTATGGTGCGAAAGGCATCGGCGAGCTTCCGATGGACGGTCCGGCTCCGGCAATCATCAACGCCGTATCAGACGCGCTCGGAATTCACTTCGATTTCATTCCTCTGCTTCCGGAAGACATCATGGATTGTCTGGACAAATATCGGCTGGACAAAGANNGATTCGCCGCATCGCCGCAAGAGAGCGGAGTGGATCCCAAGGGCATGGTGCGATGACCAATACTCGCGAGGCTCGCGCCCAAGCCGAGATCTCATTCACCATCAACGGCGAGCCGAAGACCGTGCATGCTTACCCGATGGAGCGGCTACTCGACGTGTTGCGGCAGCAACTTTCACTGACAGGCGCGAAAGAAGGCTGCGGAGAAGGCGAGTGTGGTTCGTGCGCTGTATTGATGGACGGCACGCTGGTGAATAGTTGTCTCGTACCTGTGCTTCAGGCCGCGGGCTCAAGCATTGTTACGATCGAGGGACTCGCTTCAGGCAATACCCTTCACGTCCTGCAGCAGGCCTTTCTGGAAAACGGCGGCGCTCAGTGCGGCATCTGCACACCCGGGATGATTCTCGCAGCCTCTCATTTGCTGAACGGAAAACCTGAACCCACGATGGAAGAAATTCAGGAAGGACTTTCCGGCAATCTCTGCCGCTGCACCGGGTACAGCCAGATTGTCGAGGCGGTTGCCGAAGCGGCGCGGCGCAGGACGACCGCATGAGATCGAATCCGTCCGACTACGAAATGGTCGCGCCCGGCAATTTGAATTCAATTGTCTCGCTGCTGGCAAATGAGCCGGGCGTTTGGCTTCCGATTGCTGGAGGCTCCGATGTGATGGTGCAGTACGCGGCGGGAAAGCTTCCGGCTCGAAAGCTGGTCAGTATCTGGAATCTTCCCGAGTTGCGCCGTATCGACGTTACGGCGAGCGAGATTCGGATCGGAGCGGGATGCACTTATACTGACCTCCGCAAGCATGAGGTTGTCGCGCCCGAGTTTCCTCTCTTGCACAGCGCTGCACGATGGACTGGCGGAATCGCAAACCAGAATCGAGGAACGATTGGGGGCAACATCGTGAACGCATCGCCAGCCGCTGACTCCCTGCCCGCATTGCTCGCGTACGGCGCGGAATTGATTTTAGTGTCGGTACGTGGCGAGCGCCGGCTGCCCTATGCAGGCTTTCACACCGGATACAAGAAGACGCTGCTGGCGACCGATGAACTGATTCAAGCTGTCTGTCTGCCGCGGCGATTCATGGGATATTTCAGCCATGCCCGCAAGGTGGGGGCTCGCAACTCGCAGGCGATCTCCAAAGTATGTATCGCCGCGCTGGGTCGCCTNNCTCTTGGCGAGAAAAGCCGCGATGGCCGAGATCCGGCCGATTGATGATATTCGATCTACGGCAAGATATCGCGCGGCAGTGGCGGGCAATCTTGTAGCCGAATTCTTGAAACTGCTGAGTTCGCAGCGCACGACGCGAAAAGATGAGGCAGTGAACGCAATCCTGACACGATGGAATCGTCTCCCGATCGACGAAGCCGTGCCAGAGATTCTGCCCTGTTGCGGATCAAAGGCCTGGGGGCAGGAGATGGTAGCTCAGAGACCGTTCGCGAACGAAGCTGCGCTGCTGGCTGCGTCGGACGAAACGTGGCGCAATCTTACGAAATCAGATTGGATGGAAGCGTTTGACAGTCATCCGCGAATCGGAGAATCGCGATCATCATTGCCGCTTCCGCTGGCGCAATCTGTAGAATGGTCGGCGCAAGAGCAACGGAACGTAGGGGAGGCCGACGCCGCCGTGAAGAAAGCTCTGGCGAATGAAAATCGAGAATACGAGCGGCGCTTCAACCGGGTATTCATTGTGTGCGCCACAGGTAAATCTGCACAGGAGATTCTCGAGATTCTTCGGCGTCGCCTCAACAATGACGCGGATACTGAGCTTCACGAGGCAGTCGAGCAGCAACGACAGATTACGCGGATCCGGCTAGAGAAATGGCTTCAAGGATGAGACGTATTTCGACTCACATTCTGGAACTCGTTCATGGCAAGCCTGCCCGGGACGTTCTGGTGCGCCTGGAGAAAAAGCACGAGACCGGGGATTGGCGGCTGTTGAATTCGGCGCGCACCGATCAGGATGGCCGGTGTCCTCAGTTGCTCCAGGAAGCGGAGGATGTCTCCAGCGCAGAGTATCGGTTGATTTTTGACACCGGCAGTTACTACGCGCTACAGAAAATCGATGCGCTGTATCCGCGCGTGGAAGTTACGTTCCAGGCACGGGACGGCGAATCGCATTTTCACATTCCGCTGCTGTTGAGCCCGAACGGATATACAACTTATCGGGGCAGCTGACTAACACGATTCTGACACGATGGAGCGAATAAAGTGACCTCGTCAATCCGCGAATGGTTGAACCTTCTCGTGCGCTGGTTCCATGTTTTCGCGGCAATCATGTGGGTTGGCCAAACGTATTATTTCACCTGGCTTGATGGACAATTTAGCAGGCTCACAAAACACTCCGCAGCGGATGGTACAACCTCGTCGCTATGGATGGTCCACAGTGGGGGCTTCTACACGGTCGACCGACAGAAATCCCTCAAGGTCGGGCCCGAGCAGGTTCACTGGTTTCGCTGGGAGGCGTTGATGACGTGGCTCAGTGGAATCGTGCTGCTCTTCCTCGTGTATTATTCCAGCTCCGGGCTTATCGATCCCGATGTTGCCGCCATCTCCCAAGGCCGCGGCATCGCCATCGGACTGGCTGTGCTCGCTGGCGGTTGGTTCGTCTACGATCTGGCGGCGCGATCCTCGTTGGGCAAATCCGAAGCGCTGTTTGCCGTGTTCTCTTTGTTGGCGATTGCTGTACTCGCCTGGGGATTAATGCATGTCTTCAGCGGCCGCGCGGCCTACATCCACGTTGGCGCGATGTTGGGAACGATCATGACCGCGAACGTTTGGTTCCGAATTCTCCCTGCGCAACGCAAAATGATCGCGGTGGCGGCGGCCGGGGAAAAGTTCGACACCTCACTCTCGACTCAACCCAAACTGCGTTCCAAACACAATACGTTCATGGCGGTCCCCGTTGTCTTTATCATGATCAGCAATCATTTCCCTGTCGCGACGTATGGGAATGCGTACGCTTGGGAGGTTCTCGTCGCCCTGGTTATTATCGGTTGGGCCGCGGCGAAGGTTGTCCGCGAAGCTTGAGATTCCACATGTGCATTTGTTGCCGGAACTAAATCTGTGCCTTCAACTGTGACCACAAACCGCGCAGCCGAAGCCATCGCACGGTGCCTCAGGTTAGCATCGTTTACGGAAGACCCAGGCAGCACGCGCCGGACGTTCTTGTCTTCGCCCATGCATGATTGCCATCGTGAAATTGCTCGATGGATGGAGTCGCTGGGTGTTCGCATGCGCGTCGACGCCGCCGGAAATCTTCGCGGGTTTTATCCAGCAGCGCAGCCCAACAGTCCGCGCCTCTTGATAGGATCCCATCTCGATACAGTTCCTAACGCGGGCGCTTATGATGGCATCCTCGGAATTGTACTTGCCATCGCGTTGCTCGAAGCATTGCAAGGACGAAGACTTCCTTTCGGAATCGAAGTCGTTGGCTTTTCCGAAGAGGAGGGAGTACGCTTCGGCACGCCGTTCATCGGCAGCCTGGCACTGGTTGGCAGACTGGATCAGCAACTTTTGGACGTTCACGACGCACAAGGCATCTCCGTGAGGAAGGCTATTGAAAACTTTGGACTCAATCCCGAGGAGATTCCTCAGGCCGAACTGAAGAACGACACACTGGGATATCTTGAGCTACATATCGAACAGGGACCGGTTCTGGAGAAACTGAACTTGCCACTCGCGGCGGTCGAGGCTATTGCCGGCCAGAGCCGGCTTGAGTTTGCATTTCTTGGACGCGCCAACCATGCCGGTACAACGCCCATGCATCTTCGCTGCGACGCGATTACGGGCGCGGCGGAGTGGATCAGCGCGGTAGAACGCTTGGCTCACGACGTGCCTGGATTGGTCGCGACTGTCGGAAAGATCGAAGCCAAGCCTGGAGCGGCGAACGTGATTGCAGGCGAAGCAAGGCTGTCCCTCGACATTCGTCACGGATCCGACGAACTTCGAACGCGTGCCGTGAACGATCTCATCCGCGAGGCTCATGAAATTGCCACACACCGCGGACTATCGGTGCGGGAGAGTGTCCTGTTGAGCCAAGCCGCAGTCGCGATGGATTCGTTCCTCACCGCGGAGATAGAAAAGGCAATTCTCAAGACAGGATGCAAGGCGCATCGGATGGTGAGCGGCGCAGGTCACGATGCCATGATTCTGGCGGAAAAAGTTCCTGCGGCGATGATTTTCTTGCGGACTCCCGGCGGCATCAGTCACGATCCTGCGGAATCGGTTGCGGTCGAGGACGTCGAAAGAGCGATCGAGTGCGGGCTCCATCTTCTCGATCAGCTTGCTTCTTCGCCAGAATCTTACACAAGGATCAAACGTGCATAATCTCGGCAGGACACGAAGTTCTCAACAACCGAATCACCTGTTGCTGACTCCGGACACTTTTGTGCGTACGACTTTGCCGGGAATGAAGGCGTGTTCCGCCATCGTGCACGTCGGCCCAGCATTGGGCGCTAAATTTACGGAATACACCGCTGAGTTTGAAGCCAGAGGGGAATTGGGCTGCACGCCTTCCCAGCGTTTCATTTTCGTAATCGAGGGTGGCGTGACGTTGGACGTCAACGGCAAATCGAGCAAACTGAGCGCACGCGGTTACGCCTATCTCCCCGAAGGATTGAACCATCGACTGGTGGCCAGGAGGGTGAGCCGTGTCGCCGTCATCGAGAAGCCCTACCAGGCGCTCGATTCGCTCCCGTCGCCGGGCTTGATTATTTCTAACGAAGATACGGTTTCATCGCATCCGCTCGAAGATGATCCCAGCTTGCAGGTGAAATGTCTGCTTCCTGATGAAATGGGTTTTGATTTTGCTGTGAACACAATGGTCTACCAGCCCGGATCTTCGCTCAGTATGGTCGAAATGCACGTGATGGAACACGGGCTCATCATGCTCGAAGGCGGCGGGATTTATCGGCTCGGCGATTCCTGGTATCCCGTGACAGCAGGGGACTTTATTTGGATGGGACCATGGTGTCCCCAATGGTTTGGGGCGATCGGCAAAGTGCCCGCAAAATATCTGATTTATAAAAACTGGAACCGTCATCCCTCGGCGGGTCTATAGCAATGAGTCTTAATATTGACCAAGATCGCCTGCTGTGCGATATCGAAACCCTGGCTTCATTCTCAGAGGCTGATGCTCCAGCGGTGACTCGTATTGTTTTCACGCCGGCGGACCTCAAAGCTCGTGCCTGGATGAAAGCGCGTTGCGAAGACGCCGGACTCACAGTGCGCCACGATGCGGTGGGAAATACATTTGCCCGCTGGAATGGTTCCGATCCGGCAGCGCCGGTCGTCGGTACCGGCTCGCATATCGACGCCATTCCGAACGCAGGAAAATACGATGGCGTTGTGGGAGTGCTGGGAGGCCTGGAAGCGATTCGTACATTGCGGCAGAGTGGGTTTCGTCCCGAACATTCGATCGAGTTGCTTATTTTTACTTCTGAAGAACCGACCCGCTTTGGAATCGGGTGTATTGGGAGCAGGCTACTGTCGGGCACCATGTCTCCAGATGCAGCAAGAAAACTGACGGACAACGATGGCGCCACGCTCGACGAAGTTCGGCACCGTGCATGTTTTGGGGGCGAACTCGAACAAGTAAAGTTGCCCACCGGCTACTACAAGGCCTTCATCGAGTTGCACATTGAACAGGGACCGCTGTTGGAGCGCCGGCAAATTCCTCTTGGCATAGTGACGAAGATCGCCGCACCGGCAAGTCTACGAGTTTTGATCGAAGGCTCCGGAGGACATGCGGGTGGGGTTTTGATGCCGGATCGCCACGATGCTCTCTGCGCCGCAGCCGAACTGATTCTCGCCATTGAGAGCGCGGCGCGTGGCAGTGGAGCGATCGACACGGTTGCGACTGTGGGCATCTGCGAGGTGTTTCCCGGTGCGGTCAACAGCATTCCTAGCCGTGTTCGCCTTAGCGTAGATATCCGCGACACGGATCTGCAGCGGCGCGACGCAGTAATGCGCGCACTTGAGTCCACGAGCGAAGCGGTTTCAGCGAAACGGCAAGTCTCGATTCAGACGGAGTTGTTGAACGCCGACGCTCCGGCGGACTGTGCTCCCGCGATCATCGACGCGCTTTCTCAATCTTGCCGTCAGCACGACCTGAACTTTCTTTCCATGGTGAGCCGTGCTTACCACGACTCCCTTTTTATCGCACGCATTTCTCCGGTCGCGATGCTGTTCATCCCCTGCCGCAACGGCTATAGTCACCGGCCGGACGAGTATGCGCATCCCGATGACATCGCTCGCGGAACGCTGGTCCTCGCCGAGACTCTGGCTGCCCTGGCAAGCTGAATTATTTCGAAACCCTCTTTGACCGTATCGCGCGTGATCACTTAGTCTTGAGCGATTCGCGGATTCTCGCATAACCGGGCTTGATAGCGGAATAGATGAAGTCAATGCGCTCTTTGTAGGGCAAGAAGGCGCTTTTCATCGCGTTGATCGTGATCTTCTCAAAGTCTGCCAGCGACAGACCAAATGTGTCCGCGGCAGCTTCAAATTCCTTGGTCATCGTGGTGTTGCTCATCAACCGGTTGTCCGTGTTTAACGTGACGCGGAATTTCTCCTGATAAAGAACCTTGAATGGATGCTCTGCCAAACTTGGCGTGGCGCCGGTGTGAACATTGCTCAGCAAGCAAATCTCCAGCGGGATGCGTTTGTCGAGAACATATTGAGCCAAATCGCCCAAGTTCACCGCCTTGCCGTCGACGACGGCAATATCATCGATGAGCCGCGTTCCATGCCCAATGCGGTGCGCTCCGCAATATTGAATCGCCTGCCAGATCGATTCTTTCCCATATCCTTCGCCGGCATGAATCGTGATGTTGAAGTTCTCCCGCTGGATGTAATGAAAAGCGTCCACGTGCTTTTTCGGAGGATAACCACCTTCTTCGCCCGCCAGATCGAAGCCGACAACCCCGCGAGCGCGGAAATCGACCGCAAGTTCCGCCATTTCAAGCGAAGTGTTCATGTTGCGCATCGCGCAAATGATCAAGCCGGAAGAGATACCGAAATCTTTTCGGCCCCGTTCCAGCCCCTTCAGAACTGCCGAGACAATCTGCTGATGGGTCAATCCTTTCTGGGTGTGAAAGACTGGCGCAAATCGAGTCTCAAAATAAACAATCCCGTCCCGGCTCAGATCCTCAGCTTGTTCATAGGCCACGCGCTGCAGGGCCTCTTCCGTTTGCATTACGGCAATCGTATGGGCGAAGCCTTCCAGGTATTTCCCGAGACTTCCCTGGTTCGCGCCGCGAAAGAACCACTGGGCCAGCGCCTGAGGATCGTCCATTGGAAGATCCTTGTATCCCGCATCTCGCGCCAGCTCAATGACAGTTTGTGGCCGCAATACGCCATCCAGATGCTCGTGCAAAAGAACTTTGGGAAGGCTCTGCAGCAACTGTTTATCAAGTTTCATGGAATCGAATCCTCTTCTCGCCAAAGCAGTAACTGCGACGCAATGAACGTTGCCAGATAATATCTTACCGCTCAATTCAGGCACATTTTCAAGTCCGCGAGCAAGTCATGTTGTACAATCCGACGCCACTCTGATTTGCGGAAGAATCCCTTCAGCATGGAACTGATAGTGAACGAGCGTTCGGAGAAGGCAGACTATGGCTTGCGCCGCGGAATTCTATCTCCGCTCGAAACCTTAGCCCAGTCGGTCTCGACCATGGCTCCGACCACCACGCCCGCAGCGACTATTCCGCTCGTTTGTGCGCTTGCCGGCAATGGCACATGGCTCGCGTACGCATTGGCGACTGTTGCGGTGTTGCTGGTCGCGCTGTGTATCGAACGTTATGCCCGCCATTCCGCCTCGCCCGGTTCGCTTTATACCTACGCATCGATGACCCTGCCTCCCTGGCTGGGTGCAACTGTCGCCTGGAGTCTCTTGCTGGCTTATGTGGCGACGGGATCGAGCGTCATCGGTGGCTTCTACCATTATGCAAACCTTCTGCTGCGGGATGCCACCGGACACGCGTACTCTGCAGTATTGCTGGCCACACTGGTGACCTGCGTTTCGATATGGATTGCCTACCGCGACGTAAAGATTTCCGCGCGCCTTATGCTGTGGATCGAGGCTGCATCCGTCACGGTGATTGTGATCGTGGTGACGCTGTTGCTGGTACGCCACGGCTGGCACTTAGATCAAGAGCAACTGCATCTCCACGGCATGACTGGCAGTGGGCTTCGCCTGGGGCTGGTGCTGGCGCTATTCAGCTTTGTTGGGTTCGAGAGCGCGACCACTCTGGGCTCCGAGGCGCGCGATCCATTAAAAACGATTCCTCGCGCGGTCATCCAAAGCGCCGTTCTCGCCGGGGCTTTCTTCACCATCTGCGCCTACGCCGAAGTATTGGGATTCCACACTGCTGGCCAGGATTTGGGCGCAAGCCAGGCGCCGATGTATGTGCTGGCTCGAGTCGGCGGCGTCCCGGTGCTGGGGTTGCTGATCGATATCGGCGCGCTCGTGAGTTTGTTTGCCGGAACTCTGGCGTGCATTACGGCCGCCGCACGGGTGCTCATGCTCATGGCTCACAATGGACTCGCCCACAGCTCTCTGCGCAACACGCATGCCCGGAACCACACACCAAGTCGGGCTGTGGTTATTACAGGTATTGCGGCGCTGCTCCCGGTGGCAGTGTTGGCCGCCCGCGGCGCCAGCGGTTTGGATGTTTACGGGTGGCTGGGGTCCTTGGCGACTTACGGTTTCATCGTGGCCTACGCATTGGTGTGCCTAGCGTTGCCGCGCTATTTGCGCACCCACGATGTTTTTCGTCCCGGATCGCAAGTCGTTCCCTGGCTCGCGGGTATGGCCATGCTGTTCGCGCTGGTGGGAAATCTCTACCCGGTGCCGGAAGGCCCCTACGGCAAGTTGCCCTACGTCTATCTCGCTTATTTGACTGCCAGCCTGCTGTGGTTCTTCATTCGCAGACGCGGCACGGACGCGGCGCTGGGCGGGAGTTGAGCTGAACCTCAAAAAGCCGCTGCGCCGCTTCTCCACCAGCATGAAAATATCCAATCTGCGGCAAAGAAATTTTCACTGAAAGAATGCTTTCGTTCCGGACGCCACTCGTGTAAAGTCATCCCGTTATTTTGCGCGGGCAGAACAGACCCTCTCTGCCGCGAACATTGTTTGATTCAACAGCATTTTCCGGTCGCCAGCCAGCGGTCCCGTACAGGTTTGCTTACATATTTGTTACGAGGTCATTCATGATGAACAGAATTGGACTCGTCGTTCTCCTCATCGCGTCACTCTTGTGGATGCCGTTTGCTTTCGCACCGCAAGCGCAGGCGCAGCAGACGCTCGGTGGCATTACAGGTACGGTTACGGACAAGACCGGCAGTGTTCTGCCGGATACCGTCGTCACGATCTTGAGTGACCAGACAAAACTCACGCGGACTCAGAAGTCCAACGCGCATGGCAGCTACGATTTCGTGAACCTGCCCATCGGGTCCTACACGCTAACTTTTACACACGACGGCTTTGAAGGCGAAAAAATTCCCTCTATTACGGTGCAGGCCGACCGAACCGCCACCGTTAACGTTGCCCTGAAAATCGGGCAGGTCGGTACCGTTGTCACGGTCGAGGCCACGCCCTTGATGAACGCGGTCGACACCACCAACGGTTACATTCTGGAGAAAAACCAGATTGAATCTGTCCCGCTCCCGACCGGGAGTTTCACGGGCCTGGCAATCCTCTCGCCGGGGGTAAATGCGGAGTTGCCAAACGGTAGCGGCGTGAACGCTGGTTTGGGGAATCAACCCATTTGGGCCAACGGCCAGCGCGACACCAGTAACACGTTTCTTCTGAACGGCGTCGATGCCAGCAATCTCTTCAACGGCAAAAGCACAAGCCAGGTAGCATCGGCACGCATTGTGAACAATACTGGCATTGCCGGCGCCGGCAGCACCACCGCGGAAATCATTCAGAGCACGGCATCGCCCTATCTCTCCGTCGGACAGGCTTTGCCCACGCCTGCCCCGGAGACCGTTGAGGAGTTTCGCGTAAACACCTCCATGTACGACGCGCAACAGGGATCCACCAGCGGCGCCCACATCGACATGAGCACCGCTTCCGGCACCAACGCTATTCACGGCAGCGCTTACGTTCACCGTGGAACCGATTGGCTGAATGCCGCCCCGTATTTTTACAATCAGGACGCTAACATTCCCGCCAACGAAAAAGTGCCCCAACTGCACCGTTACACCGCTGGCGGAACTATTGGCGGTCCTATCATCAAGGACAAGCTCTTTGGTTTTGCCAGTTATCAGCACACTCACGCTTCCGATCTGGAAATTGGAACCTCGCGCACGGCGGTGCCTTTCGGGCTCACCGACGACCGCAGTCCAGCAGCGTTGGCTGCCGTCGCATTTAACAACTGGGGCACTTCCTTTAACTCCGTGGTCGCACCGAATCCGGCGGGATCAAACGGGCCCTTCAATATTGACCCGGTCGCCTATGCGTTGTTGACCGCTAAACTGCCGAACGGCCAATATTTATTCCCCTCGGCGAATCCCAATTTCACGCCAACCCTGAACTTCCCAGAAAATGTTTTCATCACCCAGCCGGCTTATTTCATAACCGACCAGGCCGTATCCGATCTCGATTACCTGGCGACGTCGAAGGATACGCTGGCATTGAAGTACTACTACCAGCATGATCCCACCCTAGCGCCCTTCGGGTATTCCTCTGTCGAGGGTTTTCCGCAGCACTTGGATGCGGGCAGCCAGGTGGCGAGCGTTACTAATACGCAGTCCATCAGACCAAACTTCAGTGTCGCCGAAGTATTCGGATTCATTCGCGAGAAGGTCTATAGCACCATAGGGCAGCTTTTCACTCCACAAGCGGTGGGAATCAATGCGTTTGGGTCTTCTGTTTTCCCGGGAATGACAATTGTGGATGATTTAGGGAACAGTTCCCCAGCCAATACCAACTTCGTTTTCAATGCGGGGACGAATATCGGGTCGACCGCAGCTTCGCAGGGCGCCTTCACCGGCATCTTTCAGAACCGCTGGATGCCTTCTGCCAACGCTATTTGGAGTCACGGCAGGCACACCGTTACCTTCGGCGGCAGCTTTTCCTATACGCAGCTCAACGCGCGCGATGAAAGAACCAATACCGGCATGATCGGCTTCTTGAATTTCGCCGACTTCCTCTCGGGCACTCCCATCGGCTATACGGCTGACGGATTCATCACCACGAACTTCCTGCAAGGCGATGCCAACCGCTATTACCGCTCCCACGAATCGGGCTGGTATCTTCAGGACAAGTTTCAACTTCGTCCCAACCTCAGCATCAGCGCTGGTCTCCGCTTCGACTATCACGGAGGTCTAACGGAAAAGAACGGGCGCATTTTCAACTTCGACCCGTCAAGTTACAGCTACGAATCCGCATCAGACACAATCGCCTCGAACGGCTTCATCGTTGCGGGGAACAATCCCCTCTTCCCGACAAAGGGCGTTAGCGATTCGACTCTGACAGGGCGCCAGTGGGGCCTGGCGCCGCGCGTCGGCTTGGCTTGGAGCCCAAGGATATTTAACGACAAGGTGGTCGTTCGCACGGGATGGGGCATGTACTATGATCGCGGTGAACTCTTCACCTATCTTTCTCCGGGGTTTGCGTCCGGCGTGATCGCGGGCGGTCCATTCGGCGTGAATCAGACTCCGCCGTGGGTAAATTCGCAGGTTTGTGCCGTTGCTTACGCGAACTGCCCCGGCGGATTCGAAAACCCCTGGGGCACGACGCTCGGTCCTCCTCCCTCGGGCAATCCCGCGGATCTGGTCCTGCCCAATGCCACGGCAATCTCCGAGGGCGCGCAGCTGTTCTCCTTCGCCGATTACAATCGCGCCAACAAGCTACCCTACACGCTCAACGACACGCTCGATATTCAATGGCAGCCGCGCCGCGACCTGGCTATCGACATCGGCTACGTCGGCAATCTCGGCCGCCATGAAATCGTTCCCCTGCCTTTCAATCAGGCTCAGATTGCCTCGCCAACCAGCCCCATCCGGCCGGGTACTCAGTTTGAGCAGGATTATACTTACGGCTACTCCATCCTGACTAACCCCGCAACCTTCGCGCCAGCAACCCTTCCCAACGGGCAACCGTACCTGCAAACCTTTGAAGGCGGAAATGTCGACCTCCGCGTTCCTTACATCGGTTATTCCTCTGAATCCGAATCCTATACGGCTGCGGGGATCTCTGCTTACAATGCTCTTCAGGCGCATGTTGAAAAGCGAATGAGTCATGGCTTGCAAGTCGGCGCTTCCTACACCTTCTCTCACGCGACGGACGAGCAGAGCGCAATGGGCCTCTTTTACAATGGCAACAATCCTCTGAACCTGCGCTCCGGCTATGGTTTATCCGACTTCGACCGCAAGCACGTCCTCAATTTCACCTATAGGTACGAGCTGCCTAAGTTTTTCTCGGCATCATCATTTAAGGGGAAGATTGCTGACGGATGGGCTATTACCGGACTGACCGTCATCCAGAGCGGTCAGCCGTACAGTGTTGTCGATTACTCCGGTGCAGTCGGCAGCATATTTTACGGGGTGAACGATGGCATTACCAATCCAATCGTTCCCCTCTCCGGCTGCTCACCCAAACAAGCGCTCACGGGGGCTTCCGGCGCCACCCCCGGCGCTCCCGCGCTCAACGCCAGCTGTTTCGGCATTCCTTTGCTGAGTCCAGGCGCTTTGAACGGCGCAATTCCTTCCAATGACCCCTATGAGACGAACTTTATCGACCATGGCGAGCGCAATATCTTTCGACAGTCCTGGCAAAGGCGCGCGGATATCTCTCTCGTGAAGGTGACCCAGATCACCGAGCGTTCCTCCCTGAAGTACACCTTCGATGTTTTCAACTTGACTAACACCGCGAGTTTCGATATCCCGATTGACGATGTGAGCCAGAACATCAACTTCAACGGTTTTCCCGTCGTTGGTCAGCCTGCAACGATTCCTCCTTGCGATACTACCTACACAGCCCTCTATGTCTGCCCGACCCTGAGCGGCTTGGGCATCACGAATAAGACCATTGGAAGTCCGAGGCAGATCCAGATGTCGTTGAGCCTCAACTTCTAATTCCGCCGCGGGTAGCGAAGGGAACTGCGGGACTAGAGCCGGCTCCCTGGGCAGTCCTTCTTGCAGATAAAGAGTAGAGTTCCGGCCTGCTGGTCGGTGCCGCAAGAAAGTCGTTGTCATTCCTGCCCGATGTCTTCGCTCCAGATCTCGGGATTGCGGCGAATATATTCGCCCAACATCGAAGAGCACTCGTGAGAATCGAGATCGATAACTTTTACTCCGAGCGAGCGCAGCCACTCTACTCCGCCTTGGAAGTTGCGGCTCTCCCCGACGATCACCGTCCCGAAACCAAACTGCCGCACCAGTCCGCTGCAATACCAGCAGGGCGCCAGAGTCGTGACCATGATGAGCTTGCGATAACTCCGCTGCCGGCCTGCATTACGGAATGCATCCGTCTCGCCGTGCAGTGAAGGATCTCCGTTCTGTACGCGGCGGTTGTGGCCGGCTCCCAGGAGTTTGCCGCTCTCGTCAAAGATCGCCGCGCCGATTGGAATGCCGCCCTCAGCCAGCCCCTTACGGGCTTCGGCTATGGCTACTTCCAGCATCGCAGAGTAATCGGAATCAGACATGGCTTTCGATTATATGGGGCGAGCTCTAACCTCGGACAGTTAACAGAAAGCAGCGGCGTGTTCTCACGCCACAAGATGACCAACGCAAAGAAGTGATGGGACAGATTCAAGTTTGCGATTCTGAATTCTGAGCCACGAATCCTCCAGAAACAGCTAAATCGTTTCTGAAACAGGAGTTTGGCCCACGTCGAGACGAACGTCCGTCCGCGAGCCGCTCCATTTGCTCCAGACTCGGATTTCAACCTTAGCGACGATCGCGCAGAAAACCTTTGACGGGCGGCTTCTAATCGGCCTAACATAACCTCATTATGACTTCGCTTCACCACCATCGTCGCCACCATCACCATGCGATGAGCGTGTCAGCGGAGCACTTCGGATAACAGCCCTAAAGCACTCATAGGAAATCCAAAGCCCGCTGACGCGAAACGCTCAGCGGGCTTTTTGTTTCCGCCGCGAGCGTTCGAGCACCGGGACGTTAAGAGGAGGTTTCGATGGAAATCGACTTCGACAAAATGCAAGGCCTGGTTCCCGCGGTAATTCAGGATGCTTCCACCGCGGAGTTGCTCATGGTGGGCTTCATGAACCGGAAAGCGTTAGAGACTACTCTGCGGACCGGCTTCGTCACCTTCCACAGCCGCACTCGACAGAAGCTGTGGACCAAAGGTGAAACCTCCGGAAATCGCCTGGAGGTCGTCGCAGCCTGGACGGACTGCGATCGTGACACGGTGCTGCTGCGCGTCCGGATTTTGGGCGAGGGTAAGGTTTGTCATACGGGATCGAGATCCTGTTTCACGCAGAAACTTCCACTGGGCGCGGCGGAGATGGCAGCGGAAGAGGAGATGCAGCGATGAAGCTCCGTTTGGGAATCCCCAAGGGAAGTTTGCAGGAAGCGACCCTCAGCCTGTTCACCCGCGCCGGGCTGCGCGTTTACACCAGTGCCCGCTCCTACTTCGCGGCAACCGATGATCCTGAGATCGAATGCCTGCTCATTCGTGCTCAGGAAATGGCGCGCTACGTTGAGCACGGGGCGCTGGATGCGGGACTGACTGGCCTCGACTGGGTGCTGGAAAGCGGCCTCGACGTAGTTCGTGTGATTGATCTGATCTACGCGAAACAGAGCATGGGCAAAGTGAAGTGGGTGCTGGCTGTGCCCGAGGATTCCGCCTTCCAGAAACCCCAAGATCTTGAAGGACGAATTGTTGCCACTGAACTGGTGAGCTTTACGCGAAATTATTTTGCCAGCCGGAACGTGCCGGTAAGGGTTGAGTTCTCCTGGGGTGCGACGGAAGTGAAGCCGCCATTGCTGGCAGATGCCATCGTCGAAGTTACGGAGACTGGGAGTTCGCTGCGCGCGAACCATCTCAGAATAATCGAAACCGTGCTGGAATCGAACACCCAACTCATCGCGAACAACGCGGCCTGGGCCGATCCCTTCCGCCGGCAGAAGATCGAGAACCTGGCGGTTATGCTCTCCGGAGCTATCGCCGCGCTGGGCCGGGTTGGCTTGATGCTCAACGTGCGCAAACCGGATTTGGCCGCCGTTCTTGGATTGCTCCCAGCCTTGAAGAATCCAACGGTCGCG
Source organism: Acidobacteriaceae bacterium (assembly GCA_003131635.1). GTDB lineage: Bacteria > Acidobacteriota > Terriglobia > Terriglobales > Acidobacteriaceae > Sulfotelmatobacter. The sequence continues at coordinate 23,191 of PKVZ01000119.1, forward strand.
CCGCTCGCCGATGGTGAATGGGTTGCCGTCAATACCGTGATCGAAGAGAACGCCGCCTGGTCGCTGATTCCAAAACTCAAGCAAGCCAATGCTCAGGGGATCGTCGAGTATCCACTGAACAAGGTGGTGATGTGATGCGTATACGCATCCTTAAAGGGCTGCAAAAAGACAGGTTTGTTCGTGCCCTGGAGCAGCGCGGTTCGAAAGATCTGGCCAAGGTTGAGCCGGCGGTGCGGCGCATCGTGAACGACGTGCGGCGCCATGGTGACCGGGCTTTGCGACGTTACGCAATGCGCTGGGACGACTTGCGCAAGGACGACGCTGTCCGCGTGCGCGCGGCCGATTTGCATGACGCCTGGCAGAAAACACCAAAAGAATTGCAGGACGCCATAACACAGGCCGCTGGCAACATCCGCCGCTATAGCGAATGGCAGAAACCGGAGGAGTGGCGGCGCGAAATTCAGCCCGGAGTTTGTGTGGGACAGTTGGTACGTCCCCTGGAATCGGTTGGCTGCTATGTTCCCGGTGGACGTTATCCATTGCCTTCCACGTTGCTGATGACGGTGATTCCGGCGCAGATCGCAGGCGTGCCAGAGATTCGAGTCGTCTCGCCGCGTCCGGGGCAGGCGACTTTAGCAGCGGCTGCTTTTCTCGGCGTGCGCGAATTTTACCGCGTCGGTGGGGCGCAGGCAGTCGCGGCGCTCGCCTACGGCACGGAGAGCATTCCTCGCGTGAGCAAGATCGTAGGCCCCGGCAACCGGTATGTCACTGCGGCCAAGAAGTTGGTCGCGTTCGATTGCGCCATTGAGTTCCTGGCTGGTCCTACCGAAGCCGTCATCGTGAGCGCGGAGGGCGATCCTGCGTTCATCGCATGTGACCTGGTGGCACAGGCTGAACATGATCCGGACGCGCTCTGCATCCTGATTACAAATTCGCGTGGATTAGCAAAAGCTGTGCAGATGGAGGTGCAACGGCGCACGCGCGCAAATCCAACTGCTGCCCAATCACTCTCTGGCAACGGCGCAATTCTTATGGTTGATTCTCTTGACCAGGCAGTCGAGACCGCGAACCGAATCGCACCCGAGCATCTTACGTTGCCGGCAGTGCTGGCGCCGGCAGTTCAAAATGCAGGCTCGATCTTCCTGGATGAGTTCACGCCCCAGTCTGCTGGGGATTACATTTCGGGCCCGAATCACGTGTTGCCTACAGGAACGATGGCGCGAGTGCGCGGCGGCTTGAGCGTGCTGGATTATGTTCGCATCATCTCTTGCCAGGAAATCTCTCGCGAAGGGATGCGGCGAATCGCTCCTCCCGCCATTCTGCTTGCGGAAGCCGAGGGCTTGCGGGGACACGCTGAATCGTTACGGGTGAGGTGTGCAAATGCTTGAGGCCCGTGCTGCGGTGAAAGGTTTGCATGCCTACAGGCCACCCTTGGCTGGCCGCGAGGGACTACGTCTTGATTTCAACGAAAGCACAATCGGTTGCTCGCCGCGCGTGCTGGCACGGCTGCGCGCGCTGGATGCCGAAGCGCTGGCACGTTATCCCGAGCGCGAGCCGGTGGAAGTTCAGGTAGCGGATTTTCTTGGACTCGATGCGGTTCAGGTTCTGCTCACGAACGGAGTCGATGAAGCGATACATCTGCTGTGCTCGACCTATCTCGAACCAGGGGACGAAGCGATTATCGTCGTGCCTACATTTGCGATGTATGCCATCTTCGCGCGGGCGGAAGGTGCTCGCGTAATTCACGTTCTGGCGGGTGAGAACTTTACTTTTCCGTCAGCTGATCTGCTCACGCGAATCAACCCGCGCACGCGGCTGATCGCGGTCGCGAATCCCAACAATCCGACCGGATCGGCGGCCGCACCCCAAGTACTGCTCGAGGTCGCTCGCGCGGCCCCGCAGGCAGCCGTCCTCGTAGATGAAGCATATTTTGAATTTCATGGAGAGACGATTCTCCAACAAACCGGGCGGCCGGCAAATCTTTTCGTGGCCCGGACATTTTCGAAGGCATACGGTTTGGCCGGTCTGCGTATCGGCATACTGGCGGGAGATGCGGGTCAGATGGCGATGGTACGCCGCGTCGCTTCGCCCTACAACGTAAATGTGCTGGCGCTGGCTGCGTTGCCCGAGGCGCTTGCGGATCAGCAATACGTCAACCGTTACGTCGCCGACGTGCAGCATAGCCGCGGCGAATTGGAGCACGCACTTGGAACTCTTGGCCTGCACTACTGGCCAAGCCGCGCTAACTTTGTTCTGGTGCGCGTCGGGTCCGCCCACGCAGAATTCATCCAAGCGTTGCGCACTCGCGGAATCCTCGTCCGCGACCGCAACTCCGATCCCGGATGCGAAGGCTGCGTGCGACTCACGGTGGGATCGCACGAACACACGCAGATTCTGATTGGCGCACTCCGCGATGTGGTCGGAGAACTCAGGCAGCGCCGCGAGGTGGGAGCGTGAGAAAAGCCAAGTTGCACCGCAAGACCGCGGAAACCGAGATTCGGATTGCACTCACGATTGAGGGTCGAGGGAAATATGAAGTCGCCACCGGAATCCGTTTTCTGGACCACATGCTGGAGCTCTTTGCGCGGCATGGCGGATTCGATCTAAAACTCACAGCGGTCGGCGACCTTGATGTGGATCAGCACCACACCGTGGAAGATGTTGGCATCGCTCTGGGCGAGGTCTTCGACCGCGCTCTCGGAGATCGCCGCGGCATTCTGCGCGCCGGTTATTTTGTCATGCCCATGGACGAAACTCTCGGTTTGGCCGCAGTCGACTTTGGCGGCCGAGCGACTGCAGTGGTTGACACCAAAGTCCGCGCGGTGCGAGTGGGAGATTTGCAGTCGGAACTGGTGTACGACTTTTTTGAGGGTTTTGCCCGCGGCGCACGCGCTAACATCCATGCGCGTGTGTTGTACGGACGATCGAGCCATCACAAGATCGAAGCGCTCTTCAAAGCTTTCGCACGGGCTCTGCGCATTGCGTGCTCGCGCGATCGTCGCCTGGGCCGTATGCTTCCGAGCACTAAGGGACTTCTATGATCGCTATCGTGGATTATGGCGCGGGCAACCTCAATTCGGTGAAGAAGGCGTTCGATTATCTTGGCTCTGAAGTTGTGGTGACGGGCCAGCCCGAGCTAGTGGCAGCGGCGGATAAGATCGTGTTGCCTGGGGTGGGTCATTTTTCTTCTTTGCGAACGCTGAACAGCACGGGTTTGCGCCAGCCGTTGCTGCAAAGCGCTTCTGCCGGCAAACCATTTCTCGGAATTTGCCTGGGAATGCAGTGGCTTTTCGAAGGCAGTGAAGAGTGCACTGAGATTGCGGGAGCAGAAATCTTTCCCGGCAAATGCCGGCAGTTTCCCTCTTCTGTGAAGTCGCCGCATGTCGGCTGGAATTCTTTGGAAATTCAGGAAGGCTCACTCTTGCTCCGCGGGGTCGCACAAGATTCATTCGTGTACTATACCCATTCTTTCCATGCACCTATGGTGTCGGCCATGACTGGGGCGAGCGAATACGGTCTTCGGTTTGCAGGCGCCGTAGAACAAGACAACATTTTCGGAGTGCAGTTCCATCCGGAAAAATCAGGTGACGTGGGACTCTCCATCCTGAAGAATTTCTGCGAGGTTTGATGTGCTGACCAAGCGCATCATTGCTTGTCTGGACATGGATGGCGGCCGCGTCGTGAAGGGCGTGCGGTTCAAGAACCTGCGCGACGCCGGTGACCCCGCGGAGTGTGCCACGGCCCACGCTCGCAACGGCGCGGACGAAATTGTACTGCTCGATATTACGGCGACGAGTGGAAACCGGCGCACCATGCTGCACGCCGTTCGCAGCACCGCGCACTCGCTGTTCGTCCCGTTCACCGTGGGCGGAGGAATTCGCCAGCTCGACGATGCAGCGGCGGTCTTCGATGCTGGCGCGGATAAGATCGCGATCAACTCGGCCGCCGTGCACGACCCGAAATTGATTAGCAAAATCGCAGGCCGCTTTGGTTCGCAGGCGGTCGTAGCGGCAATCGATGCAAAAAGGGCGAATGGAAGCTTTGAAGTATTCGTTGCCGGAGGACGCGTGCCCACAGGCCGTGATGCAATTCAATGGGCGCGGGAGGCCGCTGCGTGCGGAGCGGGAGAGATTCTGCTGACCTCGATGGATCGGGACGGGACTCAGTGCGGGTTCGACTGCGAGCTGGTGCGCGCCGTGGCCGAGGCAATTTCGATTCCCGTGATCGCCTCAGGGGGCGCAGGATCGGCGCGCGATTTTATCGACGTGTTTCGCGACGGCCGGGCCGACGCGGCTCTGGCTGCGTCCATCTTTCACTTCGGCATCGAGAATATCGCACAACTGAAACGCGAACTCCACGATGCCAGCATACCGGTGAGGTGGCCATGCTGATTCCGTCGATCGATCTGATGGGCGGCAAGATCGTGCAGTTGGTGCAAGGTGAAAAGAAAGCGCTGGAGTTTGACAACCTCGAGTATTGGATCGAGCGCTTCGCAAAGTATTCACTGGTGCAAGTGATCGACCTGGACGCAGCTCGGGGCACCGGCAATAATCTCGCCATCGTTAACCGGATTGTGCGGCGGCTTAATTGCCAGGTTGGCGGAGGGATTCGCAGCCTCGCAACGGCACGCGAGCTTCTAAAATCGGGTGCGCGGAGGGTCATCCTCGGTTCCGCATTGTTAAAAGATGGCAAGATCAACGCTGAGTATGCGGCGACGCTGGCGGGCGCACTGGGCGCCCCCGCACTTGTGTTTGCTCTCGATTCCCGAGGCGGCCGCGTAGCAATCGACGGCTGGCGCAAACAGACTGTGGTCACCGCGCTTGACATGATTCGGGCGCTCGAACCGTTCTGCGAAACTTTTCTCTACACTCACATCGATACCGAAGGATTGATGGGCGGAATCCCGATGGAGACAGTAAGTGCGATCCGTCAAGCCACTACCCGGCGGCTCGTGGTCGCCGGCGGCATTAAGACTCAACAGGAAATCGACACCCTCGATGCGCAGGGGATGGACGCTGTTGTCGGGATGGCTTTGTATTCAGGCAGCATCCTGGCGTGAAGTCAACCTTTCGGGCGTCTACTATCATGCTGGTGACAGTTTTGAAATTCGCATACCCCGCATCGAAATTCTGAGTTGTACTTGTCGACAGCTAGGGCTTATCACAGAATTGACGGGATAGGCTTGGAGTGGAGTGTGGGCTGCGCCCGCAGCCTTGGGCTCAAGTCCAGGAACAATTCGCAGTGCAAATTCATCCCTAGGAGCAGCGCGATGTCCCGCGTAAGCCATATCAATGGCGTGCCGCCGGCGCAAGGTCTGTACGATCCTGCGCACGAGCATGACGCCTGCGGGATCGGGTTCGTGGCCAGCATCCGCGGCGAGAAGAGCCACGACATTCTTCGCGATGGAATCCAGGTGCTGCTGAATCTGGCGCACCGTGGCGCTTGTGGGTGCGATGCTGAGACCGGGGATGGAGCGGGCATCCTGATTCAGATTCCGCATAAGTTCTACGCACGCGAGTGCGCGAAATTAGGATTCGAGTTGCCACTCCCCTGTTCCTACGGCGTTGGCATGACATTCCTGCCGGTAGAAAAACANNTACATCCAGCAGATTTTTGTCGGACGGCCGCCCGGCCTTGACGAAGATGCTTTCGAGCGCAAGTTGTATATCGTGCGCAAACGCGCCGAGAACGAAATCCGGGAAGCCGGCGACGAGGATGCGGACACGTTTTACATTCCCTCGCTTTCTTGCCGAACTGTCGTCTACAAAGGATTGGTGCTGGCTTCCCAGCTCACCAACTTCTACCGCGAGCTTTCCGATCCGGATGTAGTCAGCGCTCTCTGTCTGGTGCATCAGCGTTTTTCGACAAACACTTTTCCCAGTTGGCAGCGGGCGCATCCGTATCGTTACATCGCGCATAACGGCGAGATCAATACGCTCCGCGGTAACGTGAACTGGATGCATGCGCGCCAATCGCTGCTGGCATCGCCACTGTTTGGTGACGATTTGAAAAAACTCTTTCCCATCGTGGAGCCGGAGGGGAGCGACTCCGCCAGCTTCGACAANNCACATGAAGCCGGAGAAGCGGGCGTTCTATGAGTATCACGCTTGCTTGATGGAGCCGTGGGATGGCCCGGCTGCAGTCGCATTCACCGATGGCCGCGTCATCGGAGCTACGCTTGATCGCAACGGTCTGCGTCCCGGAAGGTACGTGGTTACGCATGACGATGTCGTGATCATGGCGTCGGAGGCTGGTGTGCTCGACGTAGCGCCCGAGAAAGTAAAGATGAAAGGCCGGTTGCAACCGGGAAAAATGTTTCTGGTGGACACAGTCGAGGGCCGCATCGTTTCGGATAAAGAGATTAAGCGCCGGCTGGCTTCGCAGCAGCCCTATGCCGAGTGGGTCAAGGACAACCAGATCATGATGAGCCAGTTGCCCGAGCCTTCGCGGATGCACCCACCTGACCCCGAGACTCTTCTGCGGCGGCAGCGCGCCTTCGGATATACCGATGAAGATCTAAGAATGATCCTCGCGCCCATGGCATCGGCTGGGGAGGAGCCGATTGGGTCGATGGGAACGGATACGCCGCTGGCTTGTCTCTCCGATCAGCCGCAGCCGCTGTTTAACTACTTCAAACAATTGTTCGCGCAGGTGACCAATCCTCCGATCGATCCCATTCGCGAAGAAATGGTGATGTCGCTGATCAGCTACATTGGCAGCGAGGGCAACATTCTCGAGGAAGCGCCGGAAAACTGCCACATGTTGAAGCTGGAGCATCCTCTGTTAACGAATCGCGAATTGGAGAAGCTGCGGCGCGTGTCGACTCGCGATCTGCTCGCTACCACACTGCCTGCCTTGTTTCGGGCAAGCGAAGGGGAAGCTGGACTGAAGCGGGCACTCGATGAGCTTTGCCGAAGGGCGTCGTTGTCCGTGAAGGCCGGATACAGTCTGCTGATTCTTTCCGATCGCGGCGTCGATAAGGACTACGCGCCGATTCCTTGCCTGCTTGCGCTGGCGGCGGTTCACAATCTGCTCGTAAGGGAAGAGACGCGAACTCAGGTAGCTCTCATTACCGAGTCCGGTGAGCCGCGCGAGGTGATGCACTTCGCATTGCTCAGTGGATATGGAGCGAGCGCGATCAATCCTTATCTGGCGCTGGAGACAGTGGAGAATCTGGCATGGCGCGGCGATTTGGCAAATGGAATCACGCCTGAGGTTGCAGTCAAGAATTTCATGAAGTCAATAAAGAAGGGGCTTTTGAAGACCTTCGCAAAGATGGGCATTTCAACGTTGCAGAGCTATCAGGGCGCCCAGGTTTTCGAGGCAATTGGACTTAACAAAGAGTTGATCGAATCTTATTTTGCGGGCACCACGTCACGCCTGGACGGTCTTGGCCTGGACGTCCTCGCCCGCGAAGCACAGGTTAAGCACGAACATTCGCTGCGTCCGGTCACCGAGTTCGAGACCGAACTTGCGGTCGGAGGCGCGTACCACCAGCGGGTGGATGGCGAGTATCACCTGTTGAATCCGCTTACCATCAGCAAGCTGCAGCAAGCCGTGCGGCAACAAAGTTTTCAGACCTTCCAGGAATATACCGAACTGATCGACAAGCGGAGCAGCAATTTGTGTACGTTGCGCGGACTGATGAAGCTGAAGAAAAGCGATAGCCCCGCCCCGCTTGAAGAAGTCGAGCCTGCCAAAGAAATTGTGAAGCGCTTCACCACCGGCGCGATGTCCTTCGGTTCCATCAGTAAAGAAGCGCATGAAACGCTTGCAGTCGCCATGAACCGGATTGGAGGCAAGTCGAATACAGGCGAGGGCGGAGAAGATGAAGAGCGCTTCAAGCCGGATGCCAACGGAAATCTGCGGCGCAGCGCTGTAAAGCAAGTGGCATCGGCGCGTTTCGGAGTAACGGCGAACTATCTGGTCAACGCGGACGAGTTGCAGATCAAGATGGCGCAAGGCGCGAAACCCGGCGAGGGCGGCCAGCTTCCGGGTCACAAGGTGGACGAAGTGATTGCTCGCTTGCGGCACTCCATCCCCGGCGTGGGGCTGATTTCGCCGCCGCCGCATCACGACATTTATTCCATTGAAGATCTCGCGCAACTGATCTACGACCTGAAAAATGTCAATCCGCAAGCTCGCATCGCAGTGAAACTGGTGGCCGAAGCGGGTGTGGGCACGGTCGCTGCGGGCGTGGCCAAGGCTCATGCCGATGTGGTTCTGATCAGCGGCGACAGTGGGGGCACGGGAGCATCGCCGCTGAGTTCCATCAAGCACGCGGGTATTCCATGGGAGTTGGGTTTGGCGGAGACGCAGCAGGTGCTGCTGTTGAACGACCTGCGCAGCCGTATTCGCGTGCAAACTGACGGCAAATTGCAAACCGGCCGCGATGTAGTGGTCGCCGCGCTGCTTGGAGCGGAAGAATTTGGTTTTGCCACGACTCCGCTGATTGCGATGGGTTGCGTAATGATGCGGAAGTGTCATCTCAATACTTGCTCCGTGGGCATTGCCACGCAGGATCCCGTGTTACGCAAGCAGTTCCAGGGGCAGCCCGAGCACGTGATCAATTTCTTTTTCTTTCTTGCCGATCAAGTGCGCCAGTACATGGCGGAGTTAGGATTCCGCAGCTTCGACGAGATGGTGGGGCGCGTCGACATGCTGGACGTTGCGCCCGCGGTCGATCACTGGAAGGCGCGAGGCCTCGATCTTTCGGCCATTCTCTACGCCCCCCCCGTTCCCTCGCGGGTTGCCCGGCGATGCGTGCAGGCGCAGGACCACGGTCTCGAAGATGCTCTCGATTACAAGCTCCTCAAAGCCGCGCGCGTCGCTATCGATACTCTTACTCCGGTCGAAATCAGCTTGCCTGTGCGCAATGTCCATCGCACCGTAGGCACTATGTTGAGCGGGGAAATTGCACGAACCTATGGATCCGAAGGGTTACCCGACGATACGATCCGCATTCGCTTGACGGGGTCGGCGGGACAAAGCCTGGGTGCATTTCTGGCCAACGGCGTCACTCTTACGCTTGAGGGTGAAGCGAATGATTACGTCGGCAAAGGTCTATCCGGTGGACGCTTGATCGTCTACCCGCCGCGTGCTTCCGTGTTCGCTGCCGAAGAGAACATCCTGATCGGAAACGTTGTGCTCTACGGCGCTACCAGTGGAGAAGCCTTTTTCAATGGAGTGGCCGGAGAACGCTTTGCGGTTCGCAACTCGGGAGCGACGGCAGTCGTCGAAGGAGTCGGCGATCACGGTTGTGAGTACATGACAAACGGGCTGGTGCTCGTGCTGGGATCTTGCGGAAGGAATTTTGCGGCGGGCATGAGTGGCGGCGTCGCTTACGTGTTTGATGAGCGCGGTAATTTCGCGGAAGAGCGATGCAATCTGGGCTCGGTCGACCTTGAATCGATAGAAGGCTCGAAGGATGCGCAGATCGTAAGAGATCTCATCACCCGTCATCTGGAACTTACCGGAAGCCGCCGCGCCAAGTGGATTCTCGATAACTGGCCCGAAATGCTTCCCCGCTTCATCAAGGTCTTCCCTCACGAATTCAAGCGAGTGCTGGGAGTGAGCCGCAGCCGCCAGTCTTGTATTCCGAGCCAGCCGTTGCCTCCCGTCGCACAAGCCGAAAATCTTCGGCATGCGCGGGTGCAGAATGGGCAAGTTCAACATGGGCAGGTTCAACATGGGTAAGACTACGGGCTTCCTGGAATATTCTCGCGAGTTGGCGCCGCGGCGTCCAGTTACTCAGCGGGTGAACGACTGGTTCGAAATTTATCTCGATCTGCCGGAGGAAACGCTCAGGAAACAAGGCGCGCGTTGCATGGATTGCGGCGTGCCCTTCTGTCAGACAGGATGCCCGGTCAATAATCTGATTCCCGACTGGAACGATCTGGTTTATCGCGGGCGCTGGAAGGAAGCAGTTCGGCAGTTGCACGCCACCAACAACTTCCCGGAGTTCACCGGCCGCATTTGCCCCGCGCCTTGTGAGGCAGCGTGCGTGCTGGGCATCAATCAGCCGGCGGTAACAATCAAGCAAAACGAAAAGAATATTGTCGAGCGCGGATTTCTGGAAGGCTGGATTCGGCCCGAGCCGCCGAAGCATCGCTCGGGGAAGAAGGTCGCGATTGTGGGCTCCGGACCTGCCGGTCTCGCCGCGGCGCAGCAGCTATGCCGCGCCGGCCACGCGGTGGTGGTGTATGAAAAGGCGGATCGCATCGGTGGATTGTTGCGCTACGGAATCCCGCAATTCAAGCTGGAAAAGCACATCATCGATCGCCGGCTGGAACAGATGTCTGCCGAAGGCGTGAAGTTCGTTACCGGCGCGGAAGTTGGAAAGAATGTTTCGGTGGAAGATCTGCGGCGCGACTTCGATGCCATCGTGCTCGCGGGCGGCTCGGAACAACCGCGCGATCTCAAGGTTCCAGGGCGCGAGCTGAATGGGATCCATTTTGCGATGGAGTACCTGCCCCAGCAGAACCGTCGTTGCTTGGGGGACACAATCGAACCTGAAATCGAGATTCTGGCCATCGGCAAGCGAGTGGTCATCATCGGAGGCGGCGATACTGGCGCAGATTGCTTAGGAACCTGTCATCGGCAAAAACCGCTCTCCGTGCATCAGTTCGAGATCATGCCGAAGCCGCCAGACGAACGGTCGCCGCTTACTCCCTGGCCTTTGTGGCCAATGCAACTGCGCATCGAAGGTGCGCATGAAGAAGGCGGCATTCGCGACTGGAGCATTGCCACTACGAAGTTCGCCGGCGAGTCCGGAAGCGTCAAACAATTGCATGCCGTACGCGTAGGTTCGCCGCCAAAATTTGAGCCGATCCCGGGCAGCGATTTCACCATGGAAGCCGACTTGGTGCTCATTGCCATGGGCTTTCTGGGCCCGGTGCGGAATGGAATGATTGAGCAGCTGGGCGTAGCCCTCGATCAGCGCGGCAATGTGGCGACGGATCACAACTACATGTCCTCTGTGCCCGGCGTTTTTGCGGCTGGCGATATGCGGCGAGGCCAATCGTTGGTGGTCTGGGCCATTGCCGAGGGCCGCAAGACGGCGACTGCCGTCGATTCTTACCTCCGGACCGCGGCGGTGCGTTCTGCTCCTCTGATTTCTACCGCACAACAAATTGCTTCCTGATCGTGTCCGGTGCGGCGCTTCCCGGTTTAAGATGACTTCTCAAACCCTATGATCGGGATCCAGGATATCCAGACTGCAATGGGACGAATACGCGAAGCCATTCGCGTTTCTCCGTGCACGTACTCGGAAGCTTTTTCGGCCCTTACCAAGAACGAAATTTTCCTCAAACTAGATAATCAGCAGCGAACCGGAGCTTTCAAAGAGCGGGGCGCACTGAACAAGCTGCTCACGCTCACTCCGGAAGAGCGCGCCCAGGGAGTGATTGCCGCTTCCGCCGGCAACCATGCGCAAGGGGTTGCGTATCATGCGGGCCGCCACGGCATTCGGGCGCTCATTTACATGCCCTTGCCAACCCCTCTGATAAAAGTGTCGGCCACGCGCGCCTACGGCGCGGAAGTGATTCTGCACGGTACGAACTACGACGAAGCGTATGAAGAGGCGGTCGAGCAAAGTCAAAAGCACCATCTCACGCTGATCCACGCCTTCGACGATGACGCCGTCATTGCGGGGCAGGGAACGTTGGGGCTGGAAATTCTGGAACAGCAACCTGATATTGAGGCCATCGTCGCTCCCATCGGTGGCGGAGGGCTGATCGGCGGCATCGCCTGTGCGGTAAAAGAGACCAATCCCAAAGTCCGAGTTTTCGGAGTGCAGCCGGCTAGACTGCCGTCCATGAAAGAGGCGCTCGCACAAGGAAGACCTGTAACCCTTAAGCATGCCTCGACTATTGCGGAGGGGATCGCGGTGCGGCGCGCCGGCGAACGTACCTTCCCGCTGGTTCAAAAATACGTTGACGAAATTGTTACGGTCGAAGAGGAAGAAATCGCCAATGCCATACTGCTGCTTTTAGAGCGGGAAAAGACTCTGGCGGAAGGTGCAGGGGCAGCCTCGATGGCAGCGCTATTGAACCACAAACTGCCGCTGGAGGGTAAAAAGGTCGCAGTCCTGGTGTGCGGCGGCAATATCGACGTCACACTCCTGGCGCGGATCATCGAACGCGGCTTGGTGAAAGACGGCAGGCTGGTCCGCCTGCGCGTGCATCTGCCGGATTATCCCGGAGCCTTGCACCGGCTTACAGGAATTCTGGCGGACCTGCGTGCCAATATCGTGGAGACCGCTTATGACCGCGCCTATCACGGAGTCAACTTAGGCGATACGGCGATCGACATCACCATGGAGACGCGGGGACCAGCTCATATTGCCGAGTTGCTGGCCGCGTTGCTCGCCGCCGGTTATGCCCACGAAAGAATTCTGTAGGCGAGCGTTGGGTCGTGAATTCTCGTGAGCGCTATTGGAGACTCTGATCCGCGCCATAAGAAATTTGAATTGGACTCGGCTGATTCCTCCCTTTATCGTCTGCGGATTAGGGAGAGGACTGCGATTGATCGCAATGGCGCTCATCGGGGTCGGCTCTTTCCTGGGTCAGCCCTTCCCTCCAAGATTCAGGCGGCCGTATCGCCATTCGCTGGAGCTTCTCCAGCAGGCGTACGGCCGCNNCTTCAAAACAGGAGCAAGCAAAACATGACAAAGCGAGTCGACAGGCACTCTCTGCGCCTGTCGTTAGTGTGGGCCGTTGCCACAATCTTTCTAGCAGCCGGATTGTTCATAGGATTATCCGCGGCTTGCTTTGCCGAAGACTCACCTAAACCCGATCCATCGGGCATCGTCACTGGAGATAAAACCACGGTTGTGGATGGCGCGGGTAATTCCTTCGTCGTCGCCGAGCCCACCGACAAATCGGCTCCGGATTACGCCGCGAACAAAAAAGCGTTCGACGATTATCAGGCTCAGGCGGCGAAGGAGCCGCTCGCGATAAAACTTGCCGACACGGTTGGGCACGTTCGCGTCGCGACCAATTTCGCCTGGACCCTGAATACCGGCTACCTTGTCCTTTTCATGCAGGCGGGCTTTGCCCTGCTCACCTGCGGGCTGGTTCGCAAAAAAAATGCCGCCCACTTGATGATGCTTAATTTCGCGGCTTACGTGTTTGCCTTTCTCGCTTACTACGCCGTGGGATATGCGTTCCAGTTCGGAGCCGTTGCCATCAATGCCGCGCCCACCAATCTGGGTGGTACCCCTACGCTCAACCATTTCCTGGTGGGCAGCGGCCAATGGGGTTTTATCGGAGGCAAGGGGTTTTTCCTGACCGGTCCGGGGTATGACAGTGGCAGCAACTGTCTCACGCTCTTCGAAGTTGTGTTCATGGAGACTGCCGGCTACATCATTGTCGGCGCCGTCTGCGAGCGGATCACGTTCTGGGCGTTCCTGCTCTGTGAACTCTTCATCGGAGCGATTCTCTATCCGATTTCCGGTTGCTGGACGTGGGGCGGAGGCTGGCTGTCGCAGGTCGGTTCCACGTTGAATCTCGGTCATGGCTATGTCGACTTTGCCGGCTCGACCGTTGTCCACGCCGTCGGCGGCTTCTGCGCCATGGCCCTTGCCATAATTTTGGGCCCGCGGTTGGGTAAATATGGTCCTGGTGGGAAAATCCGCGTTTTCCCCGCGCACAACATCGTTTACGTCGTGACTGGCACATTCATTTTGTTGTTTGGATGGATGGGTTTCAATCCAGGTTCTACTCTGGGCGCGACGGATCTTCGCATTTCCGTAGTCGCAGTGAATACGAACCTGGCCGCAGTCGCAGGCTCTGCCGCAGCCATGCTGTTGTGGTATTTCGTGTTCGGGAAGCCCGACATAACCATGGCCTGCAACGGAATGCTGGCGGGACTAGTCGCCATCACAGCCCCGTGTGCCTTCGTGTCTCCAACTTCTGCAACAGTCATTGGCATGCTGGCGGGTTGCCTGGTTTGTGGCGGCGTTCTCTTCAACGATCGTGTTCTTAAGATCGATGATCCCTGCGGCGCGATATCAGTACACGGGTACTGCGGCTGGCTGGGAGCTGTTTCCGTGGGAATTTTTGCCGACGGTGCCTACGGCACCGGATGGAATGGCGTGGGGGCGGCGTCTTATCTGGGACGGGCCGGCCAAGGCGTAACGGGCTTGCTCCACGGCGATACGCGGCAGTTCCTGTGCCAGCTCATGGGAGCGACTTTGTATGCCGCATGGGCATTCGGTGCAACCTACGCCGTCTTCTGGGGCGTCAACAAAGTAAAAAGCATGAGAGTATCTCCGCAGGTGGAAGAAGAAGGTCTCGACTATCCCGAGTTTGGCATGGGAGGTTATCCGGAAGACGCCGTGATTCCGGCTCCGTATTAAAAGAGTTCTTCAAGTCAGGTGTAGTCTCAGCGATGGCAAAGACAGCCCCTCGACTTCCACCGTCCAAACATCGCCTCGACCGGTCAGATGTCCGGCCGTAAGCGTTCCCGAACTCACGATTTCCCCGGCGCCCAACGGCTCAGAGGGAAACCGGCGTTCAATCGCTGCTCCGAGTTCTGCCAGGCACAAAGCCGGACTCTTCAAAGAGTTCTTACCGGAACCTTCTTCCACAAACTCTCCGTTCTTCGACATGCGCACCTTAAATCGCGGCAGCCCGTCGATCAGCGTTGGGATAAGTTCCGGTCGAACTTGAATCTTCTCGCCGACCACGAGTGCTGCATGAAGTCCAAACGATGCCACGAAATCGCTAGGCTGAAACTTCCACTCTGGAAAAGGACAATCAATGATTTCGAATCCTATCGCCAGCCAATTCGTGGACGCGAGCGCAGTGGCTGCATCAAGCCCCTGCCCGATGAGCGGCTGTTCCAAACCAAAAACAATCTCAGGTTCGATCTTCAGGGAACGGGGATGTTCCAAAGATAACGTCGCGGAGTTGCCATCGCTATAATGCACCGTGTCGTCGTACATGTGAGCCCAGACTAGGGTTTCCAGCTTGAGCGCGCGCCACATAGCTTTATTGGCATAACCGACCTTGCGTCCGACGGCTCTGTGGCCCTCAGATTCGCGGAATCTCTCGAGGGTCGACTCAACCGCATAAGCCGTGTTGAGGTCAAAACCAGGCCGCGCCGAGGGAGGCGTCGCAACCATCTCGCCCGCCGTGTAGGCGGACAGCAGTTCGAGCGCTAGAATTTCAATATCGTTATCGTTGGGTGACATAAAGAGATTGGATTCCGGTACACTATCCGGCGACCGCCGAGTGATCGTAAAAACCCGATCCGCGATCACGGGAAGGCCAAACGTTCAAGCATCTTAACACCAGCAGTACGGCCGAAGTTGGCTCGCTTCGAGACCATGGCAATTTGATAACGAGCATAGGCACTTTGTCCGGGGAGGAATGATGAGAAATGGCTTCGTATTCGCTTGCATCGCGGGACTGACATCTCTGGCGCTGGCGCAACAACCCACAATGCCGACGAAGTTCGGGGAAAGCAAGCCGGCCGGAACTTCCGCCGACTCCAGCCTGAAAGACATGTTCGAAGCGAAGATCAAAGCTGAATGGGAGGCGATAAAGAACAAGGACAAGAAGGCCTATGGCGACCTGCTAGCGGATGACTACCAGGGCGTCGAAGTCGATGGCAGGGGCGAACGCACTAAAATCCAAGTTTTGAACGAGCTGGTAGACGGGAATGTCTTCAACTATACGCTGTGGGGGTACAAGCTGATTCCTCTAGGGCCGGACGCTGCCTTCGTCATCTATGAAAGCACCATGCAGTTCCCGCCCAAGGCCCAAGTGCGCTACTCCCGGGTGTACATCACTGAACTCTGGATGAAGCGAGCGGGGGAATGGAAGGAAGTACATTACCAGGAAACTCATGTGAAGTAGCTTCGGTTTCCTCAAGATTTATTGCAACCGTGGAAATGGCGATGCCATCCCATTCGTAGAGAGGAAAATCCGATGAGAAAATTATGTTTCGCTATGTTGCTGCTTTCGGGTAGCTTTCTTCTGGCACAAGACAGCAACTCCCAGGGCCCGAAAGATTCCAAAGGCGAGGTAACTCTACAAGGCTGCGTCAGCCGCTCCAGCGGCGACTACATACTGATGAAACAGGATCCCGCCGTAACCTACCAATTGCAGGGCACTCGGAAGATAAAGTTACGCCATTACATGGGACAGCGCGTAGAAGTGACGGGGAATGAGTCACCGACGATGAGCACAAGCTCCGACGCGATGAATAAGGTTGGTTCTGCAGCTCCGGTGACGCTGACCATAACCTCAATCAAGATGCTTGATAAAGATTGCTCGGTTCGCGATGTCTCGAGATAACGATAGGTAGGCTTCGGCTAGCTCAGACTCAATACGCTTACTGGCAGTCCGGGGGCATGGCCTGAATCTCCGCCTCGGAGTCGCAGGGCGGTTTTTTCTTGGCTGGCTCGAATCGGGACGGGCGATTGTAGCGAAGAATATACAGGCCGTCATTGTTGGTGAGGTAGATCAGCCCGTGACCGCCGTCGGGAAGAAGACTGGTGACCTTGTTGAAGGTTTCCAGGGTCTTTGGATTGGCGGGGTCGCTCAGGTCGAGCACGCGAACGGTTTCGGTGATATGACTGTTGCTGGTCAAAGTCGTCGGCGTCTTTTCCGGCGCCTCAGCGATCGCGACATTAGGGCTAACCATCTCCAGATTTCCAGAGGTCGACTGGTTTGATTCCGCCGTCCGTTTCAAAAGGCTCGGCTCCTCCGGCTTGCTCACGTCCACGATCATGAAGCCTTGCTTCGCGGCCTGTTGCACGTAGAGATATTGCTTGCCTTTTTCCTTCTGCAGCAGCATTTGACTTCCGGTCGCCTGCGGCAACGGCAGGTGGGCAATGACGGTTGCAGGCACGTCCGTGGGTTTTGCCGTGGGCTGCTCGCTCGCGAGGGCCAGTGAGGTAAATAACACAATAAGCGATAACGCGAACCCACAACTGCGAAAACAGCCCTTAGAGGTCTTCATCAATCACGTCACTATTTCCGACGCGAAACTACTTCAAGTTTCGCGTCTCGTACAACTATACCACTGGTGTCTCCGCTCCCTACTGCTCCGCGGCGACTCCGACGCAACCGGCACTGGCCAGCGTGGAACAGACCGTGCCAGCCTGAAGCGGCACAAAAGCATGGTTCGTGGTCGGGTCCACCGAGATACTGTGTGCGTTGGATCCGGTCGGCATGTTGTACAGCCATTGGTTCGTGCCGGCGTCGATAACTCCCATGACGGCGTTGGGTAGAAAATCACGTGCTGCGAGGTAGTATTTGTTATCGCCTGGGTTGTACCAAGTTTCGTCTACACCTCCGACCTGCGTGATTTCGAGGCAGTTGGCATTCGCTGGTGCATTCGCCATCCCGGTATTCGGCGGCACGCAGGCTATGTTGCCGCTGGTTGTGTTTGTGATGATGTATTCATTGGACGGGAATGCTTCGCCGTCGTGGTCTGCGCAACCCACGAGGAAATTATCTCCAGGGCCCTGGGAGATGCCGGTAGGCATGCAGTCGTACATGGGAAAACTGTTCACCACTTCCGGCCCATTGGCGGTAATTTGAATTGCATCAAGGCTGCCGATTTGCGTGGTAGCGACGGAATTTTCGTTGGTCAGCAACCAGTAGCCGCTGTTCGGATCATAGGTCATTCCGCCTAATCCGGCCGGCGCTATGGCNNTGTACGAAACGCCCATAGGGGTTGTGCCGATGCCGGGTAACCCTGCCGGGCCATCAGCCGCCGCTGATCCGGAAACACCACTGAAAACGTGCGGATTGGAAGGATCCGGGCACGCGAAGGTGTTTCCGACAGTGTCTACCGGGACGCTGGAAGTGAGGCCGAGCCCTCCTGAGGCCGCGCCTCCCGCGCCGTCGTAATAGATCTGGCCGATAATGCAGCGCGGCGGATTGAATGCCCCTCCGACGCTCGGATCCAGAGCGGGAGATGGGAGGGGCTGGCCGTTGCCGCCCGTCCCTGTCCCCACAATACCTGTTCCCGTTCCCTGAAGAGGATACCCGAAAGGTCCTCCCGGCACGGAAGGATAAGGAAATGTGCCGGTCGCGGCGCTGTAGCCTACCGGGTAGGGCCCATACGCGAGATTGATGTCAATCGGCAGGCAATGAAGATCCCCTTGGCCAGTCGGATCCAAGGCAGAAGTCCTGGGTGGGGTTGCGCCCACGATGTATTGCATGTCGATAAAAGTGATGAAGGGCAGTCCCGGATCGCCGTTGATAACTGCCAGAACATGATGCGTGTCATCGTAGGCCATTTCGTCAGAGCGATCATCGCCGCAGTCCGCAGCCGAGCCGGCTTCACCGTTCCAGGAGGCGATGCAGCCGGAGATGCCTTGCGGCCCGTCATAGTCTGCGGAAACACCAGTGGGGATAGTGGCAAGAACGGTAGGTGGGGTGACCGGAGTGGTGCTCAGCTTCATCGAGCTGATGTCGAAAACTATCACGTTGGAACTGCCATTACCGACAAACAGAACCTTGCCATCAGCCGTCGTGGAATTTCCATCTGGACCGGACATGGGATTTACGCCGTTGCCGCGTGAGGCGCAGCACTGCGCCCCGGGGAAGCCGCCGAGATTGCCGCTGGCACCAAAGCCCGTGTTCAAATGGAAAGTCGGGCCGCCCTCCCAAGCGAGGTTAGTCCTGCAAGCATACCTGACGAAATTGCCGAACACATCAACAGTTGGTGGTATCACTTCTACGTTAGCTGGAGGAGTGGAGCCAGGTTGGACGATTGTCGGGCATGGACTGGCGCCATTTCCGGCGTCGGAGACGCCGTTCTGGCCTTGGATCGAGAAAACTGCGAGATCTTGGGAGGTATCGATCACTTGCATGGCTATGCCAATGCGGTCGGAGATGTAATCTAGATAAGGGCCTCCCGTACCCGTAGGGTTCGGAGCGAGCGTGCTAATGTCGAAAGAGTTGAAAGGACCGCCGGGTTCACCCGAAGAGTTGTGCTCGGGCACGGGAATAACGTTGATGATTGTATAAGCGCCGTTGACCGTAGTGCCGCAAGTGGGACAATTCGGCGTCGTTCCGCAGCCGGTCAGGATCACAAATAATACCGTGATAAGAATGCTTAGCAGAATCCTCGGTCTCATCTAAATTTCCTCCTGCGATTTCCCCTCAAGACCACGAACCTTGTTAACGGCCATCACGATCGATACTCTGAGCGGATTAGAACCTGAACTGCAACTGTTGCAGAACCACGTAATAATTCTGTGGCACAGCACCTATTGTGCTGGGATCCTTCAGCTGATCGACACCCAGATTGACCGAGTACTTGACCCAATAATTGGGAAACCAGTTGACTCCAGCCGTGTACTCGAACGTGTGGTAATTAAACCCAGGTACAAAACCAGGCGTGTAATAGTCCAAGAAATTCCCCTGCGGCTCGTTGGCTTGGATACCCATGAACCGGAAACCAACTCCAAATGCTCCCCACCCGCGTCCTTTGCCGCCCGGAGTGTCGGGGCCAAAGAGCGGATGATGTACGCGCGGCGTGCCGTTTTCCGGCTGTTTCTCGCCGGTGATCATGTAAGTTGCGCTGATATCCCAGGCCTTGGCTATGATTGACGGAAGGCTCAAGAAGCCAAGCCCTCCCACCTGCTCGGAGCCGGTATTGTTACGGGACATATTGAGTTGATCGAATTCACCGCGCAAAGCGAGCCCCGACTTGAGGTAGGTAAACTCACCGTTGTACCGCTGGATGGGTCCGTTGATCGCGAATTGCGGGAAGAAGGTGTAAGCGCCATCGGGCAGCGCGCCACTGAAACTTTGATCTCCGGAAAGACCGCGGGAGCGCCCACGGTCAATGGCGCCGCCAAAGGCAAGTTGCTTGAGCCAGTCGCCTTTGGATTTGCGAAACGGGTAGAAGCGAAGCCGTCCGATGACTTCCGCTTGATTCGTCGTATTGACCGTCGCATATCCCTTGCCGTTAAATGCCCCAATCCAGTACTGCATGACGCCACCGCCGATGTCTCCGTGGAACGCCACGCCGGGACTCCGGTACGCAGAAGCTGCTGACGGATACAACATTGACTGGAACCCGCGCTCTATGAAGTCCAGATTGGTGGCGCCAGTTCCGGATTCTTGCGCGAATGGCGTCTTGAATTGGCCCGCTTGGAATTGCAGCTCAGGCCGGATTCTTACGTTGAGGTAAACGTCGCGCACAACCGACCCGGTAGTCGCGGCTGCATCGGTGAGCAGCGCAAAATCGAAGTGGGAACCATAGCTGCCTTGAAAACCGAAACGAGCGCGGCGCAAGACGAACGTGTCGGCGGGCGCGCCATCACCCTGGTAGGCGCGATACTCGTTGTCCACGTAGCCGTACGGGCTAATCGTGAACTGTCCATCCGCGCTCCTGATGAAAAAGTGTTCCCCGTTCCAGCCTGCCGTGAGAGGCGCGTCTTTCTTGGGAGCGGCAGACGGAGCTTGACTCGCCGCCGGCGCCGGCTCAGGATCTGCCTCCAGCAAAACCGCATTCCTCAGTCGAGCCGTGCCCGTGTCGGGAACTGCGACCGGTTGCGAATTGGCGGCAGCCGCGGAAGTGGCTGCCACGGGCCGAATCTGCGGCGTGCCGTTATTCGCGGCGGAGGCTTTTACTCCCGCCAGCTTCTCGACCAGGGCCTTCAGTTCCTCGATGGTCTGACGCTGCGCGGCGACCTCGCTGCGCAACTGATCGACCTCAGCCTTGGTGGCCGCGACCGAAGTCGATCCAGCGGTTAGGTTCGCAGGTGCTGTATTTTGATTCTGTGCGAGCGCACTTGACGCAATGAGAACGAGAAGGACCGAGAAAGCCGTTAGCAAGCGCATCTGTTCCTCTTCCACGTGATTTACAAAGCGCTCAGCGCTCGTTGGGGCGCGGGCACACTGGGTGGGCGCCGCCCTCGTCCGGTCGGCCGAAAGCTCGAGAAATCGCGATAGTGCGAACTGGAGGTCTGAAAAGCGGACCAATTACCAACGGCGAGTAATTACTATATCGATACATTTACTGTCAAGTAATTTTTGATGTTAGATCGGTTGGCGCCTCACTAGAAGGTCAACCTTTCATTTACGAACGACACCGTGTACGGAATCCCGAACACTTATGTACAGCTTACTGTGTGTGCTGCAGTCGGCGCAGACCGGTTTGGGAAATTCCTGATAGATTGTTGGCGAGTTTGATGCACTGTCTGTGACGATTTGTTCTAGAACTCGTTCCTCCGTTTACCTATGGGTCTACACTTCGGCCAAGCTATCTTCTTGCTCTTCGCCGCCGTGATTGCTGGGACGCTGAATGCGTTAGCCGGCGGCGGCAGTTTTGTCTCTTTTCCCGCGCTGTTGTTTCTCCGAATCCCGCCCGTGTTGGCCAATGCAACCAATACCGTCGCACTGTGGCCCGGGTTAGGGGCCAGTACCGTCGCCTATTTAAAGCGGCTGAATGCACCCATGCGCGTCTTGGTTCCCTTGCTCGTCACGAGCGTTCTCGGGGGATGGGTCGGAGCGGTTCTGTTGCTGAGGACTCCGCAGCATGCCTTTCTCCGCCTTGTCCCCTGGTTGTTGCTAGCCGGAACCTTGCTGTTCGCCTTCGGCAATTCGATCCGCGGACTCGCCGGAAGCACCGTGGTCGTGGACGATCTGCGGTTCACGACGTGGAGGGCGATCGTGCTCAGTTCGATTGCGGAGTTGCTGGTTGCCGTCTATGGCGGATACTTCGGCGCCGGAATTGGATTCATGACCCTCGGGATGCTCGCGATCATGGGAATGCGTGACATCCACGCCATGGGCGCACTCCGGACGCTGTTGGCCGCCGCCATTAACGCCGCTGCGGTAGTTACGTTCATCGTGGCCAAGGCTGTATTGTGGCCCCACTGCGCCGTGATGGTAGCCGGTTCGCTCGCAGGCGGCTGGTTCGGCGCCCACTATGCGCAGAAGGCAGACCCCCGGAAAGTGCGGGTCGTTGTGATCTGCATAGGTGTAGCGATGAGCGCGTACTTCTTTGTCACCGTACGCTAGCCTGCTTCTTCCAGGCCGCGAATCACACAGCATTGTGATTTGCGCATTCCTGCGCCCGAACCCGGTTCGGGGAGGGTTATAATTGCCTGTCGAGATTCGAGCGATTGCTCGATCCGTAATCTATCGGTGGTGGATAAACCAGCCATGGACCCGCAGGGCATGAACGCCGCGCCCGCAGACCTGAATCCCGAGAAAGATCTTCCCAAAGGATTTCTCGAGTTTTTGTTGCCTCTCCACAAACAGTTCACTCCGTGGCAACAAAAGCTTGTTGCCAAGCGCGCCCAGGTGCTGCAGGCATCGCATCGCGGCCAGCCGCCGGACTATCTTCCCGCTTCGGAGGCTACCACATCCGACTGGCGAATCTCAGTGCCGGAGTGGTGTGCCGACCAGCGTAATCAGATGACCGGCCCGGCGGATGACGGCGAGTTGACTGTGAAGCTGCTGAACTCCGGATCGCCTGCCGTCATGATCGACCTGGAAGATTCCACGGCGAACCTCTGGGAACACATCATGCTGGCGATTCGGAACACGATCGCCGCTTATAAATACGAGCTCAGCTACGACGACAAGAAGCGGCAGAAAAAAGTTACAGTGCAACGCTCAAAAACCGTCACCTGGGTGCGTCCCCGCGGTTTGCACATCAGCCAAGCCGGAGTAATCAAGAACGAAATCATGTCCGCTTCGCTGTTCGATCTCGCCCTGATCTGGTATCAGATCGATCCTGCGTGGTTGCCCCACAATTTCTCGGTGTACATCCCGAAAAGTGAGTCCGCCGAGGAAGCTTTGTGGTGGCGTGATCTCTTTCAGGCGTTCGCCAAACAGAAGGGCTTGCCGCATGACTACATCAAATGCATGGCCCTGGTGGAAGCCCACCCTTTGGCCTATCAGATGGAAGAATTTCTTTTCAATCTGCGCGATCATTGCCTGGGATTGAACCTCGGCCGCTGGGATTACATGGCCTCGCTGATTCATTTCATGATCGAAGATCCCAACTGGGTTTTGCCGGATCGCAACACCATTCCGCACGATGTGCCATTCTTCCAAAACTTTCGCACCCTGATGCCGGAGATTTGCCACAAGCACGGCGCGCACGCGATCGGTGGAATGACCGCGCTTTATCCCAGCCGCACCGACGCGGAGTTGAACGAGCGCGCGTTGAAGGTGCTGAAGCAGGACAAGAAGAACGAAGCCGATTGCTTGATGGACGGAGCGTGGACTGGCCACCCCGATCAGAATGAAATCGCAGTTGCGCAGTTCCCCTATCCCAATCAGATTGCAAAGCGGCCCAAGCTGCCGAACTCGCATCCGAATCTGCGGCCGGTCCCGAAAGGCGTTGGGGCCACGACTCTTGCCGGGACGCGAGCGGCAGTGCGCACTGTGATCCGTTATCGCAACGGTGTGCTCAACGGAAAGGGCGCCAGCCTGCTCGATGGCTATATGGAAGATCTGGCCACCGACCGCATCTATCGCTTGATGATCGCACAGCGCGTTCTGCACAAAGTCAAAG
This sequence comes from Acidobacteriaceae bacterium, assembly GCA_003131635.1. Lineage (GTDB taxonomy): Bacteria > Acidobacteriota > Terriglobia > Terriglobales > Acidobacteriaceae > Sulfotelmatobacter. Next base: position 46,696 of record PKVZ01000119.1, read on the forward strand.
TGCCCGGCGACGATGGCCAGCCCGTCGAACATTCTTCAGCGCTGGTGACCCGTTTGTTTGACGAGGAATTGGCGAAGCTTCAAAAAGACCTGCCGGCCGAGATCGATCGCAAAGCCGCCACAACGCTCCCCGAAGCCCGCCGCATCGCCGAGGAAATGATTGTGCAGGGGCACCACTCGCCGATTTAGGCTAGCAAGAAGATTTCACGGCCAGTCTTGCGCACCGTGATAGATGCGAGAAATCTCGACCGCATGCTCCTTCACCTGGTAGACGGCGACATTTAAGGAGCAACAACCAGCTCGCGGCGACCGCTCATGCGACCCGCGCGGCCAAGGTGCGGAAAGTTCTTCAGACCCTCACAGCCCTTGTAAATAGCCTTCACTGTTTCGCGTGCTGCGGCTGGATTGTCTTTTGCGATGCGCTCGAATATGCGCTCCAGGTCGTCCGCGGCGAGCGTCGACCATCGAACTTCCATTAGCAATTTTCGTCAGGAGTGGAATAAGCGGTCGAGCCGCTTACCGACTTGCTCGTGGGTGAGGTATTCCCCTCGATCCAAGGCCGCTTCGCCGAGCTTAACAGCTTCAACAAAGCGTGCTTCCTGGGCCAGATACCGGCTGATAGCCTCTTGGGCGAGAGCGCCCGCGTCGCGGCCTCGCTGGGCGGCGAGTTCCGCAAGCTGATGCTGCTGCTCAGGCGTGAGATGTACTTCCATAATGCTCAGTCTAGGAGCAAGGAAGGAGCCTGTCAAAGCGTTTCCATATCTCTACAATATTTCCGGCCTCCATCCGTCTATACAAATGGATGGATGAGCCGGCGAGCGTCATCGGGATGAGCGGGCACAGGCGACCAATCTCGGAGATCGTCGCGGAAGAAGGAGCCCGGCTGCGCAATTTTATACGCCGGCGTGTGCCCGATCCCGCCGACGCCGAGGATATTGCACAGGAGGTCTTCTACGAACTGGTGGAAGCCAATCATCTCCTGATGCCGATTGAGCACGTCACGGGCTGGCTGTTTCGCGTCGCTCGCAATCGCATTACGGACCTTTTCCGCAAAAAGAAGCCGGAGAGTTTTAGCGACGCCGCGGTTGAGGCTGACGACGGTGAGATGCTGCGGATTGAAGACATATTGTCATCGCCGGATGCGGGACCGGACGCGCTCTACGCCCGCAGCGTGCTGCTCGATGAACTCGAACTGGCGCTTGACGAACTGCCGCAGGAGCAGCGCGATGTGTTTGTGGCGCATGAGATCGAAGGGCGCAGCTTTAAAGAGATAGCGGACGAGAGCGGGGTGAGCCTGAATACGCTCCTCTCCCGCAAACACTATGCAGTCCTGCATCTACGAGAGCGATTACGAAACATTTACAACGAATTTACGAAAGCATGAGGAACTGAATATGAAAAGGCGAATGATTTGGATAGCTCCGCTGGCGATTCTGGCGATGGTGCTGTTTGTCACGCTCGGCGGCTACGTGGTGACGCATCTCTGGAACTGGTTGCTGCCTGGGTTGTTTGGCTGGCGGCAGATTACTTTCTGGCAAGGGCTTGGACTGCTGGCATTGTGCCGAATACTCTTTGGAGGATTCCGGTTGCATGGGCCGGGCCGCTCTAATTTTCGGCGGCGCATGCGCGAGCGCTGCGGGCGCATGACGCCGGAAGAGCGAGAACGGTTTCGCCAAGGTATACGCGAGGGCTGGGGATTTGGGCCGCCCGCGGGTGAGGGTGCGGGTCCGAGTAAATGAAGGACCTAAAATTCAAGATCCGCAAATGCCGAAATGCTCCGGTCTCGCAATGGCGTCGAGGCCTGGGGCGCCCGCTTTACTTTTTTTGCAAGCTCGGCGGCATCCTCGGTGACATCTGTCCGCTCGGTACCGTAATATCTTTGGGTACAGTTTCGGAACGGAAACGAGGACTATGAGCGCCATCGAACAAACCACCGCCCTCCCACTCCCTGCCCTGCAACCGCCTCGCCGTTATCTGTTCGGGCCCGGACCCACCATGGTCGACCCCAGAGTCTATGGCGCGCTCTCCAAGCCGATTGTCGGACATCTTGACCCCTACTTCATCCAAGTCATGGGAGACGTTCAGCAACTCGTCAAGATGGCGTACGGAACGACCGACGGCGCGACGCTCGTCATTTCCGGCACAGGAAGCGCCGGCATGGAAGCCGCGGTAGCCAACTTTGTGGATCCCGGCGCCAAGTTCGCGGTATTCGCCAATGGATATTTCTCCGATCGCCTCACCGAGATGGCCAAGCGCCAGGGCGCGAGCGTCGTGCGCTTCGAGAAAGCCTGGGGCGAGGTCTTCACCGACGATGAGGCGGCAGAGTTCATTCGCCGCGAGAAGCCCAAGGTGGTGGCATACGTTCACGCCGAGACCTCAACCGGAGCATTGCAATCGGGCCGTGCGATTTGCGCCGCCGCTCACGACGCCGGTGCCCTGGCGATCGCGGATTGCGTCACTTCCCTTGGCGGAGTGCCTATAGAGTTCGACCGCACCGGAATTGACGTCGCTTACAGTTGCACGCAGAAAGGTTTGAGCTGTCCTCCCGGCCTGTCTCCGATAGCGATGTCGCCCAGGGC
>PKVZ01000119.1:49314-50203 GCA_003131635.1 Acidobacteriaceae bacterium
GCCGCTGCCACCGTGCCTTCGTCAATGGCATCGAAGCGATGGGCTTGCGCATGTACGTTCCCGAAGCGCATCGAATCACTACGTTGAATACGGTGTGCGTGCCTGCAGGGGTTGACGAAGCCAAGGTACGCAAACGTCTGTTGGATGGACCGGGCATCGAGATCGCTGGCGGCTTCGGACCGCTGGCGGGCAAAGTCTTCCGCATCGGTGTGATGGGTCCTCTGGCCACCGAAGAGAACGTGCAATTTTTCCTGAAGGAGTTCAAAAAGATCCTGAGCGCGGAAGGCTATTCGATCTGATCCTGGAAATCTTTCTTTCGGTTTGGCGGACTGCCCAGGACAACAGATCGATTCGGCCGATCATCCAAGGACCCGCGCTCGAGGCGAGAACGAATGACGCTCAAGTCAGTAGACACGCTGCTGGATGTTTTACAGTTCGCCGATAGTCACACGGCCATTGTTGTTCCCGAACTTGGAATTAACGTCACCTACGAATCGCTGCGCCAACAGGTTTTGGCCATGGCGAACGCTCTGGCATCTGCCGGCATTCGCCGCGGCGACGCGGTAGCGATCGCGCTGCCCAACGGACTGCCGGCGATTGTCAGTTTTCTCGCTGCTTCTATCGCTGGGACTGCAGCCCCCTTGAACCCCGCCTATCCCTATGAAGAGTTTCATTTCTTTCTGGGAGACACCAATGCCCGTATTTTGCTGTGTCCTCCCGTGGGCGCCGAATTCGTGCGCACCGCGGCGGCGGACCGCAAGATTCCCGTATTTTCCGTGGAGATGAACGAACAGGGCAACGTCCGCATGGTCGGCGCTCCCAGCGGAGCCACCGCAACCGAGCCTACGGCCGACGACATTGCGCTGGTACTGCACACGAGCGGAAGCAC
>PKVZ01000224.1:0-180 GCA_003131635.1 Acidobacteriaceae bacterium
AGCCCGATTGCCGAAGCCCGAACGCCCGCGCTTCCGCGTATAATCCAGGAAAGTATTTTCCCCGGGGGTTCTTCATGAGTCTTCCTCGCACGCTCGGCGAATTGCGCCGCAGTTCATTTTCCGAAGAACGTTTGCGCACCCGCCGCGTGAAAGACGAACTCCGCGACAACCTCATCGCCC
>PKVZ01000224.1:266-17331 GCA_003131635.1 Acidobacteriaceae bacterium
TTTCTTATCTCACCCCTGACCACCGCTACGTGGAAAAACTCGCCACGCCAGACGTAACCATTGCCGACCTCATCGGCGACATCGATCCCATCAAGGCCGCGCGCGGCGGCCACGAACTCTCGAGCGAGTTCACGGTTCACTACGGCCTGCTTCCTCGCGCCAATCGCGGCATCTTCGCCATCAACGAACTTCCCGACCTTGCCGGGAAAATTCAGGTGGGTCTCTTCAACATCATGCAGGAAGGCGACGTGCAAATTAAAGGCTATCCCATTCGCCTCCCGCTCGATCTCGCCATCGTCTTCAGCGCCAATCCCGAGGACTACACCGCCCGCGGAAAAATCATTACTCCGCTCAAGGACCGCATCGGTTCCGAGATTCGAACGCACTATCCCGCCACTGTGGATGAAGGTATCGCCATCACCGCGCAGGAAGCCTGGACCAGCCGCAACGGCCAAAGTTCCCACCTGCCCACCTACATTCAGGAAGTGATCGAGCGCATCGCCTTCGCCGCCCGCGAAGATAAGAAAATCGACAAGCGCTCCGGCGTCAGCCAGCGCCTGCCCATCTCCGCGATGGAAAACGTCATCTCCAACGCCGAGCGCCGCGCCCTGCGCAACGACGAAAAACTTGTCGTCCCACGCGTCAGCGACGTTTATGCTGCGCTGCCCGCCATCACCGGCAAACTCGAACTCGAATACGAAGGCGAGATGAAAGGCGCTGACTTCGTCGGCCGTGAACTGATTCGCGCCGCCATCGCCAAAACTTACGACGAATATTTCACCGGCGCCAACGTGCAGCAAATCGTGCAGTGGTTCGACCTGGGCGGCGAGATTCAGCTTTCCGATTCCGTCTCCGCCGTCGAAGCTCTTGAGAATCTGAGAGGGATTCAGGGACTGGTCGATAAACTCGGCCCGCTCGGCGTCTCCCAAAAAGAAAGCCCCGAGCAGCAAGTCTCCGCCGCGGAATTCATCCTCGAAGGCCTGCACGCCCACAAGCGCATCGGCCGCAACGAGGAACGCGTCTTCAAAGCCGGAGAAAAAAAGCTCGAACCGGTGCGCGAGAAAAGTTTCGACAAGGAAGAACCACCGTACCGGCAGAGAAGACAGTTTAATTAGGGCTTCGGCTTTCAGGCTTCGGGCTTCGGCAAACCCGAAAACCCTCGGTGTAAGATGTTTTTCCGAAGCCCGAGAGCCGAAGCCCGAAGCCCGCTCTATGAAACGCATCCGCTACTCAAAATACGTCCCCGACCCCGCCGGCGAAATGAGCATGGAAGACTTGCTCAGCGCGCTCTCCGACTACCTGCTGCAAAGCGGCTTTCAGAGCGATATGTGGTACGAAATGCCAGAGGGCGAGCAAACCCTCGACAACCTTCGCCGCGCCATCGAACAAGCCCTAATGGAAGGCGATCAATTCGACGAAGACATGCGCGAACGCCTGCAGCAAATGGCCGCCGAAGGCGAGCTCGACGAACTCATCGAAAAATTAATCGAGCGCATGCAGCAGGAAGACTACATCTCAATCGACCAACCTCCGGATCCATCGCGCCCCTCCGGCGTCGGCGGCCAACTCGGAGAAAATCAGCAGCAGGCCAAATTCGAAATCACCGACAAGAGCCTCGACTTCCTCGGCTTCAAATCTCTGCGCAACCTGCTCGGTTCGCTCGGCAAATCCAGCTTCGGACGCCACGACACCCGCGACCTCGCCACCGGCATCGAAGCCAGCGGATCTTCCCGCACCTACGAGTTCGGCGACACTCTCAACCTCGACATCACCGCCACGCTCTCCAGCGCCATCCAGCGCGAAGGCCTCACCCTCCCGCTCAACATCGAATACTCCGACCTGCAGGTCCACCAGTGCGAGTACCAATCCTCCTGCGCCACGGTCCTCATGCTCGACTGCTCGCACTCGATGATTCTTTACGGCGAAGATCGCTTCACGCCCGCGAAAAAAGTTGCCATGGCGCTCTCGCATCTCATTCGCACGCAGTATCCCGGCGACTCGCTCTCACTCGTGCTCTTCCACGACTCCGCCGACGAAGTTCCGCTCTCGCAACTCGCGCGCGTCAAGGTCGGCCCGTATTACACCAACACGCGCGAAGGCCTGCGCCTCGCGCAGCGCATCTTGCAGCGTCAAAGAAAAGACATGAAGCAGATCGTCATGATCACCGACGGCAAACCCTCCGCCCTCACCCTGGAAGACGGACGCATCTACAAAAACGCCTTCGGCCTCGATCCTCTCGTGGTCAGCCAGACGCTGGAAGAAGTCTCGAAATGCAAGCGCGCCGGCGTTCTCATCAACACTTTCATGCTCGCCTCCGATTACGGCCTAGTGCAATTCGTCCAGAAAGTAACCGAGATGTGCCGCGGCAAAGCCTACTTCACCACGCCTTACACGCTGGGCCAGTATTTGCTGATGGATTACATGTCGAGGAAGACGAAGACGATTCATTAAAGGCGTACCATTGCCTCGAAGCTGTGGACCGCGACGCTTTTCCGAGCCATAATTTATTCGGAGACCTTTGCAGTGGACCTCGATGCCGAGCTTTATAGCTGGATTACGGTTGCGAACGAAAACCGCGAGCGGCTTAACTTGCCACCTGGCGTTATTGAACAGCATATCGCGCATCTGAAAACCGCACTCGGGGCGCCGTTTCTGTCTACGCTACTCCAAAAGAGTAGTTCCGGCGCGGGCCTCATGTCCGAATCCAATAACCCTCTTCGGGCTTGGTTACACGGTCCGAGTGTTGATAGGCACGTCTTGCAACTGCTTGAATTTGCAGCCTTGCTGAAGTCGTTTGAGATCGACCCGTGCTTGCCGGACAAGATCGAAAAGCTCAAACGCGACGCGTTGTGGCCGGTTCTCTTCGAACTCGCAGTTGCGCATCGGCTCAAGTTAGCTCTCGGCTCGAATGGTGGCGTAGGCTTGTGTAACGAGCGACCCGAGGCCGTCGGCGACTTCTACGTGAACACAGATGGAAGAAGAATCGCGTGCGAGTGCTCCAGACTCGGTTATCCGCCAGAAGAGGAGGAGCAGTTCAAGATTCTCGATAAGGTGTACCAATATATCGACGGGCTAGTGAGGAACACAAAGTTGTTCCGATGTGTAAAAGTCAGAGCCACGGAACCGTTGACTGGGCAGATATTCAACCCAAGGCTCGTAGCGCGAATAAAGAAGGCTAATCAACAATTTGAGAAAACAAGAGCCCTCTCAAGGTCGTCGGACTCAACGATAGAAGTAACCATTGAGCCGTTGACAGAGCTGACAGAAAAAATTCCGTTTGCGATCGTGGACGGAAGGCTCACGGATGTGCTCGGATCAACTTGGGCCTCCGCGAGGTCGAGTTGCTACGTGGACGCTCGGGATGACAACCACGTTGCCGAGATGTTCCGTGCAGGATCTCCTATGCCAGAAATCGAACACACTCGCGTCTTCCTTGAGTTCCCGCGAGCAACGCACCGCCAGGATCCGTACCAGCGGCTAAACCAGAAGATCAAGTCAAAGCTGACCCAGACGAAACTGCAGAAAGATCACGGCGGTCGTTTGGTCTTCATTGAGTGGACATTTGGGTTCGAGCGCGCGAACGTCGAGCGCATTCGCGAGGAAATTCTCGATCGTGTTAAACACACCACTCAGACCGTCGGGGTGATTGTTTGTTCTCGCGAAGGAACTCCACGGTATCGGCATCACTACGCATCGACAGGTTCGTTGAACCGTTTTGCCATCTCCGAGATGCCGGACCTGGCGCGGGCACTCGTGCTGTTTCAAGAGGCAGAAATGGTCATCGACCCGATTACGGGCGATCGGTATGTCGGTAGTCTGGACGAGGCCCGCCGCCGAGTGGAGGCGGACGAAAAGGCTGCCGAACTGAAGGACAAGCGTAGATGGGGCCGACCAGCGTGATCGCAGCACCCCTCGCCCGGCGCCCCAAACTGCTGATACTCTTTTAACAACCCATGGCAAACCGCATTCGATGCGGCCGTCAGCTTCCCGGCTTTACCTTCGGCAAGAAGATCTGCCACGGTGCATGCAGCCCGAAGCCTTAACTACGGGCCCAAGACCACTCCCTTCGCTTGACTTTCGCCCGTCCTCGGCTTGAAAAACCCCACAGACTTGCTTCCCCGACTACACTATTCCCCTGGGGAATCCCCCATCGATAAGGAGAATAACTATGAAACGGGCCCTCGCAGTCGCATTGTTGCTGATGTCGCTAGGTTCGGTAGCGTTAGCTGACGGGTCGGGACCGCCGCCCTCCAACACAACCACCAATCCGCCGAAGCCAGCCAATATCCAACTGGCCGACGGGTCCGGACTTCCGCCAGCAACGACAAAACTGCCCCAGCCGAACGTCACGGCTTAAGGGAATTACTCCTCGAAAGCTGGGAGCAGATGATGTAAGCTGCTCCCGGCCTTGATTTTCCTCACCTACATTCCGCTGTTGCTGCTGGCGCTTCTGCTGTTAACGCTCGTTCGTGGGCGCTCGTTCAAGATAGCCCCGTGCTTTTTCGCGTATGCCGCATTCGCAGTGGCGGCTGACATAGCGAGGTTCGCGACCCATAGCCATTATCCCACCTACCGCCTAACCTACTGGGTCACCGAAGCCGGCTACGATCTCCTCGGAATCCTCGTGATGTACGAAGTTCTTCGCACGGTACTAGGCAACCTGACTCGCGCTTGGTGGTCTCGCCTGATCTTTCCCGCCGTCCTGATCGCTGGTATTGGAATGAGCATAGCCCGCGCAAACGTCGTCCCGTCACGACTAGGCGGTATTGAGTTCTATATCGCTGTCGGCGAAATTGCCGTCCGGTTCGTGCAGGTACTTGTGTTTGCTGGGCTGGTTACTTTGGTGCCGGTCCTCGGCCTCCGCTGGCGGCAGTATCCGTTTGGAGTAGCCACTGGATTTGGGCTTTACGCCACGGTTATGCTGCTGGCCACAACCAAGTTTTCGGATTTTGGAACAAGATTCAAATTGTTGTGGGGATGGACCTCACTTGTGGCATACTCTGTTGCCGTGTTGATTTGGATATGGTTTTTTAGCGTGCCACAAAAGGCACCGACCCCGAACTCGGAACTATCGGCCCCTTCCCCTGGTGTTTTAAAGCAGTACAAGGACGCGTTACGGAGGATGCGATAGGTTATGTTCTCCATTATTTTTACCTGGCTGATTGTTGCGTGGGGCGCTCTGGCCTGCATCTACATGCTGCGTTGCGCATGGTCGCGCTTTCCCAGGCGCGACGTGGATGCCGACGATGTGATTCCCTTCCTTTACCCGGTGGATATTTCGCTGGCCGAGTCGATTCTCGATCCGGCGGCGGAATTTGAATGCCGCTGGAAGCTTGGCCCACGGCGCTTCCGCGAGGCGCAACGCAAGCGCATGCGCCTGTATCTTGAACTCACCCGCCGCATGGCTCACAACGCCAGGGTGCTCGTGGAATACGCCGACGCGGAAAAGCACAGCCCCGATCCTCGCCGCGTCAGCCTGGCTTCCGCGCTGCAAGAGAATGCAATCGGAGTCCGCCTCTATTCCCTGCTGACCGGAATCAAGCTTCGTTTCTGGCTGCTGCTGCGCGCGGATATCTTGAAGTCGATGCCGGTTCTCGCGCATCTGCGCACTACGGGCGAAATCGACGGGCTACAAACTTACAGCGCCTTGAAAACCGCAGCCGCGGCGGCCTTTATTCAGTTGCCCCCCGACGAGCAAGATTCGCTTTTTCGGAACCTCTGAGCGTCCTGCAGGCGAAGTTGCTTCTCGTTCTGCCGTGGAGCGCTGCTACCTCCACCCTTCCTTGTTGCGCCCTCGCCGCCCCCGCCAATCTGCTGATACTCTTTATCCAGACCCATGGCAAACTGCATTCGATGTGGCCGCCAGCTTCCCGGCTTTACCTTCGGCAAGAAGATCTGCCAGTGGTGCGTGCAGCATGAAGCCTACCAGCGCGGCGAAATTGTTGAGGACGCGAAACAGCCCGTCATGCGCACCCCATGGGTCCGCCGTGGCGAATCCACCATCAGCCTGACCCAAATAATCTTCGGCATCAACGCAGCCGTATTCCTCGGCATGGCGCTCTCCGGCTCTACCATCATGGAGTTCTCCACTCAGGAGACCATCCTCTGGGGCGCCAACTGGGGACCACTCACACTGGCGGGCGAATGGTGGCGACTGCTGACCTGCGTATTTGTCCACGGTGGCATCATTCATATCGCTTTCAACATGTGGTGCCTGTGGAATCTCGGCGCACTTTCCGAATCGCTCTACGGACGCTGGACTTACGCCTCCGTCTATCTCCTCTGCGGCGTCGGAGCTAGTCTCGCCAGCATAGCTTGGCATCCCGGCACCCCCAGCGTCGGCGCTTCCGGAGCCATCTTCGGACTCGCCGGCGCTCTCATCGCGGCTTTCAAACTGGGAGAGTTCTCCGTGCCGCGTTCCGCGCTCTCCGGCACGCTGCGCAGCCTTGCGATGTTTGTTATCTACAACCTCATCTTCGGACAGGTAATCGGCACTACGGATAATGCGGCTCACGTCGGCGGCCTCGTCACCGGATTGATTCTCGGCGCGCTTATCGCGCTTATCGCTCCGCAGCACGACCACGCCATGCGCCGCATTTCTATTTTTATCGCCATGACTGCCCTCCTGGCCGGTGCAGCGGTCGGACTCGCGCGCTATCACGGGTTGCCCTTGCGCCTGGGACGCGCCTCAAGCTTCATGGAAGGCAATCAGCCCGGCCGCGCAATCGCGCAACTGGAGAAGATGGTCAAGCAGCGCCCCGATTTTCTCCCCGCTCATTTCGATCTTGCCCAGGCTTACTTCAATCAAAGTGAGTATGCGCAGGCGGAGACAGAGCTTAAACGCGTGCTGGATCTCAAACCCAAGCACGCCGGAGCACGAGCTTTGTTGGGAATGGTGTATCTGAACCAGAATCGTCCGCAGGACGCGAAGGATATGTTCACCCAGTTGCTGACGCAGGACCCTGACAGCGCAGAAGGCCATTACGGCCTTGGTCTCGCTCTGGCAGCAGAGGACAATCATCAGGCAGCCATCGAAGAATATAAAACCGCCACCCGCCTTGATCCGCAAGCCGCCGGCATCGACTACGATCTCGGCGTTTCCTACGCCAAGCTCAAAATGTATGACGACGCCGTCGCGGCCTTTCTCAAAGAGCGGCAAAACGGCGACAACCAGGAGCTAGAGGCCGCTCTGGCCGATGCCTACCAGGCCAAAGGCCTGACCCAGCAGGCCCAGGAAGCACGAAGCAAGGCAGCGCAGTTCAAGGACCGCGAAGCAAATCGATGAATATATCGATGACCATCAATATATGGCCATCAATATAAGGAGCGGCCTGCTTCGTCCTTTGTCAATGTTGAGCCCCGCACCGTCGTGACATATATCGATCTACATCGATATACGTTCGCTCGGTACTCGGTACTCGCAACTAGCTCTTCAACTCCCCTACCGCCCGCCAGGCCTGATTGATGGCCTCGTCGGTGTAGGCATGGGCGCCCGCGTCGGAGTTGGCGATGGCGATTCGGCCGTAGGGCTTGCGCGCAACCTCGCACGGAGTTTCGCCGCCTTCCAGCACAAACTTGTCCCACAGGCTGCTGTACTCGTAAGCGTATCCGTGGGGCCAGCGGTTCACTGTGATTGCCAGGATGTCGCCCGCGGGATCGAACCCGCCTGGCCCCAGCGTCCGCGCCAGTTGCTCTCGAATCTTTCGCTCCATGGTTTCAAACGTCGTGTTGTACAGCTCAATGCGGCCCAAGCTGTGTTGATCGCGCGCTGGACGGCCCGCCCGGCACGGCGCCTTGCTCATGTGCACCACCAGCGGCTCCTCCGGTGAGCGCGTACAACGATACTCCCCGATGCTGACCGGCAGGTCCATGTCAACGTGGGTATGGTAGCCGCCCGGCGCGTAGATGGAATTCGCTCTCAGCTTCTGAAACGCAGTCGAGTCACGCAAGAGCACGTTGCTGTATAGCAGCGGGATTTTCTGCGCCGAGGCCAGAGCGTCTTTCTGTTTGGCCGGCAGATCCTCGCAGATGTATGGGATCACCACGTGCCAGCAGGCCAGGATGCAATGCTTGGCCCGCGCGGTGTACAGCTTGCCGCCGCGAGCGTAGGCGATCTCAACCTCGGTGGCGTGCGCCGGATCGCCGGCGTGCTTCACCCGCACCGCCGTACTGTTCAACCGAATGCGCACGGGCGACGTACGCTCATCGAGTTTCGCGTAGTTCGCCCTCGCGGTCACGACATCAGCCGCGGAGTTGCCGGGTATAGCTTCCGGGATCAGCCGGCGCACCAGCAAGCGCGCGATGCTGGCATTGCCGTCGGGAAAGTGAAAGAAATATTTCCGTTCGTTGCTCAACCCCTCGGGCTCAGCACCCATCCCGCTGAAGCCCGGATAGCCCGTCTCCGAGGCGTCCAGCGCGGAAACCGCTTCAATGCCGACGCCAAACAGAGGCTGAGAAATGGTTTGGTAGAGGCGAATCACGTCGGCGTGCACACCCGCAAGTTCCGTCAGGAACTGGGCATAGCTGATACGCGCCAGGCGCGCCTTTTTCTGTTCGGCATTGAGTTCCGGAAGATAGTCTTTCTTCTCCCGGCACAGACGGGACACGTCCTTACGCGCCTGTTCCGCAAGTGGCGCGTCCGCCAGGAAGTGCGCCCAGGCATCGGGCCCGGCAACTGCGAGGTCGTAGGTCTCGCCGCCGGGAAAAGGGCAAGGGTCATCGACCAGGCGGTCGCTGCCGAAGGTCTCCTTGTCGAAAAAGATTTTGGGAACCCGCCCCATGGAACCGTAGAGGTCCCGGTCCAGATATTTGGGGAAGCTGCTGACTTCGATTCCCAAGTCCTCAATCACACCCTTGGCCACTGCACTGTAGGGTTCCGGGCTCTCAATCGAGTACGAGCCTCCGTAGCCGATTAAGGTTCGGTTGCCGACGCGGAATTCGTTGCGCTTGGCGTGTCCGCCAAAGTCGTCGTGGTTGTCGAGGATGAGAATGCGCGCGGCCGCACCGGCAGACTTGCGATAGAAATGCGCGGCGGTGTCCCAGAAAGTGCCGTCGCGCAAGGAGTGAGCGACGTCGAAGGAGCCGGGATGACTGCCGCGCAGTCCGGCGAGCGCAGGTGGGTAGTAATCGGGCGACTTTTCGGGATCGACGTCGCCTGCGGCGAACAGATGCCAGGGCATTAGGGCAGCGCCCGCGGTCACGGCCACGCCGTTGAGAAAATCACGGCGCGTAATGTTGCGGTGCATTCCGAGTTCACGATCACCCGGTGCGCGGTCGTTGTGGTCGCTCATTTTCTTTGCCGCGTCGGGTCCTGTGAACGCTTGATGTTCCGACTGGAACATTAAGCGAAAGTTGCAGTCGTGAGCAAGCGTGTTAGCTATAAGCTATACATCACAAACCACATTGAAATCATGGGTTTGGGCGAACGAGTTAGCCGTCGGCTTTCTTGACCGCCAGTTCCGCGCCCTGGAAGCCGATTTTGCTGTGGGTGCCGTCGCAGAAAGGCTTGTTCACCGATCCGCCACAGCGGCAGAGAGAAAAGGCGGGCTTACCGGTGAGATCGTAGGGGGTGCCGTTGACGTCGACGAGTTCAANNACCTGAGCCATGTTTGATTCCTCCAACCTTACGGGATTCTAGTAAGGATAAGAAGATACCACCAAGAGGGTGGGCCTGTCGCGGGCCTTTGGAACGCGCGGATGGTGAACGCGGGAATTGGGATGCTTGGTGCCCGCCGTCGGGCTGCGTTCGGGGCAGCCTCCGTCGGTAAGTTGCGACGCGCGGGGCAGCCTCGGTGGTAGTGTCGCACCCGTGGACCCGCTCGCGAATGGGTGAGGGATGGACGGAGGATTTCGTGCCCGCAGCGTGATCGGGCCCTGTTGAGAATGAGAGCTTTTACCTAACGGGGGTTGCGCAGAGCCGCATCATAGCCGAGAAAGGCTGCGCTACGACGTACTGAAGCAACCAAGGTTACCAAGGTTCACGCTGCTAGAGGGTGTCAAAGCCGCCGCTGGTCATACTAACTGTCCGCCCTTTCTCAACGTAATCAGGTTAGCACCATTCCCGAGCTAAGGGAGAGTACCACAGCATCGTACCCATACAAGTCACGAAGGGAACGTGTCTGGAGGTACCCAACGTACTTCGATGCGCATTCCCGCCTCGGGTTTTCTTATCCTGCAGCAAAAACGGTTTAGGACTTTGTCGAATGTTTTCTTTGGGATAACTAAGTCATTTAGCTTCAATGGGTTACCGAACTGCTCCGCGTACAAGACAGGCGAGACGTTCATCCCATGGGGAAAATTGACCTCTATATTCAACCACTCGGAGGTTTCCCGTCCTTGCGTTCTTTGCAAGGTTGGGAGCGGTCAACTGGATGTTCATCCGTCTATCGCAGCGCTTCAAGCGCGGCGCCACCCAAAATCGCGCCGCGACCCCCAGCGCCTAAAGGCGCGACCGATAACGCGGCACTTACGGTATGCCTGAAGGCATACCCTGACACGAATCTCGAGTTTTTCCGCAGCCTCTAAAGTCGTGGCCTTCCCGGTCAAAGTCAAAATCAACGTCAGAATCAGGATCAAAATCAACGTCAAAGGCACGGCCGAATTTTCGTAGGGGAATGGTTCCGCTGGAAGTTTCTGGCATGGGCTTACCTAAGGGCATGTTTGGTTCAGCATGGTTCGCTCAGGTCGATAGATTGCGCAGGATGCAAGCGTGGAGACACGGGTTGACGGGAAAAATGTTGGGATGGAAAAGGAGCGACTAGAAATCCACTGGAAATTCTGAGAGTAAATTGTTGCGACAAGCTTAACCCAACGTCAAAGGCAGCGGGCGGGGGCGCCCGCTCTACACGAGTTCAGGCGGCCAGGGAGTTGGCGTGGATCAGGCTGCGGTAGAGGTCGAGGTAGTCGTCGATCATGCGTTTGGCGGTGAAGCGTTCGCGGGCCCGGGCGAAGGCGCGGTCGGCATAGGCTTGGCGCAAGGGACGGTCGGAATCGAGTTGGGCGAGAATTGCGGCCAGGCTGCCGGCGTTGTTGGTGCGGAAGTAGAGTGCGGCTTCGCCCCACACTTCGCGGAAGCTGGGGATATCGTTGGCGACGAGGGCGCAGCGGGAGAAAGCGGCGTCGAGTGCGGCCATGCCGAGCGGCTCGTAGCGCGGCGTTGCGGCGTAGACGGCGGCGCGGCTGTAAAGAGCGCGCAGTTGAGACTCGGTCTGCGCGCCGCGGATGGCGACGGTGGCTTGACTGGTGGAAACTTTCACGTCGGCACGGATGGGAATGCGCGGGACAGGAACGGTTTGCTCGGCGCCTACGATGCAGATCGGGAACGGGTGCGAGTGCTGGGTGAGCAGGAAGACTTGCTTGCCGGCATCGACCAGGCGGCCGACGGAGAGGACGGAATCATCTTTGCTGACGTAGGGATTGAAGAAGATGGGATTGCGGCCGGGATAGATGATGGCTGCGCGACGCGGACGGTAGTACGTGGCGATAACAGTGTTGAGCATGCAGGCCGAGGGCGCGACGAGGGCATCGGCGGCGGCGATGCCGCGAACGATGGTATCGCGATACCACTGGAGCCAGCGCGTGGCGCGGGGCGCGCAACCTTGCACGGCTTGCGACCAGCTGATGAGGTCGCCGTTGGCCATGATTACGCGGGGGACATCGACGGGAAGGTTGCCGTGGCAGAACTGGTGGAGCTGAAGCAGGTCGGGATGAACTTCGCGCACCAGGCTGGCGAGAAACGCGGAGGATTCGGCGAGGTCGTGCGGGGCTTCGTCCATCCACTCCAGGCGGAAAGCGGTGGGGCGGTATTCGAGGCCGTGGAGATGATCCATCCAGGAAGTTTGATCGGGCAGAGGGATTTCGCCGAAGGTGACGAGGGTGACGCGGACGCCGCGCGTGACCAGTCCGGTGACCAGTTCGCGAGCGTAGGTCCAGGAGCCGGAGATAGTATCGGCAGTGACCAGAACGTGCAAACGGGCCTCCAAGGCTGGCTGCGGAGGATGGGACCTCCGCGGCCAAGGGGACTATTCTAGTGGGAATTCGCGCGCAGGGGAAGGGATTTCGTGGCCGGCTTAGCCCTGGAAGACATAAAACTAATGAACCACGAAGGACACGAAGTATCACGAAGGGGTCGGCTCCTTCGTGTGATTTCCGACGGCGTTGACTGGATTAGGTCAGGCGGCGCCTAGCCTCTGGCGGATGTCTCGGGCGAGGTTGTCGATGAGACGAATTTTTTCCGCGGCGGGGGCGGGCACGCCGGGCACGGACATGGCCAGTTCGCAGGAGAGCAGCATCGACGTCAGGCTTTCACACATTTCACTGCGAAACTGTTGCTCGACCGAGCGGCGAGCCTGCGTTTCCTCGCGTTTGCGGCGGTGCAGTGCGGAGCGAACCTCGCGAACCAATCGCTCCATGCCGCTGACGCCGAAGTTAACGTACACGGGGAAGGCGGTGCCCAGATGTTCAAGCACCTGGTCGCTTTCGGCGGGCTCGTTTTCCAAGAGGAATTGATCGATGACAACTGTGGAGTACGACTGCTCGCGCAGACGGGCCACAGCTTGCGACAGATTTTCTGCCCAATGAGTTTCGTTGCCGGTGGACTCTTTTAAAGTAGCGGCGCACTCTAGACCGCGTGCTGACGTGGTTATCAGTAAGATCATGCGGGTTCTATAGCACGCGGGTCTCCAGAAGCGTTTTCATTGAAAAGAAGGGGGTTATGGGACGGCACACGAGCGGCTCTTCCCATTGCGGACCACAGCAGTTTCCGAATCATTTCATAATTGAACTCTTGGCAAAATCCAGAGGCCATCAGGCCATCTCATAGCTGATTCACGGGCTACGGCCTCATGTTTGTCGGCTCGTTTGTCGGCTCGGGGCGGCACGGCTTTGGAAGAAGCTAGAAACTCGGTTTTCGCCTCGCAGCGCCTAAAGGCGCGATTGATAACGCGGCACTTACGGTATGCCTGAAGGCATACCCTGACACGAATCTCGAGTTTTTCCGCAGCCTCTTTTTTGGAAGCCGTGCCTTTTCCAAAACGATTATGAGATGACTGACTGTCTGACTGACTAGGCGTGGGCCGCGTAATCTTTCAGTTTGCGATACAGAGTGGTTTTGCCGATACCGAGCAGCCGCGCGGCCTGTAGCTTATCGCCATTCAGTTCGGCGATGGCGCTGAGAATCGTCATCCTTTCCAATTCCGCCATGGGGACGATTTTGTTTTGAGCGTGTCCATTGCCATTTCCCGGCACGAGGACCACGG
This sequence comes from Acidobacteriaceae bacterium, assembly GCA_003131635.1. Classification (GTDB taxonomy): domain Bacteria; phylum Acidobacteriota; class Terriglobia; order Terriglobales; family Acidobacteriaceae; genus Sulfotelmatobacter. The sequence continues at coordinate 13,523 of PKVZ01000224.1, forward strand.
TTTTGGCAATGGCCGGCGGGAGGTCGGGAACATGGATGAGCGGTCCGCTGGTAAAGGCGCAGGTGCGTTCCAGACAGTTTTCCAGTTCGCGAACGTTGCCTGGCCAGTCGTAAGCCAGCATAACTTTGACGGCTTCGTCGCTGAGAATTTTTTCCTGAGCCGAAGCGCGTGAGGCCCGCTCCATGAAGTGAGCGATGAGAAGAGGGATATCCTCGCGACGCTCGCGCAGCGGTGGAATACGCAGGCTGAGAACGTTGAGGCGAAAATAGAGATCGCGCCGGAAAGCGCCTCCGGTGACGGCCTGCTCCAGGTCGCGGTTGGTGGCGGCCAGGATGCGGACGTTGATGGGGACGCGGCGGGTGCTTCCGACGGGACGAATTTCTTTTTCCTGAATGGCGCGCAGCAGTTTGGATTGAAGGTCGACGGGAAGTTCGCCGACTTCGTCGAGAAACACAGTTCCACCTTCGGCGATGGCCAGCAATCCGTCTTTGGCTTGATTGGCGCCGGTGAATGCGCCCCGCACGTAGCCGAAGAGCTCGCTTTCGATCAGGGTGGGCACGAGGGAGCCGCAGTCGACGGGAATGAACGGCTTGTCGCGAAAAGGGCCGGAGTAATGAATGGAGCGCGCGACCATTTCTTTTCCCGTGCCGCTCTCGCCGAGAATCAGCACCGGATGGGAGCTGTTGGCGGCTTTGGCGACGATGCGGTAAAGCTTCTCCATCTCCGGAGCGCGGCCGACGAGGCCGCCAAAACCCTGTTTGGATTTGAGCTTCTCGCGCAAGATGCGGTTCTCGGTCTTGAGCTTGAGATGGTTGGAGACGCGAGCCAGCAGCAATTTGAGTTCGTCAATGCTGAAGGGTTTGGTGACATATTCGTAAGCCCCATGCTTCATGGCCTGGACCGCCGACTGCACCGTTCCGTATCCGGTAACGACGATCACGAGCGCCTCCGGACGCTGGGCTTTGATGTGCCGGAGAGCTTCGAGACCACCCGCTCCGGGGAGCCGGAGGTCGAGCAGGACGGCATCGATGGATTGGGTTTGGAGCAGGCGATAAGCCTGTTCGGCGGAGTCGGCTACATGCGCCATGAACCCGAGAGAGCAGGCGACTTCGCGGCAGGCTTCCCGGATAGAGCGTTCATCGTCGACGATGAGAAGGTTGAGATAATTGGCGGCCATAACTTGAGGTGTGGGGATCGATGGGCTTACAGCTGCTGACGTCATAAGAGTGATTCCTTCTTGATTTCTTGAAATGCTGGTTGTTCCGAATGTTGAAGGGGGATGTCCAGAAAATCCGCGGCGGCAGTGGTGTGAGCGGTGCGGGGGAGCAGGATCATAACCCGGGTTCCGCTGCCCGGTTCACTATCGATATGGATCAATCCGCCGTTTGCGGTGACGATGGTGCGGACCGTAGTCAGTCCCAAGCCCGTGCCTTTCCCGGCGTTCTTGGTGGTGAAAAAAGGATCGAAGAGATGCTGGCGGGTTTTCCTATCCATGCCGCATCCGTTGTCGCCGACGGTGAGAAGAACACAGGGAAAGGCAGCAACTCCCTTTGGCGGCACCGAACCGGGAACGCTTTGGAACTTACAGTTGCCGGTCTCTATGACAATGCGGCCACCCTCGGGCAGAGCGTCGCGGGCATTGAGCACAAGGTTGAGAAGGATTTGCTGGGCCTGCGCCTGATCGATTTTGACCAGACCGAGATTGGGGTCGAGAGCGAGGTCGAGGACAATGTTTTCGCCGATCAGGCGGGTAAGGAGGTCCCGCATCGCCTGGGCAATTTGGTTCAAGCACAGTGCCCGGGCTTGAGAAGATTGGGGACGGGCGAAAACCAGCAACTGCCGCACCAGGCCGGTGGCTTGCATGATGGCGGAGCGAATTTCATCGGCATAGCGGCGCCGGCGGTCACGTGTATCCAGACTGGTGAGCAAAAGATCGCAGTACAGCATGACGCCGGTGAGAAGGTTGTTAAAGTCGTGGACTACGCCTCCAGCCAGACGGCCGACAGCTTCCCATCGTTGAGCCTGGAGCAAGCCTTCCTCGACGGGGATGCTATCGCGGTTGGGTTCGGCGATAAGCAAGGCGTGGGGTGGATCCTGGCCGGATTGTGGCAGGCGCCAGACGGTATAGTTCGTCTTTGCCAGCCGGGTTCCAGCTGGTGTCCCTGAATTTGTCCCGACGATGCGGATATTGTCACATTTGCAATCGAAGAGATCGTGGAGAAGCAATTCTGTGGTTTCGCGCGCTTCGGAAGGGATCAAATCGTGGAGGCGCAAAGAACGATGGTCCGCGAGGGCGGGTTCCAGAGCCTGCCTGAAGGCGGGATTGATCTCGACGATCAGTCCCTGCGGGTTGCAGCGGGCGGCAGCAAAGGGAGCCTGTTCGAAGATGGAACGGAAGCCCATTCCGGCCGTTTCCGCAGCCGATTGTCCTGTCCAGGGAAATGGAGTAGCCGTATTCATATTGATACTTTGCGGTAGGGGGAATGGGAAAAGGAACCCCAAGAAGGCGGGCTCGATACCTCAGTGCTCCCGAAACGGGACTGCCAGAGCTTTTTTAGCCAGATCACTGTTTGCCAGATCATTGTTTGCCAGATCTTGGTTAGCCAGACCATCGTCAGGATCCACGTTCTTTTGTTCTTCGAGTCCCACTATAGGAGGCCGGATCTGACACAGCGAAGGGCACACGTCACTCAAATCGGGAGCGCGGCTGTGGAAAAACGGAGCAAAAGCTTTTGATTGTTTAACTTAGTGGGGAAATAATTTCCCGTCCGAGGGCTCAGTGGAAGCCAGACAGAAGATTATTCGCTAGCGGGGTGGATAAGAGGGGTGGGGATACTGACGATCAGCCACCGAGTTGGGATCGGCGAAGGTGAGGGGGGCGGTGAGCCGGAAAGTCAGGCGGCGTCCTTTCTGTATTTCGAGTTCGCGAAATCGCGCGTCGGATCCGGTGGCATGGGAGGACGAATTCGATAGTAAGCCCGCCTGAAAGGTTCCCTTCGCGAACAGGCTTGAAGTCTGAAGATCGAGCGCTCTGCCATCGACGGTGATGCCGATCAAAGTGAGGCGGACGTAGCCGGGATCGGGGCTCGATCCGGGCCGGTCCACGGAGGGTTGGGCGGACTCTACGCGTCCGCTGACCGGAGTACCACGTTCGACCAGAATATCTCCGTCAAGGGTGAGAGGACCGGCCACGGACGCAGTAAATGTATCGCCCGGGCGAACTTGCGGGATTGACAAAGATTTATCCAACCGGACGGTGAGAAGCGTGCCTGCGGGCAGGCTGTGCGCATGCGATGCCGCCGGAAAGGGCGTACCGCTTCCCGACTTGCGATCCACGGGAACTGCGGGATGAGGGCTTTCGTCTGAGGCGTGCTCAGGATTCTGATGGAAAGGGAGGTTTTGCTCGGTAGCGGGGGAGTTCGTGGCCGGCTCACTGTGATGCACGGCAGTCGGGCGGGCGCACCCTGCAGTGAGGCCGACCGCAAGGCAGAGTACGAGCCAAACTAATTTCGGCGGTGGACTGGCTCGACGTCTTGCCATGCAGAATATGGTTGCTCGATTCTCTACCACACGCTAGTGGCAAGTGAAATACCAGATCGGCGGTAAGGGAATCAAGGACATACGGACTGGATAAGCATCGGGCCATGTAGAAAGTGCGTGTTTCTAGGCCTGAATGCTACAGTTCGGCCGAGGGGCGATGATTTATCTGGAAACCAAACGGCTGCTCTTTCGTACGCACCAGGAAGAAGATGCAGCCGATTTTGTCCGAATGCACACCGATATCGAGGTGCGCCGCTACGTGGGTGGGC
>PKVZ01000224.1:17371-23307 GCA_003131635.1 Acidobacteriaceae bacterium
GCGTCAGAGGCTGCGAAGGCTTTCATCGAGGTCGCATTTGACGGCTTGAGGTTTCCTCGTCTTCTGGCTGATGTGGAGCAGGGGCATGAAGTCTCGGAGCACATTTTGCGGAAGTTCGGGTTCGTGTATCGGGGTCGGGAAGAGATTCGCAATAGTGCCCGCGTAATCCTTACTTACGAACTAACGAGGGCCGCATGGGGTGCGGTTTCTGTTCCGCCGCCCAATCATTAGTTGCGAAGTTTTCTTCGGGTCAAGAAAAATCGCGGAGAGCGTGATGCTCTCCGCGAGGTTGTTTGGTTCAAGAATGTGAGTTAGTTAGTTGGAACCGCTGCCCGCGTTGGCGCTTTGCGATTCGTTTTCCGGCTGGGCGATTACGCCGTCAAACGGAGTGGCAGCGACGTAGCGCCCGTGAACTACGCTGATGCGGCGCAGCGGGAAGCCGGAATCGGGTCCACGCTGCCAGGTGCTGCCACCATCGATGCTTTCGAAGACGACGCCGGTCTGGCCGCTGGTCGCGAGCAGACGCTTGTGGCTGTTGTCGTAAGCAACCGAGGTGATGTCCTTGTCGGGCAAGCCGGTGAGTATGTGATTCCAGCTCTTGCCGGAATCCCCGCTGTGGAAGGCGCCTTCGCGGGTGGCGATGAAGACTTGGCCATCCGGGGCCACGGTCACGCTGCGAATGTTAATGGGGTACGAAGCCAGGACGGCGGGCTGCCAGACTTTTCCTTCATCCTGGGAAACCAGAACTTTTGAGTGCGTCGCCGCGACTACCAAGCCTTCGTGCGCTTGCACGGAGACGAAGTCTTTCTCGCCCTCAACCGCTCCGCCCACCCAGACTTTTCCATGATCTTTGCTGGTGAAGAGTCCGGAGGAAGTTGCCGCGAACCAGCGGGACGATGCCAGGTCGGTATCGTTCACGCGGCCTTCCAGCACGGCGTGCGTGCTGGCGACGGAAGTTAAGGTCTTTTTCTTGCCGCTCTTCAAGGTCACGGTACGCGAGACAGTCTTCTCGAGCACAACGTCGTTGATGGGGCGCCAGGTCGAGCTACCCTCGGCAAGTTCGAAGACGCCCTTGTTGGTTCCGGCAACCAGGGTTCCGTTGCCGGCTTGCTTCAGAGTGAATACATCGCGGCCGTCGAGCCCCGAGCTTTTCTGTTGCCAGCTCTGTCCGCCGTCGTGACTGGAGAACACGCCGCCGAATTCACGGTCATTCACGAGGCCGATGTAAAGAGTATTGGGTTCCTTGGTATCAGCCAGGATCGCGGTCACATAACGGTGGGAGTATCCGTGGTTGGATGAAGCGAAGCTGGCCGCGGAATCGTTGCTGGCGAGCACGCCGCTGCGATCGGTGGCGAGCAATACGCGCTGTGAGTTGCGCGGATCGATGAGCACGTCGTTCACCACGACTTCAGAGCTGCCGACGAGCTTCCAATTCTTGCCTTCGTCGACGCTCTTCCAGAGACCTTCGGTGGTTCCGGCGTAGACGATGGCCGGGTTGCTGGGATCCTGCTTCAGGACGCGGGTGCGGCGCGCGGTGAAGGGAATGCCCTTGACCTTCTCGAACTGGTCGCCGCCGCTGACGCTCTTATAAATACCGGAGCAGGCGCTGGCGAAAACTTCCGAAGTATTGGCGGAGCTGACGATGATGGAGAAAACGTCGGAATCGTCGATCATGCCTTTGTTGATGTGCTGCCAGTTAGCGCCACCGTCGCCGGTCTTCCAGGCCAAGTGCCAGGTTCCGGCGTAAACCACGTTGGGATCTTTGGGATCGACCGCGATAGATTCTATGTTCTTGACGACACCGTCATTGGGAGAAATCCGCTGCCAGTTGTTGCCGCCATCGTTGCTGCGGTAGACGCCATCGAGGGCTCCGGCGACTACAACCTTGTTGTCGGAAGCGGAAACTGCCATGGCACGCACGGACTTGCCGTGCATGGCGGGCAGAGTTTCCCAATCCTTGCCGCCGTTGCGGCTGCGGAAAATGTCGCCAGCACTCTGATCCTGCACGCTCCAGGCGGAGACGAAAATGGTTTTGGAGTTGTGGGGATCGAAGACGATGTGGTCGAGCACATAATCGTCGCTGGCGCCGAGCTTGGCGAATCTCGACCAGTTATGGCCGCCATCATCGGAGACGAAAATCACTCCGGTGCTGGTGCCCAGGAAAACGCGGTCGGGATTGTGCGGATCGTACGCCAAACTGCGGACATCGCCGCCATCCGGCCCCAGAACGGACCACGGGCGAACTCCCGCGGCGAATGCGGATATGGAAGCTATCAGCAACAACGTCAGCAACTTAGCCGAAACGGATTTCATAGTAATTTTCTGCCCCACGGTGGAAAAAGGTTAGATGCGACAGCTAGCCTGACAGGCTAGTCCTTCCCCAGCAAGTTACCGAAGGACACGCGAAAAAAAGGGCCGGTCGATTGCCGACCGGCCTTTTATCCTCGTTGCCGACTTACTGCGCTTTCTTAGCCGCTCTCTTCTTGGCCACCGGTTTGGGATGATCCGGAATCGCCTTCACTTTGGATTCATCCACCGACTCAGTACCGGTCGAGTCGAAGGTCGCGCCCGAGGGCACGATCCAGTACTCGGCGGTCTTGGTGCCGGCGCTGCCGGTGCGGACTTCGATGCGGCTGGCATCGATACCCTGCTTGGCTTCGCCTTCCGTCAGGTAGAACTTGGAATCGACGGCACGTTCGGCCGCCAGATTCCTGCGCTTCTCCTTCGGGTCGGCACTGCCGACGATCACCAACTTGCTGTCGGGGTTCTGCTGCAGGTTCTTGGCTACGTCATCCAAGATGGCCTTGCAGGTATTGTCGACGCGCCAAGGCTTCTTCTCGTTGGGGAAGTCGCACTGGCTGAGCTTGGCGGCCTTGGGCGGCGGAGGCGGCGGATTTTCCACCGTCGCTTGGGTCGAGGCTTGACCGGTCAAACCGCGNNGTCCAATTCGATACGTTCACGGGAACGCCGTCAGGACTGGTGCAGCTGCAGCTTACGGTTACGCTTGCGCCGGCTTGCACGCTTGAAGGACTGGCCGTGCAACTCATGGTCGGCGGATTTTTCGGCGGCAATGGCTTGATGGTGTAGGTCGCCGAGCAACTGGCTTCGCCTCCGGTCTTCATCCTCGCATCCGTCACGTGAGCGTTGACCGTGTAGCTGCCGGGCGCCGCATTGGTGGTATCGATCTGGGCGGTAGTGTCTTTGCCGGTGACCTGGCCGCCATTGCCGCTCCAGGCATAAGTAACCGTGTGCTTGGGATTGAAGTTGCTGGCGGTCACGGTTGCAGTGATGGGTTCACCCACCATTACTTCGGTAGGCTGCACGGAACAACTTGCGGCCGGCGTTACTGCAGGCGCGCCTCCCCAAGCGAATACGAAACCAGTGCGCAAGCGGATCCCGTTAAACGAGGCATGCCGCAAGCTATCGTCCGGCATGGGGGCGATGTAATCGCTGTAGTTATGCTCCCCCCAGACGTAGTCCGCTTCAAACAGGCGGAACGCGAGCCACTTCTTGATGGGCAGATCCATGCCGCCGCCCATAACGGCTCCAATTCCGTTCCCCGCATTGAGTCCACTGACAGAAACTCGATTCAGGCTTACGAGTGTGTGCAAAAAATAATTTGCACTATCGGTACGCCAGATGAAGCGGGGACCTACCGATCCCGTCGCCTCGTAATTACCGCTCCCCCAGTTGTGACCAAAGTCAAACTCCATGCCCCAATGCGGATCGAAATTATAGGTGAGGGCGCTGCCAAAGCCCGGAGACATGTCGGGAACCTTGTAGAAGCCGGGATTGTTGAAATTGCCGAACGGCGCGGGTACGTTGCCGCCGGGATGCAGCCATTGATATCCCACAAACAAATCCCATTTCGGATTTGAGTCGCTCTGCGCGAACGCCGGGCTGGAGATGAGTGATAGTGCGAGAACAACTAACAAGACGATTACTATGCGGCTTTTACTGATCTTAGGACTAAGTGACATTACCTTCCTCCATATATCGACACGCGTTTAACCTGCGCAAAGGGGCCGACGGCGACATCAGGAAAGCATTGCAGGATTAGAAACGCTTTTTTGGACCCATTTTGGGAACCCGCAATTCTAACGCACTGGAATCTCAAAGCGGAAGGGATTTTCAGAAATGACACTTCGGGGATCGTGTTTTTTGTTGGCTCTGCGTGGTGGCTTTGTCTCAAATTGACATCGATCAACACAACGTGGGGGCGAATTTGAATGGGATGAGCGGCGGGTTGTTGGTTGGCGACCTTGCTCCACGGAAAGTAGCCGCGTATGTTTGTAGTCGCAGTATGCAGGCGATGGATCGCGGCCGAAACGGGTAGGCAAGAAGCAAGAAATGAACCACGAAAAAATATTAATTGTTGAGGATGAAGAGAACGAGCGCACCGGGCTCGCGGAACTGGTTTCTTCCTGGGGTTATCGCACCGAAACCGCTCGGGACGGTTCTGAAGGGCTTGAAAAAGCGGCGCAGTGGAGTCCTTCCATCGTTATTACCGACATGAAGATGCCGCGCATGGGAGGTTTAGAGCTGCTTGAAAGGCTGGCAGAGCAGACCCAAGCCATGGCGGTAATTCTGGTGACCGCGCAGGGCACCATCGACAGTGCGGTTCAGGCCATGCGCCTGGGAGCGTATGACTACATCACCAAGCCCATCGATACGCAGCGGTTGCGCGCGATGCTGCAAAATGCGTCGGCTCTGGTGGGCACTCGCGCCGAACTGGAAAGCACCCGCCGGCGGCTGCGGGATTCCGGCTCCCTCGGTCAACTGNNCAACTGAGCCCGCGCCGCGATCGGCCGTTTGTCGCCATCAACTGCGCAGCCATTCCGGAAACGCTGATTGAAAGTGAGATCTTCGGCCACGAAAAGGGCGCTTTCACGGGAGCACTGGAGCGGCGTACGGGATGCTTTGAGCTGGCCGAAGGGGGCACGATCCTGCTCGATGAAATCGGTGAGATGCCGGTGGGCACGCAGGCTAAATTACTGCGCGTGCTTGAAGACCATAAGCTGCGCCGTTTGGGAAGCAAGGTGGAAACGTCGGTCGATGTCCGGGTGCTGGCCGCCACCAACAAGGTTCCGGATGATGCCGTTGCTTCGGGTGAACTGCGCAGCGATCTTTATTACCGGCTTAACGTGTTCAACATCCACATGCCTCCATTGCGCGAGCACAAGGAAGACATACCCGACTTGGTGCAGCTTCTGATATCGGAAATGAGCGCGAAGCATAACCGTAAAGCGGGCGCGGTCAGCGAAGCGGTGATGAATCTGTTCAACAATTTCACCTGGCCGGGAAATGTACGCGAGTTGCGCAACACGATCGAGCGCGCCGTGATCGTATGCGACAGCGGCATGATCGAGACCAAACATCTGCCACCCGGATTCGGCCATGCCATCATGCGCACCAGCGCGCATGATCCGGATGCGATCCGTATGGGGGTGGGTACCACGGTGGGCGAGGCGGAAAAAATGCTCATCCTCAAGACCCTGGAATCGACCAGCAACAACAAGACGAAGGCGGCGGAAATTCTGGGTATTAGCTTGAAAACCCTTCATAATAAGCTCAAGGAGTATGGCAGCAGCACGGCGGAAACGGATGCCGGAAAAGAAGATGCTATACAAAGTGAGCAGTGATCAGGGATCAGTGGGCGGTGGGCAGCGAAAGCGCTCTTCAGCCCACTTCGCAGACCGTTGCTTCATCTGGGCCACTGATTATTGACCTCTGATTATCACTGATCGCTGCTACTAATCAGCGCCACTTTTTTCTATGCGACGCAAAGCCATCATCGTGCTCACCATCACCCTCATGGTGACTGTGATGGTGACTGCGTTCTCGTATCTCTACATCTCACAGATACTGCGTCAGCGGATCAACAGCACTTACGAAAGCACTTACCGCCTGAGCCAGCAACTGGCGTACTTCGCGGC
>PKVZ01000224.1:23419-29650 GCA_003131635.1 Acidobacteriaceae bacterium
TTCCGCGAGCAACTTCGCCTGGTATACAAACCGGCGGCAATTTATGACGTGACCTATCCCCTGCAACTGAACGGAGAACCATTCGGCACGATTCGCATTGGAGTTTCCACAGTCTTGCTCAAGAGCGACGTCACCCCGCGTTTAATGCACTCGCTTTACTTTTCGATCGCTTCGATTTTTGTCTCGCTGTTGCTGGCTGCGGTGATCTCCAATGTGGCTCTCGGCCCGCTGAAGAAGATCAGCCGAAACCTGGATAGTGTGAGCCTGGGAACGAGCGAGGAGCTTTCCGGTGACGAATCGGAGCACGATGAATTCGGTCTGGTCACGTTGAAAATTGCCAACCTGGGTCGGCAGATGCGCGACACCAAGGAGATTTTTTCGGCGCTGAAAGACAACGTGGACCAGCTCATGTCGAAGCTGCAGGATGGATTGATGCTGTTCACGCGCGACTCCCGCGTAGTGCTGGTAAGCGCTCCGGTGGAGCGGTTTCTGGGCAGGCCCCGCGGAGAGTTGCTGGGCAGAACGGCGCGGGAAATTTTTGCCGGCGATTCTCAGCTGGGAACGGTGGTGCTGGAGGCTTTCGAGCGCAAGCGTCCGCTGCCGCAACGCGAGTTTGACGCTGCCGGCGGCAGGCGGGTTCAGGTGGCAATGGATTTTGTGCAGGAGAAAGGCACGCAGATCGGCGCGCTGCTGATCATGCGGGATGCCGAATCGGTGCGGCGCATTGGAGACGAGATCGAGATGTCACGGCGGCTTTCCGCCAGCGGACGGGTTACCGGCGGGGTTGCTCATGAGGTCAAGAATCCGATCAACGCCATCGTGCTGCATTTTGAACTCTTGCAGAACAAGCTGGCGCAGTTGGATCCCGANNCGCGAACTGCATCTGGTGGAAGTGGACCTTCGCCGTTTGCTCGAAGAAGTGGCGCTGCTTGCGGCCCCGGACGCGGCGCAACACGGCGTCGAGATCAGGCGCGACGTGCCCGACGAGCCGCTGCCGGTCAACGTGGACCTCGACTTAATCAAGCAAGCGCTGCTCAATGTGGTGCTCAACGGAGTGCAGGCCATGCCCCAGGGAGGCCCGCTCACCATCTCGGCGCATCGCGACGCCAACGCCGTGGTTGCCGAGATTTCCGATCGAGGCGTCGGCATTCATGAAGACATGCACGACAAGGTTTTTGAGCTTTACTTCACCACCAAGAAAGATGGCAACGGCATTGGACTGGCGCAGACGTACCAGATTCTGGACTGGCATCACGGGTCGGTAGAATTTGAATCGCAGGAAGGGAAAGGAACAACCTTCCGCTTTCGCCTGCCGCTGGCTGCATCGCATTTCGACTCTGCGCACGAACCGGCCGCCCCTCTGGAAAACATATTCACGGAACCGAGAACCTGATTTCGCTACGACGCACTTGAGCGTAAGATTTGAACAGTCTTTTTCTCGGCAGTTTTTTCTCAGCAGTCTTGTCTTGGCAGTCTTGTCTTGGCAATTTTTCTCTTGGCAATCTTGCCTCGTCTGATTGAAATATGACTCTGGCCGCAATCCTTGCGATTTATTTTCTGAGCGTGGCGGGTCCGGGTTTGGGATCTCCAGCCGACGTGCGCGGATCTGCGGCTCAGGGTCAGGCTCAAGATCAAAGTACCGCTGCACCATCGCAGCCGCAGTCGCCACCAGCGCAAAGCGCAAGTCCTGCGCCAGCTTCGACCGCTCCCGCAGGGCAGCCGCAGACTTCACCCAGTCCAGCCAAACCGCCGGCCAAGCCACGCGCGCATCACAAGAAAGCCGCCGTTCCAGATTGCGCAACATCTTCAGGCACAGGGTCGGCCGAGGCTCATTCCGCGCCAGCTGAGCCAGCCGGCGGCGGCGCTATGCCCGTGAAACCGTGCCCGCCTCCGATCGTAGTTATCAAGAACGGAGGATCGGACGAGCCTATCGTGGAACTCAAAGGCGACACGTCCACGGAGCAAGCTTCATACGAGCGCTTCACCACCGAACAACTCACCGCGGCGACCGAAGAAAACCTGAAGAAGATTGCGGGACACGAGCTCAGTGCTACGCAGCAGGAAATGGTAAGCCAGATCAAACAGTTTATGGAGCAGTCAAAGTCTGCCGTTACCGAGGGCGACTTGAATCGCGGCCATAATCTCGCGGTGAAGGCTCGCTTGCTCTCGGATGAGTTGGTCAAACCGTGAACCGGCGGGTCGGAAGAATGGTCCGACCCTGCGAGCATCGCGCCTACTTCCCTTTCGCCCGGGCGGCATTCACTTTGGCCAGCAGGTCCTGCGACATGGATTGGGCCGGGCCGGGAATCTTCACGGCTTCGGTTAAGACATCGCGAGCTTCGCCAATTTTATTGAGCTTGGCATAGGCAAATCCCAGGCGGTAGAGCGTAACGGAATACTGCGCATCGTCTTGTCCCTTCAGCAGTAGCGCGGCTGATTTCAACTCCGGAATCGCGGCAACAGTTTTGTCTTGCTTCATGTAGGCGTAGCCCACGATCGAGTGCGCCGCGCCGGCGGAGATTTTGCGCGGCTTGTCGGCGTCGGGCGCGTCCGCTTTGGCGACGGTAATTGCTTTTTGCGAGTAGGTAATGGCCTTGGCCACGCTGCCGGGCTTGGGATCGTCTACGTAAGATCCGGCCAGCAGCAGCAAGGCGGGAAGTGAGTTGGGATTGGCGGCGAGGGTTTTCTCTCCGTAGGAGAGCAGGCGCGGCTGATCGTTCAACTGGCCGGGACCCAGCGTATACATCGCATAGTTGGACACCTGTTCCTGAAACTTGGAGTCAGGAAATGCCGCGGAATATGCCTCGATGTAGGCCATGCGGGCCTTGGCGTCGTTCTCGCTGGCAATTACGTTGAAGCCGGCCGTCTCCAGAAATTTGCATCCGTTCTGGGCTGCACTTTTATCTTCCGCCACTTGTCTCTTGAAATCGTCGTCGGTCATGCCGTCGGGCTTGGGTTGCTTTTCGATGGAATTGCAAACTGCCCCGCCCTTGGCGGCGTAATCCATCAACCTGGCATTATCCTTGGCCTGCTGCGCGATGCTGCCTTGGGAGACGATGATATCGAGGTTGCGGGGACTTCCGGCCAGCGCCTTGTCTCCATACTCAAGTGCTTTCGTTAAGTCAGCTGTGCTCTGGTAGGCCTGCGAAATTTGCCAGTCGCCATAAACCACGGCGGCGGGGTTGGACGAATACTTCTGCACAAAATCCTGATACATGGCGAGTTTCTTGGCCGCATCGGGCTCGCTCGAAATGGCCTGCAGATCGTGGTCTTCGGGCGTGCCCGCGGCGAATGAGAGTTTGTCTTGCGCACAGGCTTGGGGCGTAAGGAAGAAAAGAGAAATTAGAACCGCAAGCAGCACCAGCGACCCGGCGTAGCGCTTCATAGGTCACCTCCGCGATGGACGAGAGTGGGATCTCCATTTCCAACAGCAGCCGAATCCTAGCGCCGAATGCCTCCGGGCGCAAGGGCTGGACGCACAGGAAAGGGTGATGCAACCGTCCGGTACACGTCCGTGTGGAACTCGATTACCGCTGGTTAAGTTTCCTGCATCCAAAGTATTGGTTTTGAACGGAGATGGTATGGATGAAAAGATCGTGCACGAAATACTTCAGGATTTGTTCTCGTCGCTTGAGGCTCTGGAGACGCAGAGCAGGGCTACTTCGCAATTCCTGAAAGATAAAGGCATCGTCAACGAGGAAGAGCTTGCGCCCTATCTGGAGCAGGCGGGAAACGCGAGCAGCGTCCGATGGCTGGCCGCGCGGGTGAGGATCGATTATCTGCTTTCGGGAGCGATGAAGGCTGCTGAAGAGGAAACGGAGAAAGAATCGCCGAAGGCTACGGAGACCGGCCAGAAAACGAATGGAGCCATAAACAATTCTGAGGAAGAGGAAAGCCAACAGGACGCTAAGGGCACGCGGCAAGTTAAAACAGGCGGCGAAGCTCAGGCGGATGCTGCCGGGGCCGACGTAGAGACGGATCGAAACCAAAAAAATCGAAACAAAGATCGAGACCGGGAAGGTCGAAACCAAGCGTAGCGTTTCATAGGCCAACTCCGCTGGAGAGCAGTGTGATCTCACTTTCAACAGCAGGCGAATCCTAGCGCCGAATGGGGCTGCGCAAGGGCCGGACGCACTCGATGAGGAAAAGTTCCGGCGGGGAGTCTAACCCGCGACCAGAGAAATCGGATAGCCGGTTCCTGCCTACCCGTCAAGGCCTGCCGGACGCGGACTGCTGAACGGCGAGTTGGCGGCAGGCGGACTGTAGGATTTCGCGAACGGAGTTCGACTCAATGAACTCGAAGCCATAGCGGAAAAAGGAGCTTCTTTGACGAACCGTGGCAGAAATCGTCACTGGACCGGACGGAAGCGTAAGGTTTAACTTCACGACTTCACCAACGGGAACGTCATCTCCCAGCACGGCCGCGATTCCGATCTCGCTAATGTCCATGGTGCGCCCCTTCAGCAAACCGCACGACTCGGAATGGATATTGATATCGACCACGAGTTTATAGCGTGGTTTGCGACGGGTTTCGCTGACGTACCCAACGGGGCCGGTCTTGGACTGATTTTGAGGCTCCAAACTTCGACTTTCTCCGGCGAGGGCCTGCCGGTGGCGTTCTTACTTCGCAGTCTGTATTTCTCTTGTCGGCATAGATGCCGCAAAACTTTAGGCGCGGAAACAGCAGTATTCTTAATTTCACCCCAGGCCACGAAGTTACACGAAGAACCGCTCTCGGAGTCGCCTTCGCGTACCTTCATGCCCTTAGTGGTTGATGGCTCTAAGCTTCCCAGATGTGGTCTTTAATGGACGAAGATCGGAATCGATTGGATCAATCCGCGGGCATGGGCGCAGGGCGCGCCATTGCAGGACGAGACTTGGCGGCGACCGGCATTACCGCTGGCGCGTCCAGCCATTTGCGGACTTCGGGCAGGGCTTGCCGCATGGCTACTTCGCCGGCGCGAATCAGTTCGCCGGCGCGCTTGAAGTCGTCATAGGCAAAGCCGGCCACGTCGGGCTCGACAATCACGTCCGCGGCACCGCGCCAGAGGTGGCTCATCTGGTCCTGGGCGATGGCGAAGGATTGCCCAATCACGTCAAAAAGATGCCGTGGCGCACCATTTTTCGACCACTGTCCCTTCAAATGCACCGCCACCACCCGGTCCGCGCCCATTTCGCGCAGCGGCGCTGCGGGCACGGGATACGAAAGCATGCCATCCACCAGCCAACGTCCACGAATCTCGACCGGCAAAAACATTCCGGGATACGCGCAACTGGCGCGCACGGGATCGATGATTGAACCAGAATGAAAAACTACGCCCTCCCCGGTGTTGAAGTTTGTCGCGGTCACTCCCAGGGGAATGCGCAGTTCCTCGAAAGTCTTCACTTTCAAAACGCGGGTGAGGAACGAAACCATGCGGTCGTTCGAGGCGAAGCCATAGCGGGAGACCGTCCAGCGGGCAAAGGTGGTGAAGCGGCAGGAGTGCGCGACTTTTTCCAGATCTTCGAGAGGAAGTCCGCTGCAGTAGGCGGCGCCGATCAGTGCGCCCACGCTTGTGCCTGTGACCAAGCGGACTGGAATCCCTTCTTCTTCGAGAACCTTCAGCACTCCGATGTGAGCCATGCCGCGGGCAAAGCCACCACCGAGCGCAAGGCCAATGGCGGGAATTTTCCGCTCGGGCACGGCCTTGCGCGAAAGCTCTCGTCCAAAGGCCTGCACGGACCGAACGATCTTTTCAAAGCTTTTCACCGCTACCCCACTTGCCCGGCGTACCGGGCACGGCTTCAACCTGCACTTCAACTGTCCCAGCTTAAGATGCCACAAATACCTCCTGGGATATAGGGCTCTAAGGTGCCATTCTTACATTACCTAGGGGTGGGATGAAACTGTATAACGGGCGGGCTTGGGAGAGTAATCGCCCGGCGGGCCGTGACTAACATCCGTGTCTCTGGTAACTTACAAGCCATGGTGCGGGAAATATCGGCGGGAGGCGTGGTACTGCGCAAACGGAACGAAGCCTGGTGGATGGCCGCCATTGAACCGCCTGGCGGAGAACCACCCGGCGAAAAACTACCCAGCGAAGCTGAGCGGAACGCGAATGATCGAGTCAAACCCACGGTGCGACGGCCGAAACCGATCCTGGCTTTGCCCAAGGGGCTGGTTGATCCAGGGGAGAAGCCGATTGCAACCGCAGTCCGGGAAGTTTATGAGGAAACGGGCGTGACCGCGGA
>PKVZ01000092.1:0-705 GCA_003131635.1 Acidobacteriaceae bacterium
ACGCCGTTGAACTTCACTCCCGATTCCCCGGCGAGTTCCAGCGTCTCGCTGAACTCCGCGTTGCTGACTCCGGCGGAAAGATAGATGAACGGTTTGGTTGCGACATTGGCGGCTGAGTGGAACAGGTCAATGGCTTCCTTTTTTGTGTAGGCTTTCTGGCCACCGAATGACTTCGTGCCTTCGACGAACTTCATGTTCACCGGCACTTCCACCTTCAGCACATCCACGCCATAGCGGTCCTTGCTGAACTCGCGCATACTTTCGGTGACAATCTGCGGTTTTTTCTTCGCATACTCCAATCCCTTTTCGTCGGCGCCTTCGTCGTAGCCGACGAACTCCAAAAAGTATGGAATGTCGTTGGCGCGGCACTCATCGCCAATGCGCTCCACCCACGCGTGCTTCTTATCGTTNNTTGAGGCGGCGTGCCGACCAGTGGTCGAGCAGATCGCCCAGGCGTCCTGGACCGGTCTTGTCGTATCCAGTTTTTTCATAAGCCAGCAGCAGGCCGGCGTTCTTGGCGCGGCGTTTGGAGGCGGGCAATCCCCACTCGGGATCGAGCAGAATGGCGCTGGCGTGCGGCGTCAGGACTTCGGTGACGAGTGTCTTAAACTCTTCCATCATGGCGTCACTAACGTCTCCGCCTTTTTCTTTGCTCAGCGATTTCTGTAGCGAACCGCGCTGATCCATTGCGGCAGCGGCGATTAC
>PKVZ01000092.1:728-4784 GCA_003131635.1 Acidobacteriaceae bacterium
TGGCAGATGCGGGGGATTGGCAATCGGGATTTTCCCGGAACAAGACTGCGAACGCGCCCGGTTGCTTCCGGCTGGCCAAAGCCCCATAATCGGCGCGTGGCTGAAACCCTCTGGCAGCAACGCATCCGGCGCGCCGAAACCCTGGCCGCCCAGCATCCCTTCGCCGGACAAATCCTCGGCTTCTACATTCACATCGCGCGTTTCCAGCAAGACCTTTACCGGCATATCGAGCGCGCCTCCGCCAGCAACAGCCCGGAACGTAGCGCCGGCGTCCCGCCGGCAGTCTTTCATGGAAAAGAGCCGGCGTCCCGCCCGCTCTCCGGCCAGCAAGATGCCGGCGCTACTTTCCCCCCGGAACTTCCCGAACTGCTATCCAGCTTTCCCCGATTCCTCGAGATCGTCGAGAAGCAAGCCCCCGCCCGCCTCGCACAGATTGCACGCGCTCTCAGCCAATCACCCTCTGCCTCTTGGACTGACCTTTTAAACAATGCCTGGTCCGCACCCGATCAGCCCTCGGAACAGCCCTCCGATCCCAGCGAGTTTCTCGCCCTTACCTTCCTTCAGCCCTATGCCGAATTCATCCGCTCCCGGGTTCCGCTTCAACTCGAGGGTTACACTTATTCCTTGTGCCCTTTCTGCAGCCGCAAACCCGCGCTGGCCGTGCTGCGTCCGCTGGGCGAAGGCGCCCGCCGCAACCTGCTCTGCGGATTCTGTCTTTGCGAGTGGGAGTTCCGCCGCATCGTCTGCCCCGGCTGCGACGAGAAAGACCACGCCAAACTCCCCGTCTATACCGCTGCCGAGTTCCCCTACATCCGCGTGGAATGTTGCGACACCTGCCATACCTACATTAAGTCCATCGACCTCAGCAAGAACGGCCTTGCCGACCCGCTGGTCGACGAACTCGCCTCCGTCCCGCTCGATCTCTGGGCGCAAGATCGCGGCTACGCCAAACTCCATCCCAACTTGCTCGCCATGTGATTACTTCAGCACTTTTCGCGACTAATGCCGCCCCGCCGGGTTGTAACTTTCTGGTCACCGTACAACCTTATTCATCGAAGACTTGATCACAGTGCAAGAAAGCCGTATAAGCTAACAATCACCACCTAATAACCCTGACTTGCTGACGGAGTATTGAATGCGATCCTGGAAGTTTTTTCTGCCGCTTCTAGCCACATCCCTGTGCTTTGCCACCCAGCCCGACCGCATTACCAGCCCCATCGATTCCAGCCAGATGGTGCCGCTCCAGGGCAACGTGCGCGGCTTAGTCCACCCCGGCTCCGATCTTGGCCGCACCGATAGTGCCCAGGTGCTCTACGGAGTAACTCTGGTTTTCCATCCCTCCGCCGCGCAGCAAGCTGACCTCAATAATCTTCTGGCCCAGCAGCAGCAGCCTTCGTCCCCGAACTACCACAAATGGCTCACCCCAGCCCAGTTCGCCGACCGCTTTGGTATGACCCAAGCTGACATCGGCCGCGTTACGGCCTGGCTCGAATCTCAGGGCTTTACCGTCACCTCGGTCGCCAACAGCCGCAACCAGATTTCCTTCGATGGAACCGTCGCGCAAATCGAATCCGTCTTCGCCACCCAGATCCACAACTATCTGGTCGACGGCGTAATCCACTTCGCCAACGCCACCAATCCCTCGGTGCCCGCCGCGCTCGCGCCATCGGTCCTGGCGATTGGCCATCTCCATAACTTCAGCCCCAAGCCACGGGCCATCGTTCGCAGGCTGTCCCCGAACGCAACAGACCCGCATTTCACTTCCGATGTTTCCGGTAACCACTTCCTTTCTCCGGGCGACTTCGCCACCATCTACAATGTCCAGCCTCTGTATACCGCTGGTTTTACCGGTACTGGCCATAGCATTGCCATCGTAGGACAGTCGACCGTCAGTGCAGCCGACCTGGCCAACTTTCGCAGCGCCGCCGGTCTGGCTGCAAAGGTGCCTCAATATGTCCTCTATCCCGGTACGTCGACACCAACGCGCTGCTCCGGGGATGAGGGCGAGTCCGATCTCGACCTGGAGTGGTCCAATGGAGTCGCCCAGAACGCCAACGTTATTTTCGTCTACGCGGGGCTCGTCGGCGCGGACACTTGCTCAGGGAATCGCACTTACAGCGTGTGGGACGCTCTCCAGCAAGCCGTAGACAACAACTATGCCCCAGTGATCAGCACCAGCTACGGCTTCTGCGAGCAGGGCCTGCAATCGTCGGATCCGGGATTCGCGACGACCGTGCAAGGATGGGCACAACAAGCGAACTCTCAAGGCCAGACGATCATGGCCGCCTCCGGCGACAATGGCGCGGCCGATTGCGACAGCGACGTGACCTCGGCGACGCAGGGCCTTGCGGTTGACGTCCCCGCTTCCATCCCGGAAGTCACCGGAATGGGCGGAACCGAATTCACTGGCGATGCGGAAGGCAGCACGCCCGTGAACGGTGTTTCCCCGCCGACTATCTACTGGGCCGGAACCAACGGCTCTGACGTGATCTCATCCGCTTTGCAATACATTCCCGAGGAAGCTTGGAACGATACCGCTGAGAACCTTGCTCAGACCCCTCCTGGCACGATAGGCGCCTCCGGCGGCGGTGCCAGCATCCTTTTCGCCAAGCCAACTTGGCAGATTGGCGCTGGTGTGCCTAACAATAGCAAACGCGATGTCCCCGACCTCGCATTGAATACATCGCCTGACCATGACGGTTATCTGTTCTGCTCTGAGGATGGCGCCAACGGCGCCCTACAAACCACTTGTAGCGTCGGTTTCCGCGACGGCGCCGGTGGGAACCTCGCCGTTGTCGGTGGCACCTCCGCCGCCGCTCCAACATTTTCCGCCATTCTCACGCTGATCGAGCAGGACCTGGGCGCGTCAGGCTTCGGAAACATAAATCCCAGCCTCTACCAATTCGCCACGCTGCCCATCACCACCAACCCCTTCCACGACATCACCACCGGCAACAACATCGTCCCCTGTACCAGCGGTACGACCGATTGCCCCGCCACAGCGCCATTCCAGTACGGTTTTAGCGCAGGCACCGGCTACGATCAGGTAACCGGCCTCGGTTCGGTTAATGCCAACGCTCTCGCCACTGCCTGGGGCGCCTCCCGCACCGGTACCTCAGTTACGATTTCGACAATGGCGACCACCGTCAACTCAGGCACCGGAGTCACCTTCACGGCTACCGTTACTCCTTCGACTGGAGTCGGAGCCGTCAGCTTCTCGACTCTGAATAACGGCACGACCACGGTTTTAGGAACGGCTAGCGTGAACACTCCGTACCCGCCGACGACGACCGGGACGGCAATATTCACAACCACCTCCCTCCCAAGTGGCACAAACAGCGTCACCGCCACCTACGAGGGAGACACCTCCGACAGCCCCTCGACGTCGCCAACTCCCGCCTCGGTCACCGTCGCCGATTTCACACTCTCAGTCGCGAGCAATCTGGCTCCCGGCTCCGTCTCCGCTGGGCAGTCTGCGACGGCTACGTTGACCATCGCGCCGGTGAACGGGTCCACCGAAACCGTCAACTTTACGAACTCCGCGACTTCCTCGACGGGTACAACTCCCGGAAGTTGTACGGCCGGTCTGCCCGCGGGCGCTCTCTGCACATTCAGTCCTACGAGCGTAACGCTCAACGGTGTCAGTTCGCAGACTGTGACGCTGACCGTGTCCACGGCACCCAACATGGCCCTGGGAGCTCAGAGCATCACCGTCACCGGAACACCCAGCGTCGTCAGCGGTACGTCGCATACCGCAAATGTTAGCGTGACCGTGATTCCAACCACCGAGAGCTTCACCATCGCCCCCAACGGCGGCACTTCGACTTATTCCGTCGTTGCCGGCGGCACTGCCCCGATTTCGTTTACCGTCGCCAGCAAAACCGGTTTCATCAACTCAAGCAGCAGCACCACCGTACTGCCGCTCAACTACACCTGCACCGGGCTCCCGTCTGAGTCGACCGGAACCTTCAGTCCCGGAAACGGGCCCTGCGCGGGCGCTATTTCGATCAGCGCGACAGGCGTCACACTCAACATCGCGACCACAGCCCCGACGGC
>PKVZ01000229.1 GCA_003131635.1 Acidobacteriaceae bacterium
TATGAAGCAACCGCTGATCTAAGTTATTTCAAGTTCGCCCACGCCATTGCCGACGCAATGATTGCCAGGTTCCTCGACGCAGTTTCCGGAGGATTTTTTGACGCCGAGCCAGCGCCCGACGGGCAAAGCCTGGGGGTGCTGTCCACGCGCCGCAAGCCCCTGCAGGATTCCCCCACGCCCGCGGGCAACGCCATGGCGGCGATCGCACTGCTGCGGCTGCACCACTATACCGGTGACGCCGCCTATCGCGATAAAGCCGAGCAGACGCTGGAAACTTTTGCCGGTATCGTGGGGCAATTCGGAATTTTTGCCGCCACCTACGGAATCGCCGTGGCGCACTTCCTGGAGCAAGCGGTGCAAGTGGTCGTGATTTCTGAAGGGGAAGCCGACGATGCGGGCCGCGCTCTGGCTGCCGCCGCCACCACGCTTTTCGCTTTTAACAAGGCGGTGATCCGGCTGACCCCGAATCAGGCCGTCGCCGCCAATCTTCCTCCCGCGCTGGCGGAAACCATTCCCAACCTGCCGGAATTAAAATCCGGAAAAGCGTTTGCCGTTCTGTGTTCGGGCTTTGCCTGCCAGCCACCCATCAATGACGCGGCACAATTGCGGCGTGCAGTAGAATCCGCGGTTAAGCGGCATCCTTCTTAGAAGACTTACTTAGAAAAATCTGGCTTGGAAACACCTGGCCTGGAAACTGAGAACCGAGAACTGAGAACCGAGAACACCTGGCCCCAGCAAAAGTCCGCCCCNNCAGGTTACTTTCGTGACCTTGCGGTCTGGTTGGTCCTACGATTAACTACCTTTACTACCGGCGCAAGTAACAATGCTAGCGCGGCAGTGTTTGTTGTGGTGGGCGCACAACCGGCGATCCGTCCGGGGCGGGAACCTGCGGAACGGAAGCTGATGCATACGCCCCTACTAGTCCAAGCATCAGGATGGAAATCCTGATTAAGCGCTTCATGGGTTTTTCTCCTACCGCGCCGTTAGCTTTCCCAAACTGGGATAAACGACGCGGAGGAGAATTATAAGCCACGAGTCAAGGCCTTCCGCGCGAACTCCTTACAATCTTTACCGATCCGTTGCCGAGGCGAACTGCGCCCGGTCCCTTGGCGCAGGTCCACCGCCCGCTTTAAGTCTCTACTCATCAATAACTTATACAGTGTTTAAGGTTCGGACAGAAGGAGGAGTCCTGGCGGCGAAAATGGGAGCAGATTTTCACCGGAAATTTACAAAATCCGGAACCGCTCAGGGGCACGAGTGCGAAAAAATCTCCGCGATCCGGATCAGACCCGCAGATGCTCTAAAGAACTTCTGCCCTTACTTCTTGGAGTCAGCCCCGGTTGGAAAGTGGGGAAAACCCAGCCCGCCGCTGGACGTAACTCCGGCCCGAGCGGCTGCCGCCCTGGAAGCGGCTACATTTCCTGGCGCTGTTGAGGGCGCAACTTGAGTACGCGACAGAGCGCGATCCACCATACCTTCAAACATCGGTATCAGAGAATCTGCCGGCAAAGGGTGTTGGATGTCTGACAGGCTCTGCTCCCAGCGCTGCGGCCGCAACAGAGATGCCGAGAGGTCGCGGGCGGGGCTTTTCGCCAACATGTACCCGAGCCAGACGAGGATTGCCCCGTTATAGGCCCCCACATTGACGACGCTCAGCGCAACCTCGCTCACGCGATAGGCCGACAATATGGCGACCACGACCAATTCCACCATGGCAAACCCGCCGAAGCCCAGCGCGATGCCAAAGCTGTGCTGCCGCCGGCTCACTCCTAGGTAGCGGGCAAAAATCAACAGGAAAAGAACCATCCCGACCTGAATAATGCGCACGCAACGCTGGGCCGTCAGGATGGCCTGCATCCATGGTGCCGCATCTGACGACCTCGTCGAAACCGATGCCACTCCAGCCACCAAAAGCATCACCAGGCCAGCCCACTTGAACAGCACGGTGCCCAGGTCCCGCAACGTGTGGAATGGCCGGAACACATCGAGGAAGGCTTCGTAAATCACCATGAAGCCCAAGGCAACGCTGATCGCGGTGGCGATAGAAGAAACGTAAAAATAGGCGGAGTAGTTATACCGATAGGTCGGAAAAAGCGCCGCAAAAGCCAGAACCTGAACGACGAGATAAGCAAAGAAATATTTGAATGTACGGTGTTGGCCACGACGAAGCATAACGATGGCAATCGCCGTCTCCAGGACGGGTTGCACGATCCATAGAGCGTATAAAAGAGTTCTGATTTTTTCGCTCATCGGAACAATTCCTAGACTCCCGCAATGGTACTGCCGGCGAGAGCCAATGTCGCAGACACCGCGCCAAACCACACGTCAGGCTTATTAGAGAAAGTTAAACCTTTTGGCCCGTCTGTTCAATGTACTCAGGTAATCGAAGGTAACGTTACTTTCGGGCCATATTGCACGCAGTTGGATTACGAAGCGCGAGCCCTGAGGCAAAACTACCGATCCCCGGAATTCTCTCCGCGGGATTGCGGATTCCGATTCAACACTCCCAGCCTCGCCAGCCGCCTCAAAATTTGGGTCGAGGTAAATTTCAAGGCCTTGATGTTTTCCTTCAGCTCGGTTTCGAGCATATTTAGCTCTCTGTAAATGACCGGAGACGGCGCGGACGGCGCGCGCGACAGTGCCTGGTCCACCATCCCTTCGAACGTAGGAATCAAGGAATCCGGCACGGGCGGATAGCGAACGCTCCTTAGCACCTGCTCCCATCAATGCGGCCGCGGGAGGGTACCCGCACCTCCGCGGGCAGGACTCCTTGCCAGCGCGTAGTCCAACCAGATAAGCAGCGCGCCGTTGTAGGCCACCATATTGACTATGCCGATCGAAATCCCACTCAGGCGATAACCCGCCCAGGACGCGAGCAGCCCCAGTTCCACGACGGAAAACGTGCCGAAGCCCACCGCAATACCAAAGCTGCGCTCCCGCCAGCTGACGCCTAGGTACCCGGCAAAGATTAAGATGAAGAAAACCATCCCTACTTGAATAATACGCACGCAGCGCTGGGCAATACCGACGGCCTCCACCCATGGCGCGAGATCCGACGATCTCGTTGAAACTGCCATCACCGCGGCCACCAAGAGCATCAATACGAGCGCCCACCTGAACACCAAGACTCCGAGGTCGCGCAACGTTTGGAAGGGCCCGAACAAATCGAGAAAAGCTTCGTAAATCGCCATGCAACCCAAGGCCACCCTGATCGCTATGGTGAGCGGGTAAACGTAACGCTAGGCCGGGTAGTTATACCAGTAGGTCGCGAAGCACACCGCAGAAATCGGAATCTGCGTGACGACATAAGCGAAGAAATACTTGTATGCGCGATGCTGACCGCGACGAAACATAACGACAGCAGTCGCCGTCTGCAGAATGGGATGGGCGATCCACAGAGCGTCTAAAAGAATTCTGACTTTTTCGCTCATCGAAACTTCCCGGGCACCCGCAGTTTATACCTTCAGCGCCAGGGCCGGCGAAAGCGGTCTCGCGCGCCTTCTACGCGTCCGGCACGGAGTGGATGTAGGCGCGCATCATGCGCACTTCATCGTCTTTCTCGTTCAGGTCATGTAGCAGGATGTCTCGCAGCGAGACGATACCGACCAACTGTCCCTCATGCACCACAGGCAGATGACGGAAGCTGTGCCGCCGCATGATCGCCATGCAGTTCTCCAGTTCCTCGTTCATGTTGACGGTGAGAGGATCGTCGGTCATAACTTCGGCCAGGCAGGTGCTTCGTGCGTCGAAGCCCTCGGCCACTACCCGCTTCATCAAATCGCGCTCGGAGAAAATCCCCACCAGTTTGCCGTTGTGCACCACCGGAACCGCGCCAATGTTACGTTCCACCATGGCACGCACCGTTTCCAGTACCGTTTGCCCCATCTCTGCCTGGTAAGTCAACTGGTCCTTGATCAGATCACTGATTCGCATTGGATCCTCCCGGCTTCCTGTGTTGAGAGCGCCCCAAAAGCTATACCGGGGGGCGAGTATATTCCCAAATCAGATGCTTGGGAAGCACTAAACAGTTGGGAGAAAAGAAAAAATCTAGCGGAGGCTCATTTTCGGGAAGACCAAACTTGGATGTACTTACTGTACAAGCTTTTGAAGCCATCCTGGCAGATCCCGGATCACCATAATAGAACTCTCGCTGCGGACTCCCAGCAGCAACAGAAGCAAACAGAAGGCCGCCAGGCCTGAGTATCCCAGAGCTGAATCGGCGAAAAGGGCGAATACACCACCGGCGGAAATACGCACACCCTTGGCCCACTCCAAAGCGCCAAACACTAAGTACAGAATCGGAGCCGCCAGCACTAGCACCAGCAACAAACCAATCTTCCCTGACAGACCTGCCGAAATGCTTGCTGCAAGCGGAATACCCAAGATGGCAAACGTGAGCCAAACCAGCTTGAACTTCAACTTGGCGCTCCTGGAAACGCGCTCCGTGAACACCTCTAAGGTTTGGCTTTCCATCATTTCGGTGGCCTCTTGTACACTTCGATTATATCAATAACAAAAAGGGCGGCGAAACAGGCGAAGGCAAGCACAATCCCTACCGCATGTAGATTCTCGATGAAGTCCCCGGCCCATCCCGGGATGGGTAAATATCGCCCCAGGGAGATGGAAAACGTAGAGCGCCACATATAGGCTGGCCGAGACTAAAGTATCGGCCAACAAGCCTTCCAGGATCGGTTCGGCCCGCTTCCAGGAACGTCCGAAAAAAGCCTGGCACTGGGCTCAGCTCNNAGCCCTTTTATTTTGCTGCATGACCCAAAAACACAAAATACGAGCAGTTCCACCAGGATGTCGGCAGGCTCCCCGGCGCTCGCGCCGTCAGCACAATGTTGTACTCCCCGCTGTTGCCCAAACTCATCTCCCGAAGAGCGTCCTCCGCCATCATCCCACCCCCGGGCGTCTTGCCCGGCCCGCGTCCGTCATGCGGCTCAACCACCGCCAGCCGCGCCAGAAATTCGTGCAGATCCACGCTTCTTCCCTGCCCCGCCACCACAAACGAAACCTCCGCGTCCTGCAAGGAAAAATGCCACGCCAGCGACGCCGCCAAGTTCACCCCTCGTTCGTAAGCCGCCTCGGAAATCAACCCCGCCGGAGGATTGTCGAACACGATCGACAGCTTGCGCTCATCTTCCCGGCTGAATTCCCGCACCTTCAGCGATCCCGATTTTGCCGTCGCCTTCCAATCCACATGCCGCGCCGAATCCTCAGGCAAATACTCTCGAATCCGATACAAATCCGACCCGCGTCCTTGCACAAAACTTTCCCACTCCCCGCGCACCAGCGGCAATATCTCAAACATCTCGTCCGGCGCCTCCACCGGCGGATACACCAGCACCTCGCGCTGCAATACCACATGCCGCGTCTTCGTCAAGAACGCAAACGGAAACCGCGTCGCCACTCCGAAGCTCGACTCGCAATACCTCCCGCGCCGGTCAAACAGCAACTCCAAATCCGCCGTCAACTCCACCTTCGGAGGCAAATACGGAAAGTAAACCATGCCCTCAAAAATCCCCGGCGGATCGGGCGCCACCTGCACCCGCCGCACGCTCCAATCCCGCAGCCGCACCCACTGCGCCTGCGGAGGCCGGTTCAGCGGAAACACAAACTCCGTCGGTTCCCACCGCCATTGCTTGCGGATCTTCTTCTCCCGCCGCGCCGGAACCACGCGTATCGAAAACGACGGCAGCACCCGCCGCGAATTCCTCAGCCCAATCCGTCCCACCACCGCGCGCCCGGCAAATACATGCTCCGGCAACCGCACATCCAGTTCCAACCCGCGCAGCACCAGCGCCGACACCACTCCGGAGACCAGTATCGCCGCCAGCATCGCCGCCACCACGATATACAGCAGATTGTTTCCCGTATTCAGCGCCGCAATGCCAATCACCAGCGTGACCAGCACATACACCACGCCCGCCCGCGTCACTTCATAATGAAATGTCTTGCGCAGCCGCTCCAGCGCCACCCGCCGCGCCAGGTACGGCACCGTCACCAGCCCCACAAACGCCGCCATCAACAGCGCCACCGACGCCAGCGCCACCGACGCCCACAAATGTCCCGCCTCGCCCGACGCCGTCGAAAACAACGCCGCCCCAAACGCCAGCCCCAACCCCACCAGCGCCAGCAAGAACTTAGCCCACACCTCCGCCGTCCCCGATCGAAGTAACCCTGATCGAAGCAACAAAGACCGAAGCAACGCCCGCAGCCGCGCCCCCGCGCCGCCGCCCGCATTCACCGATTGGATGGTTATGGACCCCACTCCTCGCAGCCTAGCACCGCCCGAAAGAACGTTCAACGAGAAGCCCCTTGCGGACAAAGCCACAGTAACCTGCCAACTCCTAACAAAGCCAAGCCCGTGTGGGGACAAGCCCGTGTGGGGACAGCCGCCCCCGGCTGTCCCGGTCCCGTAGGGACCGCCGACCATAGCCCGCCAGTTCACTGGCGGGTAAGCCAAGGAAACGCGATCAAAGCGTGCCCGAGGCACGCCTGAAAATTGCCTTCGCTCAAACCTGTATAAAAGGACCTTCCCACTTCCTATCCACTCAACTCCCGTCCCTTCCCTCCGATCTCCGAAATGAAGTTTTGCACCAAACCCCTGATCTGCTGCCGCACCTCATCCATACTCGGCACACCTCTGTCGTCAGCCGAATCCGCTGTCTCCTCCCCCGCCCCATCCCCAGCGGCCGCCGCAGGCGTCACCTCATCGTTTTCCTCCACTTCCGCTTTTTCCGGCCGGCCAAAATCTTCCGGATCCCACTGCGGACCTCCGATATCGGTGGTTGTCATGTCCTCCCGATAAATCACCACATCGGTCGGCTCGCTGGGCTCGAAGTCGGCGTTCCGCAGGTTCGCGCTCGCCGTCTGCAACCCGTAAAGCAGCAATCCCGCAATCTTGCGATCCATCTGCCCCCACGCCAACAGCTGCATCACCTGCATCAACGCCATCTGCACCGCGTTCGCATCCTCCAGCACCGGTAGCACAAAGGCAGCCTGCTTGAACTGATCCTTTACCACCCGGTTATGCTGCTCCTGCGCCCGTTGATGAAAAAAGCATTGCCGCCTCCTATGCAGCGCCGGCGAACCGCACTGCGTCCCATTCATTTTGATATGCTGACACCGAGGAACATTTTCTAAAGCCATACCGTATCCACTCCTCCATCCTCGAGAGCACGGGATCGAAATCCCACGCCCTCAGAGGTTTCAAAATTGTTACGAAATTCGCTCTATTCTCAGTATTCCCATTTTGGAAGCGAAGGAAAGGTTAAGTGAACATCGAAGCCAGGAAAGCTGTGGAAATGCCAATGTTTGTTTTTGATGGTCCCGCAGGGACCTCCGACAATAGGCCGCCAGTTCACTGGCGGGTTAAGGAAGGAAATGGGAACGACGCGTGCCGAAGGCACCCCTGAAAGATGGTAGGACGGGAAATCCGACGCTCCCCAGTTCTCCGAAGATCTTGATCCTTCGCTTTTCCACAATCCGTCCGTGACATCCAACCTTGTCCCCCAATCCTAAGTGCGCGATCATGATCGAGGGCGTGAGTGTCGGGGGCATCCACCTCGTCGCGCCTCCAAGTCCTTTGTTCCACAGATTTTGGTATGTAAGTTCTTTGAAAATCGTATTTTGCGGGTAAATTTCTGCTAACCCGATGATTCCAATAAGGGGACCGGGTGGGGGGGCGGCATCGCAAGCCAGTTTCGAGCGGGCGGGTACAGCCTGGCTCGGCCCGCCTCAGTACTCCGCCAACTCCTTCATCGCCCGGAACAGATCATTGGCCTGCGGCAGGATGGCGTCTTCCAGAATCGGCTGGTACGCCACGAAAGTATCCAAGGCGGCCACCCGGCGCACGGGTGCATCCAGTTTGTCGAAAAGTTGGTCGGCGATGCGCGCCGCAATCTCCGCGCCATAACCCCAGCTCAGCGTATCTTCGTAGGCCACCAGCGCGCGATTCGTTTTCGCCACCGACGCGGCTATCGTCTCCCAGTCAAACGGATTCAGGCAGCGCAAATCGATCAACTCGACTTTCACTCCGTGCTCGCGCTCAATCTTCTGCGCCGCCTGCAGCGCCCGCGGCACCACCGCTCCGTAAGTGATCACCGTCAAGTCCGTCCCCGGATTCACAATCTTCGCTTTGCCGAACGGAATCATGTAATCCGGCCCGGGATACGGCGCGCGCCCGTAGGTCTCGCGATAAAGCCGCTTGTGTTCGAGAAACAATACCGGATCGTCGCAGCGGATCGCGGTGCGCAGCAGTCCCGCCGCATCCAGCGCATTCGAAGGAAAAACCACCCGCAGTCCCGGAATGTGCGTAAACACGCTCTCGCCGCATTGCGAATGATAAATTGCCCCGCCGGTCAGATATCCCCCAATGGCCGCGCGAATCACCACCGGACAAGAAAACACATTGTTCGAGCGCCAGCGGATCACCGAAAGCTCATCGCGAATCTGCATCATGGCCGGCCAGATGTAGTCGAAGAATTGAATCTCGACCACCGGCTTCAGCCCACGCGTCGCCATGCCCGTTGCGCGGCCCACGATCGCAGCCTCGGCCAGCGGCGAGTTGAAGACGCGATCGTTGCCGAACTCGCACTGCAATCCGAATGTAAGTTTGAAAACTCCGCCCTTGCCTTTTACCAGTTTGCGCTTCAAATATTCTTCGCGGCTGCAATCGGCAACGTCTTCGCCGAAGATCACGATGCGCTCGTCGCGCTTCATTTCATCGCGCAGGGTTACGTTGATCAGATCGGCCATGGTCTTGGCCACCGGCTTCTTGCCGTCGGCGGTATCCGGTCCGATCAATGCCGATGTGTCGAAAGCTGCCGACGCGGGATCGAGATCCGGCGAATATACGTACTGCATCACGCTCTCGGGCGCGGGCGGCAGGGCTGCGAGCGCCTGGTCCACCGCAATTTGCAGTTCTTCTTCAACTTTTTTTTCCAGTTCGTTGATGCCTTTTTCGTCGAGGATGCCCTCGCGCAACAAAAACATCTGGGTGCGCGAAACCGGATCGCGGGCCGCGTCCCGCTCGCGCTCGGCATCGGGACGATACAAGCGCTCATCGTCGGAAAGCGAATGGGAATATGGACGGATCACGTGCGCGTGAATAAACGCCGGCCCGTGGCCCTCGCGGCAATATTGCGCCGCGCGCTGAAAAGCCCCGTAACTGGCCACCGGATCGGTGCCGTCGACTTCCTCGAAATGAAAATTCGGAAAGCCCGAAACCAGCCGCGATATGCTACCTCCCGCCGTCTGCACTTCCACCGGCACGGAGATCGCGTAGCCGTTATCCTGTACGGCAAAAATTACGGGCAGTTTGGTCAGCGCAGCGGCGTTCATCGCTTCCCAGAACTCGCCTTCGCTGGTGGTGCCGTCGCCCAGGGAAACGTAGGAAATCTCGTCGCCGCGGAAGCTGACATCCTTGAAGTAACGATAGTCGGATTTTCCGTTGCCCGATTTTCCGTTGCCCGATTTTTCGCTGACTTGAGAGGTCGGAACCTCGGCAGCCTTGGGATGCCGCGTGTAATATCGTCCCGCCTCCGCGCATCCCACCGCCTGCAGAATCTGCGACCCCGTGGGCGACGATTGGGTGACTATATTGAGCTTCTTGTATCCCCAATGCGAAGGCATCTGGCGTCCGCCCGA
Source organism: Acidobacteriaceae bacterium (assembly GCA_003131635.1). GTDB lineage: Bacteria > Acidobacteriota > Terriglobia > Terriglobales > Acidobacteriaceae > Sulfotelmatobacter. The sequence continues at coordinate 9,655 of PKVZ01000229.1, forward strand.
GCTGGGATCGTCCGCCGCTCCCACCGCCTGCAAAAACATGTCCAGCGGCTTGACGCCCAACGCCAGGCAGAGCGCGCGGTCCCGATAATAAGGATAGAACCAGTCGTACCCCGCCTTCAGAGCCATTCCAGCCGCCGTGCCAATCCCCTCATGCCCCGCGCCGGACATCTGGAAATAGATCTTCTGCTGCCGCTTCAGCATGATTTCCCGGTCGTCGATCCGCCGGGAGGTGTACATGATGCGATAGGCCTCGATCAACTGCTCGCGCGTAAGTCCTTCGTAAGTGCGGGACTTCTTGTTGGCCGTGAGGGAGAGCTTGGGGTCGGTTTTTGTGGTCGCCATCCGGTTCCCTATAAAGAAATTTATGAATTCTCCGCCAATGTATATAAGGTGCGGAGCGTTACCGGGCAGGTTGCATTGTAAATGGGAACGAGAGATTGGAAAATAGGCAAAGTTACTGCAACCCAGAGCCGCGGAGCATTTTGCCAGATGCGCAACTTATTTGCTCCACACCTGCCCCAAGCATCGCTCCACATCTTCGATCAAATCCGCGGCATCTTCCAGCCCAATGTTCAACCGCACAATGCGATGCCCGTAATCCGGACGCCCCTTGGACCCGTGGAAGTCATAGGCGACGGCCAGACTGGTCACCCCACCCCAGCTGTAGCCGATTTCGAACAACTCCAGACCGTCCACAAAAGCGAACACTTCGGCTTTCGTAGCTTGTGGTTTGAAGACGATGGAAAAAACGCCCGCCGATCCAGTGAGGTCGCGCTTCCAGAGTTTGTGCCCCGGCGACCCCTCGAGCGCCGGATGCAGCACGAGATCAATCTCCGGCCGCGCTGCCAACCAGCGCGCGATTTGCAAAGCCGAGGCCTCGATGTGCTGCAAGCGCACCGCCATGGTTCGCATGCCGCGCAAGGCCAGGCTGCAATCGTCCGGCGAAGCCGCACTCCCCAGAAGTTGCTGCGTCGCGCCAAGTTGCTTGTAGAGCTTTGGATCTTTCACCGTCACCGAACCCAGCAGCACATCGCTGTGCCCGCCGACATATTTCGTCAGCGCCTGCATAGTGATATCGACGCCGTGCGCGAAGGCGTCGAAGTACACTCCGGCGGCCCAAGTGTTGTCGAGCGCAACCAGCACTCCGCGGGCGTGTGCGGCCTCGGCGATGGCGGGCACGTCCTCGACTTCCATCGTGATCGATCCCGGACTCTCGCACCATACCAGCCGCGTGTTCTCCCGCAGCAAATCCTTAATGCCCGCGCCAACCTCCGGAGGATAAAAACTGGCTTCCACTCCGAACCGCCGCAACACGTTCCTCGCCAACTGGCGGTTCGGCGTGTAGACATTCTCCGGAATCAGAATATGATCGCCGCTCTTCAACAATGCCAGATTAATCAACGAAATCGCGCCCTGGCCTCCGGGCGTGACGATGGTCCGGTAACCCTTCTCCAGTTCGCAAATTTTTCCCGCGAGTTCGAGCGTGGTCGGTGTGCCGTAGAGGCCATACGTGTAGCCAACCTCGTACTGATCCCAACTGTCGTCGACCGAAGCGGCGTCAGGAAACAAAGTCGTCGACCCGCGAAACACCGGACTCGCCAGCGACCGGTATCCCTGCGGCACCTGCACATCGGAATGAATCAGACGCGTCTTCCAACTCTTCGCCATGCCGGAATTATACTGACCACCGGCCTCCGCGGCAGAGCATTAAGCCCCAGCATTCGGCACTCAGCGCAGGCAATCCACTTTACGATTTCTCGTTTTCCTCGAAAGCTGCATGGCTGAGTGCTGAATGCTGAGTGCTGAGTGCTAAATGCTCCCATCGTTTATCCTGAAAGAGCATGATCCATACCCGCCGCGCCTTCGATCCACACTCGATCAAGCTCGTGATCTTCGATCTCGATGGCACGCTGATCGATTCGCGCCTTGATTTGGTGCACTCGGTGAATGCCGCGCTGCGCCACATCGGACGGCCTGAGCTGCCCGATGACGTCATCGCCAGCTACGTGGGCGACGGCGCGCCGATTCTGATTCAGCGGGCGCTCGGCGGAGAGTCGGTCGATGAAGCGACTGTGCGCCGGGGGCTGCAGTTTTTTCTGTCTTATTACCGCGAACACAAGCTCGATCACACCACGGTTTATGACGGCATTCACGAATCGCTCAGCGCGATTCAGAATTCGCTTCATCCAGACCTCAACGGCGATCCGGGTAAAGAATCGAGCGCCGTTCCGCGGCAGATGGCCGTGCTCACGAACAAACCCGTCGTGCCGTCCCGCGCCATTGTCGAGGCACTCGGGCTCGGCCCGTTCTTTACGCAAATCTATGGGGGAAATAGTTTTGCAACCAAGAAGCCCGACCCCGAGGGCGCGCGCAAATTGCTCGAGGAAAATGCCGTCAGCCCGGAGGAAGCCGTAATCGTCGGCGACTCCCACGTCGACGTGGAAACCGGCCGCAACGCCGGCCTGTGGACCGTAGGCGTAAATTACGGCTTTGCTCCACACACGCTGCGGGAAACTCCCCCGGACGTGTTGGTTGATTCGGCGCATGAACTGGCGGAGGTTTTCTGTGTGGGTTAGGTGTCAGGGTCAGGTGTTAGGTGGTTAGGTCTTAGGTCTTCCTCACACCTAAGACCTAGCGCCTAGGACCGTTGTCAGTCCTCATGTAAACTCATGCGACGATGAACGATATGACCGGTTTCACCCCTTCGGAACTGCGCAAGCTGCGCAGCATGAAGGGTCCGCACGGCATTCAGAAATTTCTCGACGATGCGCCTTATCACCTCGCCGATACGGCATGGTCACCGCGGCGCGTGCTGGCCGAGCAGACGGCGCACTGCTTGGAAGGCGCGATCTTCGCCGCAGCTGCATTGCGCGCCAACGGATATCCCGCGCTCCTGCTTGATTTTGAAGCGGAACACGATACCGATCACGTGATCGCCATCTTCCGCGAAAACGGATGCTGGGGCGCCGTCGCCAAATCGAACTACAGCGGATGCCGCTGGCGCGAACCCATCCATCGCACGCTGCGCGAACTGGCACTGACCTATTTCAATACTTACTTCAACCTTCGACGGGAGCGCACCTTGCGGCGATTTTCCGTTCCGGTTAACCTGAAGCGCTTTGATCGCCAGAATTGGATGACCACCGACTTGCCGGTTTGGTTCATCGTGTATCACTTGTTCGAGATTAAGCATTACGCGCTGATCACTCCGGCCATGGCTAAGCGTCTGCATCGCGTGGACGAGCGGCTGTTTCAAGGGGAGTGTCTGGGCAAGGTGCTAAAGTCCACAGACTCAGAGGAAACGGGACGACCCGCCCAGCGAATCGTCCCGCACCGCGAAAACTAGAAGTCTGACACGGAACCGAAGGAGCAAACTGCCGGCCCCCATAGAGGCTAAAGCGCACGTCTTTATTGGCTCAGGGATTTATGTGACAGCCTCTAGCTACTCCGGCACGATGATTCCAAACGTTCCTGCCAGATTGTTATCGGGACCGGCAGTGAAGTATAGATGGTTGGTTGCACCGTTGCTCGAGGTTCCCCCGCCAAAGGCAATCCCCCAAAGCTGGTCGATGTGGATCGCCTTGCCGCTGGTGTCCGTTACAGTACCGACAAACTGACCGGTTACGCTGTTGAAACCATTGATGGTACCGGCGTTTGTATTATTCGAAACCAACAGAGTGTTGCTCAGGGATCCAAAATTCCTCGGCGCCACGGCAAAACCCCAGGGCTGGTTCAGCGGTGAGCCTTGCGCTACACGCTTCAGAAAAGTTCCGGCTTCGCTGTAGATGTCGATATATCCACCCGTTGCACCCGAAGTGCTGGCAAACGAAACGTAGACCAGCCCACCAAAGTCCTGGATGCCGAACGGGGCAAATCCCGCCGGGAGGGTGGTATCGGTAAAGGAAGTTACAAAATTAAAGTTGCCGTCGTATATGTCAACTTTGTTGTTGGCGTTATCCGCGGCAAACAGAAAATTACCGGACGGGTTATTGGTGATCGCGAGGCCGGTGTAGACGGCGCCCGACGTGGTTACCGCAACAATCGCAGCGTTCGCGTTCGATTGCGGCGCCCAGCCACTGATCGTTCCATCGAGCGTCGCGAACAAGAAGATCGACGGCCATCCCTGCACCTGGAACTCCTGCGAGCCGTTGAAGACAATTCCGGTGGGCGTTCCCGGCCCGTCGCCGCCTGCGGTGGGTACAAGCACATCCAGGCCCTGCTTATTTCCGTTGCCGTCGTAGAGAGTGGACCAGCCTGAGCCGCTGTCGCTAATCCAGAAGGGCCCGCCCGGTCCATAGGTCAATCCCCATGCATTCACCAGCAAGGGATCCGTATGCTTTGCCGCTCCGGCCTGATTCGAAACCAGATTGGTAAGTTGAAATTGTGCCGCGGCAGTGCTGGAGATAAGCATCACCATCACGCCGAGGAAAAAAGTTAGGGCTAATGTACGACTGATGAAACGGGGCATGGTCAGTTCTCCTTCGTAGTTGAAATGGGAGGGCCGTCCGGCGCAGATTTAGAATCGTCTTTCACACCTGCGACGCATACAAAGGTTAGGACTGGCGCCATTTGACCGTGTCACCGCCGCGTAATCAGTTTGCACAATTCTTGTCTCCGCCGATTCTTAGAAGGGCAGGTTTGATTCGTCCGGGGTAAAAGATAAAATGTGCTGGTGGAGTATCGCCTCTTAATCTTCTTTGTGCTCTTCGTTTCTGTACTGACTGAGGGTCAGCAGGATCAGTCCCTACCCGTGCCGGCTCACGATGAGAGCAGTGCCGCAAAGACGCCCCCAGCCGGCGCTTCCCTGCCCGACCTGAAGCCCGATGCGAATGGCGCGCTCTCGCAGGAGCAGATGCAGCGGCTCTTTCGCATCGTCGCGGACAAGGACACGGAGAACGATAAAAGGCTGCGCGACTACACCTACATTGAACATGAAGAAGAACACAAGCTGGATGGCAAGGGACAGGTAAAGTCAACTGAAGCGAAAACTTACGAAGTGATGGAGCTGTACGGCGAGCAGGTGCAGCGGCTGATTGAAAAAGACGATAAGCCGCTCGGCTCCAAGGACGCGGCCAAGGAAGAAGAAAAGATTCAGAAGATCATCGACAAGCGCAAGAATGAATCGGAGAGCGAGCGCCAGAAGCGCCGGGAAAAAGAAGAGAAAGATCGAGAAGAGGACCGCAAGTTCGTGCACGAGGTGGCCGATGCCTACAACTTCAAGCTGGTTGGAACCGAGCTTGTGGGCGGGCGCGAGGCCTGGGTGATCGATGGCGAGCCGCGGCCGGGCTTTGTGCCGCACATGAAAGAATCCAAGTTTCTCCCGAAATTCCGCGGGCGAGTCTGGATCGACAAGAACGATCTCCAACTGGCCAAGATGGACGTAGAATGCCTGGATACGATTTCCTGGGGATTGTTCCTGGCACGCTTTCATAAGGGTTCGCGCTTCATGCTGGAGCAGACGCGGGTGAACGAGGAGGTGTGGCTGCCGCGGCAGCTTACGGCAAAAATCGATGTGCGTCTGGCCCTGCTCAAGAACTTCAACGTGGATGTGGAGCAGACCTTCCGCGATTACAAAAAGTTCCGTGCCACCACAAAGATTTTCACCGTGGAAGATGTACAGAAAAAATAAGCCGGCTTTCGGCGCCGCCGGTCCACCGCGAATCCTCAAGGTTTCTTACGCGGGGTGAAACCGAACCATTGCCGGCGTCATCTACTAACCTCAATCTTGTTTTCCTTTACCGGGAGAAAAACATGTCGACCCAGTTAATCCCTTTGTCCGCCGATATTCGTGGTGAAGCCTTTCCCGTGCTGACGGCGGAACAGATCAGCCGAATTCGGCCCCTGAGCAGAGTGCGGAACGTGAAGGTCGGCGACATCTTGTTCGAGCCCGGCGACAGCGACCTTCCGTTTTTCGTGCTGCTCTCAGGCAGCATGGAAATTGTGCAGCCCGGCATCCACGGCGAGAGCCTCATCGTGAAACATGAAGCCGGCGAGTTCACTGGAGAAATCACCATGATCTCCGGCCGCCGCAGCCTGGTGCGCGGCCGGGTCACGGCCGACGGCGAATTTCTGGAAATGTGCAGCGAGGATTTGCGCACCCTCGTCGCCAGAGATGCGGAACTCAGCGACATTTTCATGCGCGCCTTCATCCTCCGCCGGGTGACGCTGATCAACCGGGGTCAGGGCAACGTCATTCTCATGGGATCGCGGCACTCGGCAAACACTCTGCGTTTGAGAGAGTTTCTCACCCGCAACGGACACCCGCACGCCTATGTCGATCTCGACACCGACGCCAGCGCGCAGGAATTGCTCGACCGTTTCCAAATCACGATGCAAGAAGTCCCTGTCGTCATCTGCAACAACCGCACCGTTTTACGCAGTCCGTCGATTCAGGAATTAGCCAGATGTCTGGGCCTCAATGCGCATATCACCGCCTCGGAGTTGAAGGATTTGGTGATCGTGGGCGCGGGACCATCCGGCCTGGCCGCCGCGGTTTATGCGGCATCGGAGGGCCTCGATGTTTTGGTCATTGAGGCCGAATCGCCGGGCGGGCAAGCGGGATCAAGCTCCAGGATAGAAAACTATCTGGGCTTTCCCATGGGCATTTCAGGAAACGAACTGGCGGGGCGCGCCGCCGCGCAAGCGCAAAAATTTGGCGCCAAAGTGCTGATCGCCAACACGGTGACGAAATTGAACTGCGAGCGCCGCCCCTACGAGTTGAGCGTGGACTGCGGCCAGGTCATTCGCGCGCGCACCGTCGTCATCGCCAGCGGCGCGCAATACAACAAGCCGAACATCGACAACCTCAAGAAGTTCGAAGGCCAGGGCATTTATTACGGAGCTACTTACATTGAAGCGCAGTTGTGCGGAAAAGAAGACGTAATTGTCGTCGGTGGCGGAAACTCAGCCGGACAGGCCGCGGTGTACTTGTCGCAGACCGCGAGCAAAGTCCACATGCTGGTGCGCGCGAAGCAATTGTCGGACACGATGTCGCGCTACTTGATCCAGCGTATCGAAGAAAATCCCGCAATCGAAATGCATTACGGCACGGAGATTGTAGGCGTCGATGGCGGCTCGCAACTAGAGACCGTAACCTGGCAGGACAAAAACACTGGCGAGAGATCAACTCATAATATTCGTCACGTCTTCATCATGGCGGGGGCGTCGCCGCGCACCGACTGGCTGAAAGGGTGCGTGATACTCGACAACAAAGGCTTCATCCTCACCGGGCGCGATCTGGATCCGCTGGCGCATAGTTTCAACTGGCCGCTTCCGCGCGCGCCGCAAATGCTGGAGACGAGTCTGCCGGGCGTGTTTGCCGTAGGCGATGTCCGCGCCGGAAATGTGAAGCGTGTCGCCTCTGCCGTGGGCGAAGGATCGATCTCCATCTATCTGGTACACCGGGCGCTGGCGGAGTTGTAGGGGCTGCCGCCAGGATGTAAACTGCTGCGGTCATTGGGCACGCGGGTTATCAGATATGTATAAACGTCTTTTCCTGCTAGTAGCTCTGTTTTTGCCTGTGATCGCAGCGGCGAAGCCGGAAACTTGGGTAGAGGTGCGCAGCCCCCACTTCGCCGTGATCACCAACTCGAATGAAAAGCAAGCGCGACGGGTAGCCGATCAGTTCGAGCGTATGCGCTCTGTTTTTCATCGGCTCTTCCCAAAGATACAAATCGATACCCTCGGTTCCATCACAGTGCTAGCCATCAAGGACGAAAAGGATTTCCGCGCGCTCGAACCTGCGGCCTATCTGGCCAAAGGGCAACTCCAGCTTGGAGGATTATTTTTGCGCGGGGCGGATAAGAACTATGTTCTGATGCGGCTTGATGCCGAGGGCGAACATCCGTACGCAGTGGTCTATCACGAATACACACATTTGCTCTTGAGCAAAGCCGACTGGATGCCACTGTGGATGAACGAAGGACTGGCGGAGTTTTACCAAAATACTGACATCCATGAAAAGGATGTCGCGATGGGCCAGCCCAGCCCGGAGAATTTGCTGTTACTGCGCCAAAGCAAATTGATGCCATTGCCAGCGCTTTTTGCTGTGGACCACTCGTCCCCCTATTACCACGAAGAGAACAAGGGCTCAATCTTCTATGGCGAGTCCTGGGCGCTTACCCACTATCTGGAGCTGAAAGATTACCGCGACAAAACTGATCGCCTGACCCAATACGCCCAGCTCCTGGCCCAAAACGTTGACAACGTAACCGCGGCCACGCGCGCATTTGGAGATTTGAAGCAATTACAGTCGACGCTGGAGGGCTACGTCCGGCAAGGAAGTTTTCAATATCTCAGAATACCGGGAGCAACCGACGTAGATGACAGCACATTTCAGTCCCGGTCGCTACCGATTTCACAAGCCGATGCTGTGCGCGCCGATTTTCTGGCTATAACGACCGGACTGCAGACGCGCGTGCGCTTCTTAATCACGTCCTGCAGGACGATCCGAATAACGTGTTAGCTCACGAAACCATGGGTTTCCTGGAATTTCGTGAGCAACACATTGATGACGCGCGCAACTGGTACGCGCAGGCGGTGAAGCTTGATTCGCAAAGCTATTTGGCGCACTACTACTTCGCCGCTATTTCCATGAATGGCTCCATGAACGCCACGGAACAATCTCAAGTGGAAAGCAGCCTGCGCGCCAGCATCAAGTTGAATCCCAACTTTGCGCCCAGCTACGACCGGCTGGGTGCGTTCCTGGCCATGCGAAGCAGCAACCTCGACGAAGCGCGCATGATGGAGTTGAATGCAGTTCAACTCGACCCCGGGAATTTGAACTATCGCATGACCTCGGCCAACATCCTGCTCCAGATGGGCCGCGGAAAAGATGCTGTAACCGTAATCCGGAATGCTATGCACCTCGCCAGTTCTCCGCAAGACACCGCAATGGCCGAGAACTTTCTTATGCACGCGCAGGAATATGCGCAGGCGCAAGAACAAGGCCGAAGCTTCAGCCAGCCGGTAAATTCTGAAGCGGCAATCGCGGATACCTCCAGTCACGTTTCCGAAACAGATCCGTCCACCGGGTTCAGTGCGACCAACGAGCCTCCTCGCGGCAGCCCACATCATTTTCTGACCGGAGTACTAAGAAACGTCCACTGCAGCACTCCAGCCATGGATCTCAATCTGATTTCAGGCGGGAAAACGCTTGGACTGCATGCCAATAACTATTTCAAGGTCGAGTACAGCGTACTCGACGCGACGCTGAAGGGCGATCTCCATCCCTGCGCGGACCTGGAGGGACGTTCCGCAAAAGTTGAATATGTGGAGTCATCTGACAAGAATGCCGCTTTTTTGCTGGCAGTCGAAATTCATAAGTAAAACGTAAACAGCACGGGGAATCCACGCATTCCGCCGCAACACTCGGTCCCGCCAGTTGACCTGCGTTTATAATAGAGAGATTCTCACCCGGCGAAATCGTTTTCTGTGGGCGGCTGTCCCCGATTAGTTCGTTGCGGCTAAGAGCTAACTGCTAAGAGCATCTTCATGGACTTCAAACTCGTTTCCGATTACAAACCGCAGGGCGATCAGGGCCGCGCGATTGAGTCGCTACTGCGCGGCGTGTACGACCGCGAGCAGCATCAGGTTTTGCTGGGCGTTACCGGGTCGGGCAAGACTTACACCATGGCCAAGGTCATCGAGGCGGTGAACCGTCCCGCGCTGGTGATGGCGCATAACAAGACGCTGGCCGCGCAGCTTTATCATGAGTTCAAGAATTTCTTTCCGCACAATGCGGTCGAGTATTTCGTTTCCTATTACGACTACTACCAGCCCGAGGCTTACGTTCCCGCCGCCGATCTTTTTATCGAAAAAGAAGCGACCATCAACGATGAACTCGACAAGCTGCGGCTCTCCGCGACTCGATCGTTATTTGAGCGGCGTGACGCGCTGATCGTAGCCTCTGTGAGTTGCATCTATGGTCTCGGTTCGCCTGAGGCTTACTACGGCATGATGCTGTTTCTGGAAAAGGGCCAGAAGATCGCGCGCGAAGACATCACTCGCAAACTGGTTGACATTCTTTATGAGCGCACCAACGGCGAATTCCGCCGCGGAACGTTTCGCGTGCGCGGCGACGTGATCGAAGTCTTCCCAACTTATGACGACATGGCGTACCGCATCGAGTTGTGGGGAGATCAGGTGGAGTCGCTGGCGCAGATCGATCCGCTGTTCGGCACAGTCAAGCAAAAGTATATGCGGCTGCCGATTTATCCCAAGACGCATTACGTGATGAAGGACGAGACCCGGGCAACGGCCGTGGAGTCGATCAAGAAAGAACTGGCGTGGTGGGAAGTGGAGCTTGAGAAGCAAGGGCGTCTGGTTGAATCGCAGCGCATTCACCAGCGCGTAAAGTTCGATCTCGAAATGATTAAAGTGATGGGATACTGTCACGGCATCGAAAATTACTCGCGGCATTTTACCGGACGAATGCCGGGCGAGCCTCCGCCAACCCTGCTCGATTATTTTCCGCGCGATTACCTGATGTTCGTCGACGAATCGCACCAGACGATTCCGCAGCTGCGTGGCATGTACGCCGGAGACCGCTCGCGCAAGGAGACGCTGGTGGAATATGGCTTCCGGCTGCCCTCGGCGCTGGATAACCGTCCGCTGACATTCGACGAGTTCGATCACCGTACGAATCAACTGGTTTATGTTTCGGCGACACCGGGCCCGTATGAATTGACCAAATCGGCAGGCGTGGTGGTGGAGCAGATTATCCGGCCGACGGGGCTGATCGATCCCGAAGTCGAGGTGCGTCCAGTGAAGGGACAGATCGACGATCTGCTGCATGAGATTCGCGCCCGTGTGGAGCATGGTGAGCGCGTGCTGGTCACGACGCTCACCAAGCGCATGGCCGAAGACTTGGCCGAGTATTACGCCGAGGTGGGCGTGAAGTGCCGCTACATGCATTCGGAGATCGAGACGCTGGAGCGGGTAAAGATTCTGCGCGATCTGCGAAAAGGCGAGTTCGATGTATTGATCGGCATCAATCTACTGCGCGAGGGGCTCGACCTGCCGGAAGTTTCGCTGGTAGCGATTCTCGATGCCGATAAAGAAGGCTTCCTGCGGTCGTGGGGATCTTTGATTCAGACCATAGGCCGCTGCGCACGGCATCTGCGCGGACGCGCAATTTTGTATGCCGACCGCATGACCGATTCGATGAAGCGGGCAATCGACGAAACCTTGCGGAGGCGCGAGATCCAGACCGCTTACAACCTGGAGAATGGAATCACGCCGGAATCGATCGTGCGTCCACTGGATATGACGCTGGCTGGAATCATCGCCGCCGANNGAGAAGGCGGCGAAGTTGAGGGACACGATTAAGGAGTTGAGGACGAAGGAATTTTTGTTCGCTTGATTCCCCCAGCACCCGCTTCTCTCTGCGCGCTATACTTTCCTCAGTGAAGTCCTTTATACCAATCAATTGTGCCCGCTGCGGCGAGATGTTTCCGCTGGGGATCAGCGGCAGCGTGCTTCCAGAGTATGCCCAGTGTCCCAAGTGTGGTGCGCAGCCTTATCTTTTGCAGCCTTTGGGCAACTTAGCCACCATGCTGCTAGTCGAGCGCGCAAAGCAGGAGCTCGCAAACGGGGATATCACCGTCACCATACTTTTGTGCGCGATTGCCGTTGAGGGAGAGATGGCTTATCTATTCTTCAAGTGGAAGGGGATTGATTCCGGAATTCTTCCGTCCAGCCTAACCCAGGGTGAGCCGGCCGGGTGGGAGGGCGAGTGGAAGAACATGTCGTCGTTTAGGGGGCAATTGGACGCGCTATCGAAATTCTTGACAAGTAAGACATTCGACGAATTTGCGCTGCAGAATAAGGCGTGGTTAATGCCTGCTCTCGATGGGTTCGACCCCGCGACCTCAATTAAAGAGTACTTTCAGAAACGCTTCTACGATACGCGCATCCGTGTTGTCCACTATGGCGAGATCGATTTTGAAGAACCGGATGGCGAACTGTGCTTTTCGTTAGCTTCGGCGTTACTTAAGCTACTTCATGCAATGGATATGAAAAGGTGTCAAACTATGGACGAGGCCCACAAGAAGCTTAATTCCCAATTGCCTGTGGCCCCTAGCACACGATGCGTCTAGTCGGCTCGGATTGATTCACTGACTCGGACCGTTAAGAAATCCGAGTGGGGAAAGGATCCTCACGTCCCGCCACGGATGCATCCCCAGCAAATCCGCATCCCCCGTAATAATCACATCCGCCCTCCCATTCAACGCCACTTCCAGAAACTTGTTCTTTTGCGGGTCAGCTTGACTGGCTCCGACTCGAAGGTCGTGATGCCGTAAATCTGTTTGTATCTGTCTGCGGAAATGATCACGACCTTGTCACCATTTTCCAACAAACGAGCACCGGTTCTTCCTGGACCGCATTTAAGAGAGCGCCGAAGCGCTTTCGGGCTACGGAGACGGTCAGAGTCTTCATGGTTCTAATTACATCGTCAAAGAAGGAGGAATATTTTAGTTCTCGAAGGAATACGCCGGCGGCGGTCGAACTCCTGCTTCGACCGGACAGCCGAGGGCGGCTGTCTCCACA
>PKVZ01000044.1:0-8850 GCA_003131635.1 Acidobacteriaceae bacterium
GCGAACGCGTTGAGCTGATCGACCATTGTGTTGATAGTGTCTTTGAGTTCGAGAATTTCGCCCTTTACATCGACCGTGATTTTGCGCGACAAATCGCCGCGAGCCACGGCGGTCGTAACTTCTGCAATGTTTCGAACCTGGGCCGTCAGGTTACCGGCCATGGCGTTGACGGAGTCGGTAAGATCTTTCCAGGTACCGGCCACGCCCACCACCACGGCCTGCCCGCCCAGTTTACCGTCCGTGCCCACTTCGCGAGCCACGCGCGTTACTTCGGAAGCGAACGAGCGCAGCTGATCCACCATGGTGTTGATGGCTTCTTTGAGCTGGAGAATTTCGCCGCGGACATCGACCGTAATTTTGCGGGAGAGATCGCCGCTGGCAACGGCGGTCGCGACTTCTGCGATGTTGCGGACTTGGCCGGTTAGATTGCTGGCCATGGAGTTGACCGAGTCCGTGAGATCTTTCCACGTACCAGCCACGCCGGGAACTTGCGCCTGGCCTCCGAGTTTTCCGTCCGTACCCACTTCACGCGCTACACGCGTTACCTCGGCGGTGAACACGCCGAGCTGTTGAATCATGGTATTGACGATGCTGGCGGAACGTAGGAATTCGCCTTCGAGCGGGCGCCCATCCACGTCCAGGCGAACTGTCTGAGTCAGATTTCCTTGCGCGACTGCGGCGATGGCGCGGGTAACTTCGGCGGTGGGTCGAAGTAGATCCTCAACCAACGTATTGACCGATACTTCCATATCGCCCCACGCTCCTCGAGATTCATGGAAGCGGGTGCGCTCGCGAGTTCTTCCCTCTTTGCCTACGACCTGCCCGACGCGTTTCAATTCTTGCGCCATCTGTTGATTGGCGGCGACGATGGAATTAAAGGTATCTGCAATCTTGCCAGCGAGTCCCGTCCAGGAGCCGGGAAGGCGTACCGAAAAATCTCCATTCCGCATGGTTTGCAGGCCGGCGAGAATCACACTGAGATCAGCCGGCGCGGGCTGGGCAACGGCGACAGAATCCCCGTTGCTCTTGTGCTTATTGTTCTCGCCTTCGTCCAATGCGCCATTGGCAACGCCGCTAGCCGTGTCTCGGCTATTTCTCTTCATACGATCTCCTGGAGTGAGAGGGGAATATTGGCGGAGTTCGGCCTTCTGCGCAGGTTGACTGCAGGCGCTAACGCCACCGAAATCAGGGCCATCCGAACCATATCTGTGGGCGCGACTTAGGGGGACTTACCGATCCAAGTACTGATTGATAACACGAAAAACTGCGAGATGACTCTAGGGTCTTTACTGTAGGGGGCACCTCTTGGCAAGCCCCTGATTTCACAAGGCTCCCGCGGCGCTTAGAACCCGTGGCCAGCCCACGGCACTTCCGGCATATATGCAAGCCTCGCTCTTTTTCCCTACCATCTACAGGGATTTCCTTATGTCAACGGAAGCTTTCGGTTATTTACGATCAAGATGGAGTAGGACCGTTAAGCCAGCCTGAGCTGACTGTGTCCTTCCCTCTTTCTGGCTGATGTAGGGATGCCATAGATTTACGGCGGGAAGGGATAGAGCATGCGCCTGTTGAGTGTCCGTCTCATCATTTCTCTCATTGTCGGCATTACGCTGGTGTCTTTAGGTTTTTCCTACTACGAGGTACTGCGGGAAAAACGATTGCTCCGAAGCCAACTGGAACGGAGTTCGGAAGAGATCGGTGAAAGCTTCGCAATGAATGTGGAGAAATCCTGGGAATCTCCACGGGCATTACAGCGAACGGTACAGCGCTTTGGAACCCGCGAACACCTGCTGGGGGTTGCTGTTTACGACCTGCAGGGTAAATTGATCGCGATTACTCCCGCATTGCAGCCGTTACTGGGGACAGTTCCGGGCGACGTAGCCCACGCCATCACGGAGAATCGCGCGCAGAGCTCCTTTGGCCGCTTGGACAAATACCGAATACATATTTTTGCGTTACCCCTGCACAAGGACGATGCGGTGTTGGGCGGACTTGCGGTGGTGCACGACGTGGATTACATTCGCGCGCAAAACTTGCGCACCTGGCGGGAAGCATTCCTTAGTATCCTCGTCCAGGTCTTTTTCATCGTCCTCATCACGCTGTTGATCGTGCGCTGGAGTATCGCCGGTCCCATTGCCCGAGCGGCGCAATGGATGCGCGCGCTTCGCATGGGAAGGATTTCGTCACGCCAGCAGATGCCGGATTTGGATTTGTTCAAACCGCTGGCCTGGGAAGTCGTGACGATGGCGGAAAGCCTGAGCCAGGCGAGAAGCGCCGCCGAAAATGAGGCGCGTTTGCGGGAAGCCGGGGAATCCATGTGGACGGCGGAGCGGTTGGCGGTGCAGATTCAGACGCGCCTCCATGGCGGCCGCCTGTTTGTAGTGTCAAATCGAGAGCCGTATATCCACCAGCGGGATGGTAAATCTCTCGAAGTGACGGTTCCGCCCAGCGGATTGGTTACCGCTCTGGAACCCGTGCTCACCGCCTGCGACGGCACTTGGATCGCACATGGCAGCGGGAACGCCGACAAAGAAGTGGTAGACGGGCATGATCGGCTGCGCGTCCCTCCGGAAAATCCCCACTACACCCTGCGGAGAATATGGCTGAGCAAAGAGGAAGAGGAAGGTTACTATTACGGATTTTCTAACGAAGGCCTTTGGCCGCTTTCTCACATCGCTCATACCCGCCCCATTTTTCGCGAGCGGGATTGGCAGCTTTATCAAGAAGTGAACCGCAAGTTCGCGGCGGCGGTGATCGAGGAGATTGCGGACACGGAAAATCCTGTGGTGCTGGTCCAGGACTACCACTTCGCTTTGCTTCCGCAGCTGCTGAAAGAAAAAAGACCGGACGTGCGGGTGGCCATCTTCTGGCACATTCCATGGCCCAATCCGGAAGCCTTCGGCATCTGTCCGTGGCAGCGCCAACTGGTGGATGGCCTGCTGGGAGCGGATCTTATCGGTTTCCATGTCCAATCGCATTGCAACAACTTCCTGCAAACCGTGGACCGGGTGGTGGAATCACGCGTCGACTGGGAGCACTTTTCGGTCACGCGGCAGAATCACAGAACGCTGGTTCGGCCGTTCCCTATCAGCGTCGACTTCAGTGACGATAAACTGATCGAGCCCGACAGCTATGGAAGCGACTATCTCGATCGGACCGGCTTGCTGCACAGCCTGGGAGTCGAAACACCATTCGTGGGAGTTGGCGTCGACCGCGTGGATTACACCAAAGGCATTCATGAGCGTTTTCGCGCGATCGAGCGATTCCTCGAAAAGTATCCGAAATATCAGGGGCAGTTCACGTTCCTGCAGATCGGCGCTCCCAGCCGCACTCATATTAAGCGCTACCACGACCTGATGGGAGAGTTGGAAGCCGAAGCGGAACGAATCAACTGGCGCTTTCAATCCGGCAAATGGAAACCGATCCTGTTCCTGAATCGGCAACACAGTCATGCTGAAATCGACCGCTACTACCGGGCCGCGGACCTGTGCCTGGTGACCTCGTTGCACGACGGCATGAACCTGGTAGCCAAGGAATTTCTGGCGGCACGCCACGACGAACGCGGCGTGCTGATTCTGAGCCAGTTCACCGGAGCGGCGCGCGAATTGCGGGACGCTCTGCTGGTGAATCCTTATGACATCGACCAGACGGCTGAAGCCATTCGCGTGGCTTTGGAAATGGATCCCGACGAGAAACAAATGCGAGTGCACCGCATGCGCAGAATCATAAGGGAAAACAACATCCACCGTTGGGCGGGGAATCTGATCACGGAACTTTGCGAACTCCGGCTCGATGGCGCGGACCGGCCGCATGGAGTTCGCGGCAACGTGACTGCTGCGTGATGCGGCGCGAGGACAGAATCGGCAAGGAATCTTCATCTTCGGACCCTGGAATTGAGTCTTTTCTACGAACTGTAGCCTGGGCGCCACGGTCGCTGCTCATGCTTGATTTCGACGGAACGCTTGCGCCCTTTCAGAAAGAGCGTGAGAAAGCTTTCCCGTATCCCGGGATCAAGTCGGTCTTGCAGGAAATCCTAGAGGTTGGAAAAACCCGGGTGGTGATCGTTTCCGGAAGGGACGCAACTGAACTGATTCCACTGCTCGCGATTGAGCCTCATCTCGAGGTTTGGGGACTTCACGGATTGCAGCGCGTGAAGACCGACGGCAGCATTAAAGTCCTGGGATTGGATGAACCCACACTGAAAGCGCTAGCGCTGGCCGACGACTGGCTGGTTTCTCAACAACTGGAGCAAACGGCCGAATACAAAGCAGGCAGCATTGCGGTGCACTGGCGGGGACTGAATACAACCGAGGCGGAAGACATTCATCGGCGCGTCATGCTGGGCTGGACGAGCATTGCGAAGCAAGCCAGACTGGACCTGCTGCCATTCGATTGTGGCGTGGAGATTCGCAGCAAGAATGCCAACAAAGGCGCCGCCGTGCGCACCCTTCTCCGCGAAATGGATGCGGACACGCCTGCGGCTTATCTGGGAGATGACACTACGGACGAGGATGCCTTTCAGGCCATCAATGGCCTGGGCCTGAGCATACTGGTGCGTCCAGTGTGGCGGCCGACCGCAGCGCAGCTATGGCTGAAACCTCCTGGCGAGGTTCTGCATTTATTGACTCGATGGCTGGAGGCCTGCCAGGAGCGCGACGAATCGAGTGATGAAACCGCTCCGGCGGTCAACGTGTGAGCGTTTGCCTGCGGCTACTCGATCCCTGCCAGGCGGACTCGGTCAGGCGATCAGTCTGAGGCAGTGGTCGCTTCGGGCTCCGCCGCGATGGTCACTTCCACTTCGGCACCGGGTTTGAGATGAACTTTTTCCCCGTTCTCGTCGGTTAAAGTGTTTTCGATGCGAACCTCCCGGTAGAGATGATCGGCGCCGTGGATTGCAATCTGGGCTTTTTCGGGCTCAGAGGGAAGAATGGGTTTGATAACTTTCTCAACGGTAGCAGGCAGAGTAGTGCTGGGCTTGTCGCTCATGTGGCTTCCTGGTCTGGGATTCTAACGGCACATCAGCGTTAGCGGATCGCTGTAGAGGCATTATAGCCTTGGATGCGCGCTACAGGAAATACCGGACACGATTTTCTTGGAAAAAATCGCAACGGGTTTTGAGAATCGCCCGAGAGACGCGCTCGGCCTCCCGGCTTTAGGCGGATAGCTTTTCGGGACTGGCGGATGCGGCAAGGGTCTCCGCAGGGATGGTGGGATCAACCAGTTGCCGAACTTGGGTAAGGGCGTCCAACAGAGTGGAAGCCACCGAAACCGGGCAGGCGGGGCCGAGCCGCTGCTGCGCTGTCTGGTTGTCGAGGCCCCACAATCCCATGAAGATTCGCAAATCTGGGGCAACGCTCCTCAGTCTTTTGCAAAGGGAACGAGCCTCGACGACCGAGAAAGTAGAAATGGAAGATATACAAACCGTTCTGTAATCTCCTTTTGAAACTTCAGCCAGAGTGGCTTCCGGCAAGCCGGCCCTGAAATGGCGCGCGTGAATCCCCGCCTGCCGGAGCAACTGGGCAAGCATTGTCGCCACTAGTTCATCCGCCCCGCTGCTGGCCGGGATGCAGGCGGTATTGGTTCGTGGCGGCGCGATCTCGCCTCGGGAATGTAGGAGAAAATCATTGTTCCCCTTAACCGCGGCGGTCTGGTCTTCTCCGTACTCATCCCCGAGATCGTCAAGCAGTTCTCTTACGTTGCGAAACATAATCCTTTGGGTACTGTCCTCCAGGTTGCCAGCGTGGGAATCGTGTTCCGCAAGTTTCAGCGCGGGGAGGATTACGGTCTCATATAAGTTTTGCAGCGAGTTGTTCTTGAGGTGAGCCTCGGCTATCGCCCTCGCCTCTACCTCATCCATAGCCAGCAATCGCTGATAGAAGCACTGCTCCGGCAGAAGGACCGGTTCGTCACCCAACAGCACTTCAAGAAAGTTCAATTGGGGAACGTGACGGCCGAGCACGATCAGGCAGACAGTGAGCGGAGTCGAAAGGATGAGTCCCACTGGCCCCCAAATTGTGGCCCAGAAGACAGCCGCCACCAGGATTGCGAGAGACGAAATGCCGGTGTGGGCCCCGTACAGAAGAGGCTCGACGAAATTAGCGACGCTCAACTCCAGAACCAGGAACACTCCGAATGCCAGCGCTGCATGGTGCCAGCCGGGGAAAACGGCCAGCGCCAAGGCGACTGGAAGAGCCGCCCCGACCAGCATCCCGACATAAGGGACAAACCGCAGGACTCCCGCGAAGACTCCCCAAAGCAGCGCGTGGGGCACGCCGATCAAGTAAAGCGCTAATCCAAACACGACCCCGTAACCTGTATTGATCACGCATTGCAAGAGCAAATAACGGCTCAGCCGACGGCCGGCATCGTCCAGTGCCTGGGTCATGACGTTTAACTGGCCGCGCCCGGCCAGCCGGATTGCGCGATTACGCAAATCCTCGCGCTTGATCAGCATGAACAGCGTAAAAATAATGACGATTGCCGCGGTTTCCATAGGGCCGGCCAGCGGCCCCAGGAGCTCGCGAAGATCCTGAACGAAATTGGATGGAGGCAGGGCCACTTGAACCGGGATCGGGCGTACGGAGTGAGCTATCTTTTGTTCTCTGTCTTGCGCTGCCGAAGAGATTTGTCCGGGAACCGCCGCTAGTTCCTTATTCAGCTCCTGGACGGTGGCAGTGGCTTTACCCAGACTGCCGGTACGCGGGGCCCTGAGCAAACGAATTTTCGTATCCAGATTGGCCTTGTAGTCCGGAAGCTCAACCATGATCTCTACCAGCTGACGGGCCACTCCCCAAGTGACGGCTCCGGCCACCACGAACGACAGAATTAATACCGTCAACACCGCAGGGACACGACCGAACCGGAGTTTTTCCAGCAGGGAAACGAATGGGGTGAGAAGAAAACTGAAGACCAGGGCCAAGGCCAGGGGAATGCAAACCTGACGGCCGAAATATAACGCTGCAATCGCAAGTACGAAGGCGATGAGCACCAGCGATTTAGAGGCTGAAGCCTCCTTGGAGGACGCCAAAGTATGACTCCAATCCAACCCGACCAACGTTGCCGCTCCGTCCCGTTCCTTCAACGCCTTGGCACCGAAACAAACCGGTTCAACCGCTCCATCGTTACGCAGCAGCCTTGGCGCCAGCGCAATCCGAATGACCGCAGCCGCAAGCGCTTTCCGATCCCTTCCCACTTTCGCAGGCAGGGCTGCAATACCGGCTGTTCGAAGCCGCCGGGCAAGTGCACTGCTGGTGAGCGCATTTGTTCTGAGTAGCAGTATTCATGGCTCTAGCTCCTTGTGATGTGCGGGCCCAGGTCCCTCCGCACAGGCGTAAACCGATGGTTAGTGTTTAATTTCCGCCGTCGGGTTGCCAAATGAGAGGGGAGTGTTTACGATGGTTCTGGCCAACCGATATACCCTCCAGACGTTGTACTTCCGAGTATCGCAGGACACATTTTTCGCTTGGAGGGAATACAGTGTTTCTGGTATGGTCTCTGCAGTTTTGAGGTTGATTTCTGGCCGGGTCTTTAGGTCGAGGTTAGCTGGGACGCTAAGGATTCTTCGAAACCGCCTCAATCAAGCCACTTCTTCTACCCTTTAACGCGCCCGCTCGCGCGTGGGATGCAGTTTCTCGTAGCAGTTCAGAACACCGGAAGCCAATAAATAACTGGAGAAATATAGCATGCCCAAGCTTGCATTGCTGATCGTGTGCCTGTTGACCCTGTGCTCCTCCGCTGCTTTTGCCGGAGTAACCGTCACCACACCCGCCAACAATTCGACCTACCAAGGATCCGTTCCTTATGTGGCTTCGGCTACGACTTCGTGCAACAAGGGTGTAGGCTCCATGGGAATCTACACCGCCCCCGGCGTTTTGTCCTACGTAGTCAATGGCGCCTCGATGAATACCAGCTTGAGTCTTAGCGAAGGTACCTATGACACTGTTGTCGAAGAGTGGGACAACTGTGGAGGAGCGTCTACGACTCCGGTCACCGTCACAGTGGACGGGTCAGGATCGACTGGCGTTCATGTCACCTCGCCGGCCAACAACGGCACGGTTGGCTCGCCGGTTAATTTCACCGCAACCGCGACCACGTCCTGTCCACAAGGCGTCGCGTCCATGGGAATCTACCCTTCGCCGGGCCAGCTGGCCTACGTGGTAAACGGTGCCAGCATGAATTACAACCTGACGCTGAGCCCCGGAACCTATAACACAGTCGTGGAAGAGTGGGACAAGTGCGGCGGCGCTGCCACCACCCCGGTGAAAATCACCGTCAGCGGAAGCGGGAGTGGCGGAAGTTCGTTCTCCAGCCTTCAGGCCAGCGGCGGATGGGCGGGGTACGGCCAGGGACCACCAAACTTTGTCGACTGTTCGCCGTCGCCCTGTGACGGCATCTCCTTCTGGATGGCGCAGAACGTGAAGTCGCCCTCGATGGATGACAAGGCCATGGAAGTGAATGTCGGCGGTACGGCTGATTATTCAGATACCCTGTGGAACAACCATTTGATCGGGACCGATTCGTCCCAGGGTCTGCCGGATAACAACCATACCCTGGTTCCCACGCTCCATGACTTCACCTACGACGTCTACTTCTACGGAACTGACTTGGCGCTTTCGCAGGCCGAGGAGTTCGACATCAATCAGTTCTTCGACAACCTGGGCTTCGTCTGGGGTCACGAGTGCCGTATCGCCGGCGGGAACGAATGGGATGTTTGGAACCCGGTGGCAGCCAAGTGGACTCCCACCGGCATCTCATGTTACCCAAACAGCAATTCGTGGAACCACGTCACTCTCAAAGTGCAGCGGACATCGAGCAATCAGTTGCTGTACGAATCGATCACGCTGAACGGAG
>PKVZ01000044.1:8855-15340 GCA_003131635.1 Acidobacteriaceae bacterium
AATAAGGGCATACCGGCAGATATGCCCTTAATTTTTTCTTCCCTCACCCATCTCGACTACAAACAGGCGGACCCGGGCAACCGGGTCCGCTTTCTTATGAAAGAGCCAAATTTCCGCCTTTTCATAGCGATTTTAGACCCTCCACCGACAATCCTGGGGCGAAACTCCTCTGGGTTCACAGCCCCTAGCCGTAACACGTCGGTAACTTGGAGGTCCTAAAGCTGCCGGTGGACAATAGGACTCAAGGCTGCGCTCGCCTGCGACCGCTCACGCAGGCGGAGCTTGCCATTCCGCACAGCGCAATCGAAAGAATTTCGAACACTTAGTCCTGTAACCACATGACTTTGCAGTGAAACTTGAAGCCGCAAATGTCACCTATGGATGAACGCAGAAGCGAACGATTTGGGCGATACGAGATCCTGGCTGAACTGGGACGAGGAGCCATGGGGGTGGTGTACAAGGCTCGCGATCCCAAGATCAACCGTGTCGTGGCGGTAAAAACCATCTCGTTGGCGGGGCAGCCACCGGAAGAGGAGCAAGAGTATCGCGAGCGCTTCTACCGGGAAGCGGAAGCTGCAGGCCGCCTCTCGCATCCTGGAATCGTCACCATNNGAAGACCGGAAATTGCCGCTGGAAACCGCACTCCAGCTAACGCACGAACTGGCGGAGGCGCTGGATTGCGCCCATGGTCAGGGAGTAGTTCACCGCGATCTTAAACCCGCCAACATTCTGTTAACCGAAGAAGGTCATGCCAAGATTGCCGATTTCGGCGTGGCCAAACTCAATCTTGCCAATCACACTCTGGCGGGCCGGGCTTTGGGAACTCCTGCCTATATGTCGCCTGAGCAATTGAACGACGACGCCGTGGATGGCCGGTCGGACTTGTTCTCGTTGGGCGTGGTTCTGTACACGATCCTGACCGGGTACAGGCCATTTCAGGGAAACAGCGCGCTCACGGTGTCCTACAAAGTAGTCAACCGCGACCCCATCCCCGCGACGGTTCTGGAGACTGAGCTACCCCCGGGGCTCGACTACATCATTTCTAGAGCCATCGCGAAAGATCCCGCAGAGCGCTATCAGCGCGGCATGGAAATGGCCCTGGACATCCAGGATTTGCTGGAAGGCCGCGAACTCTGGAGTAAAGCTAAACAGCCAGGTTCTTTAAACGGCGGTATAGACCCCATCCCAAGCGAAAAAGATAAGTCATCATCCACGACGCAGCGCAGCACGGTCAGATTTCGCTCAACCCAGCGCGTCAAACCCAGTCCCCTTCGCGCGGAACGGATGTTGGACAAAACAGTAACGAAGTATTTCGCCGGCACTTTGTTTGGGGTGGGACTTCTACTTTTTGGTCTTCGGATCGGTCACGTAGTTTGGCACGAGGGACCGCCAGCTCAGAACGGCACGGCAAGAAACATGGCCGTGCCTTTGCCACTCTTCGGACAGGAAACGGCGGTCAAGACCGCTTCGGACTTGCCTCCGGCTATCTCCACTACAAACGTTCCATCCGCTCCGCCCCCGGAGCTTATCGCTAAGAAGACGAAGGCCAGGAAGTCCCCGCCAAAGTCGCCGGCTCAGCCGGTCCACAGTTCCGCGACAATAGCCTCTCCAGCACCTGCCGCCACCCTCGACGTTGAAGTGGATCACAAATTCGCCGAGGCACATCTATCGATATGGGTCGACGGCAACTTGAGCTATACCCGCACTCTGGAAGGCACGGACAAGAAACGTCTCGCCGTGTTCCATCATGTTCAAGGCCATGAAATCCATGCCATGCAAATCACACCTGGAACGCATCATTTTCGCGTGCAAGTCACCTCCGGTACGAATTCCTCAGACCAGATCGTGACCGGGGATTTCGCCAGTGGAAATGAAAAGCTGCTGCGGATTTCCTTCGATAAGCGCGGAGAGATGAACTTGAACCTGGAGTAATCGGCTCACCGCCGTCTCGTAGAATTCCTCTAAATTCCAGCATCACAGGCAGCAATGTGGCCCAACCTCGCACCGTAAGCCATACGCCAAAAGCAAAAGCGATGATGAGGACGACGGCTCCAAAAAAATAGCGGGGAGTCTGGCAATCGACTCCCCGCTATCGCCCATCGGATGCCGATTAAGCGGCTCTACGCGTCTTCCGTCCTTCCTTCCGTTGTTCCTCTTCCCCGCCCTCCGAATCCCCCTGCTGCGCTTCGACGTTGATTTCTTTCGCTAATCCGGTGAGCTTCTCGTCCGTTTCCTTCTCTTCCTGCAAGGTTTCTCTTAGCAGCGACGCTTGCTCCGACTCCCCCAGAAGCTCTGCGTAGGCAATCACCGTGCCGTAGCCGGCAATTTCATAATGCTCTACGCGTTGAGCCGCCGAGATGAGCGCGGCATCCATCATTGCGTCCTCAAAATCTTCACCGATAATCTCGGCGCCCTCTTTTACCAAACCTTCCATCCCTAAACACTTCTTGCCGGTGCCTTTCTCTCCCAGCATTCCAAAGATTTGTTGCAGGCGGTCGACGTGCCCTCGGGTTTGCTCCAAGTGCTCCTCGAAGCCCTGACGCAATTCATCGGACGATGCTGCCTTTGCCATCTTCGGCAGCGCCTTAGTCAGCTGATTTTCGGCGCTAAACAAGTCTTTCAATTCTCCGACGTAAAGTTCTTTCAGCGAATTCTTAGTCATGGATCTCCCTTATATTTAGAATTTGCCCCCACACGGCGGCTCTATTTATGTTTCGTTAGTTGCAAAACACTGTTTAGCGGATGGTCAAGAATCAACAGCGCAGTCGCACTTTTTGGATAATCCAACAGATGGAATTTTTTGCAAAAGACCGAAGTGCGAAGTCTCGATGAGCGGATGTTATGAGTATGCTCTGCGTGGGGCTGATCGGGAATCGGGTTTAGCATGTACCATCCGAACTATCGTGATGCACGCTCTCATCGGTTCATCGCTCCATCAGCCTTCTAATCGAAACTTTAAAGCCGCGTGGCCGCAAGAAACGTTTTGCGCAGTGGCGCTCGCGGCCCTACAGTAAACCCTGTATGGCATAGGGGACGTGGACCCTGCAATGATGCCCGCTTTGTGCCCGATCTGAATTTAAAGGAAAATGCGAATCAGAGTCCCCACCATACTCTGCATAGACGACGACTCCGAGACCCTTGCGCTGCGTCGACACTTCCTGCAGAGTTCCGGCTACTCAGTGCTTACCGCGTCGTCCGCAGTCGATGGTCTTCGCACGCTGTCTGATGGGGCCGGAGTTGATCTCGTGCTTCTGGATTACATGATGCCGGGCATGAACGGAGACGAAGTCGCTCAAAAGCTTAAAGGGCAGTATCCCGAATTGCCAGTGGTTGTCGTGTCTGCCGTTGCCCAGTTGCCTCAACGTTTATTGACCGTGATCGATGGTTATGTGCAAAAGGGCCAGGATCCGGATGTCCTTCTTGGCACCGTTTCTAAAATTCTGAAGTTTCAGAGCAAAGAGGCCGCGCCAATGGAAAGCTCGAACTCCGGTCGCAAGACCATTCTGTGTGCTGAAGATGACGAAGACCAATTGACTGCGCGAAAGCTGGTTTTTGAATCTGCGGGCTTCAATGTGCTGTTGGCTCGCTCCGGCCCGGAGGCTTTGCAATTGTTCCAGACCAATCATGTCGACGCGGTGGTGCTGGATTATTGGATGCCGCGAATGAAGGGCTTATCGGTCGCGCGCGAGATGAAGCAATTGCAGCCCAACACACCAATCCTGGTCTTTTCAGGGTTCTCCTCGTTGCCCGATGAAACGATCGGAGTCGTTGACGCGTGGCTGCAAAAGCGCGATGCGCAACCAGACGAGCTTCTGGCTGAAGTGAACAGACTTATTAAGAACATGAAGAACTCGTCGCAGTGATTCTACTTTAGTGGTCAACGGTTTACCGCACCGCGGTTGAGTTAGTTCACGGTGAGTCAATTCAGTGAGTCAATTCAGTAAGAGCGCCCTCGCAAAATGCACAAACATTTCCGCCGATGCTCCTCCGCCTCAATGAAGGTAATTCTAATTTTTTTGATCGCGCTGCCGGTTTGGGTTTCAAACAGCGCCGCAGAAAGCGCCCTGCCAGAACAGTCCGGCAATCCACTGAAGCAATTGAGCCTGGAAGAACTCGGCAGCGTCAAGGTGACAACTGCTTCCAAAGAACCCGAGGAAGTCTGGAAAACTACGGCGGCTATCTATGTAATCACGCATGACGATATCGAGCGCTCGGGAGTGACCAGTATTCCGGAAGCCTTGCGTTTGGCTCCGGGCGTCGAGGTAGCCCGCATTGATAGCAACGAGTGGTCGATCGGTATCCGCGGTTTCGGTAGCCGGCTCTGCCGTGCCGTGCTGGTGCTGATTGACGGCCGCACCGTTTATACGACTCTGATCGCGGGCACCTATTGGGAAGTNNGAACAAGGTTTTTTCAATTCGCGTTACGGGGGTGGCGACGGGAAAACATTCGACTACCGTGCCTATGCCAAAGGGTTCAACCGCGGCCCGGAGAATGACGGCGGCAACGTGAATTATGACCGCTGGCGCGCGGCGCAGGTCGGCTTCCGCATGGATTGGAACACCAATAATCGCGATACTTTTAACCTGCACGGCGACATCTACGATGAGGGCACGGGAGAAAGTGTGGCAGTCATCACCTACGCTCCGCCTTATTCGCAGGTCGTCAATTCCACCGCGCCGCTTTCCGGCTGGAATTTGACCGGCCAGTGGAAAAGATCTTCCAGCGCAGGAGACGATCTTCAGTTGGAAGCTTATGTCGACCGAACCAATCGCCAGGAAGCGAACTTCAGCGACATTCGCAATACCTTCGACGTCGACTTCCTGGAGCGCTTCCACCTGCCGGGACGGCAGGAACTTTCCTGGGGCCTGGGCGCGCGTGCGAGCAAAGGGGATGACAAGCCAGTCATCACCGGACTTGAGTTCCTTCCCAGCAATCGAACGGACGAACTCTTCACGGGATTTTTTAACGATGAAATCGGCCTCATCAGCAATCGTCTTTCGCTTTCGGTCGGAACAAAACTCTTGAAGACGAACTATACCGGATTTCAGTTGGAGCCGAGCGGCCGCCTGCTATGGACTCCGACTGCCAAGCAGAGCTTGTGGGCCGCCTTCACCCATGCCTTGCGTACGCCCTCGGACGGTGAAGATGATTTCTATCTATCGGGATACGTTGGTACGGCTCCGGGTGGGCTCCCTTTCTTTGCGCGATTCAATGCGAATCGTAATTTTCACTCGGAAGAACTGAATGGTTACGAACTGGGCTACCGGCGCCTCGTCGCCGGGAATGTTTACATCGATCTAGCCGCGTTTTACAACCATTACGGAGATCTTTTCAGCGAGGACATCACAGGGGCGCCTTACATAGAAACCAATCCCGCGCCCACTCACGTGTTGCTTCCGGCTGAGTTTGGCAATGGACTCTTCGGCACCACTGTCGGAGGAGAGATCGCGCCAGAGTGGAAAGTTACCGACCGTTGGCGATTGCGAGCCTCTTACTCCTTCCTGCAGATGGAATTGAAGAAAGGTACAGGTTCCCTGGATATAGGCACAGCGCCAGGGATTGGTGGCTCCAGTCCCCGGCATCAGGTTTTACTTCAGTCATCTTTCGATATTTCCAAGGCATTCAATCTTGACCTCGCCTATCGCTACGTCAGCGTCCTACCCGGACAAATGACTCCCTCTTACTCGACGGCCGACGCGCGTTTTGCGTGGCAAATGAAAAGTCACCTGCAGCTTTCGGTCGTAGGAAACAATCTCTTTCAGCCGTATCACGCAGAGTTTGGTCCCGTCGGGATTAAGAGAAGCGTTTACGGACAAATCGCGTGGAAAAGGTGAACTCGCAAGACGCCGTCGAAGGGCTGAGGTCGAAAGCCTGCGCGCCTGCAGCATTGGCCGCACGCGGCGTACCGCGTGTCCGCCGGCGATTGTGTGTTGCGCTTTGGCTCGCAGTCTTTACCTTCCTGAGCGCCGCTTATTCTCCAGCCCAACAGGTTGGCCCCACCGAATCCCAAGTCAAAGCTGCATACTTGTTCAACTTCGGAAAGTTTGTCCGCTGGCCCGCTCCGCCTGACAGCCGCAAGCATTCGTTAGAAATCTGCGTTTTAGGCAAGAATCCGTTCGGATCGGTTCTGGATGCCACCGTCAAAGGCGAGACCATTGATGGCAAGTCGGTGGTTGCAAGAAGCGTTCTCAGCCTGCACGAAGCCGAAAGCTGTCATATTTTATTCGTGAGTCAGTCCGAAGAAGCACGCCTCACCGCCATTCTTGCCGGTGCGAAGCGCTTGCAGGCGCTCACCGTCAGTGACATTCCACACTTTGCCGAGCGCGGGGGAATGATTGGGCTGGTGAATCAAGCAGACCGAATCCGGTTCGAAGTGAATGTTGCTCCCCTAGAAAATGCGGGATTAACCGTCAGTTCCGAATTGCTCAAGGTAGCGTTAAGGGTAATTCGCAAAAGCGCGGGAGGCGATTGAGATGCCCCTGAC